>NZ_QUEL01000017.1:0-72965 GCF_003478145.1 Clostridium sp. AF29-8BH | reverse complement strand
CATTTCCACTGTTTCCAATCCATGCCCCCAATTCCTCAACTGCTTTTCGTAAGCATGGGTCATTTCCTTCGTTTGCCCCAAGATAAACTGTTATATTCATTAAAAATTTCCTCCTACAACTTCCGATTTGTACTTATTTCTTAAACAGCTCAGAATGTGAACCAAGGCGATAAAGCATCAAAAGAAGAACTTCTCCACGAATCTCATAAATAAGCAGCCAGTCTGGTTCGATGTGATATTCAGGCGTGCCTTTATAGTTGCCTGTAAGATCATGATCTCTGTATTTTGCTTCCAGCGTACCGCCATTCGCCAGAATATCGATTACCTCAAACAGCTTATCAAGATTTTTATTTTGCTTTTTGGCAAGCTTCAAATCTTTTTAAATTGATTTGTAAACTGAATGTCGTATTTCATACATCGAGAGCTGCCTTAAGCGCATCCATACTGGAATAACGCGGAGCAGAAGGATCCTTCATCATTTTTCTGCCTTCCTCAATGGCAGCGGCTGTGGTATCATTCGGTACTTCCAGTTTTAATTCAAAAGGAATACCATGCTCACGGATAGCGGTTCTCAGGAATATATTTACAGCAGTTGTCATATTCAGACCAAGCTCATTGAAGATTTCCTCCGCCTGATCCTTGATTGCCTTGTCTGTACGAATATTTAAATTAGTTGTTGCCATACAGAACACCTCCATTCAAGTATAGTATATGCAGAAGTTCGGGTGATGTCAACATAATATCATTATACAAGCTGTGGATTTTCTGTTAAAATGCATCGAAGTCCTTCTGCGTAGCAATCTGCGAATAGACTTTGTATCAAGAAGATTTATGCTGATTCAGAGCTTGAAGAAGATTTAACTATTCGGAATTTCCGAATAGTTCAAACCGAAGGTTCTCGTCAGGTCACACGCGATACCAAACACTATAACCTTCAAATGATCATTGCCGTAGTATGATACCGGATAAGTTGCCGGAGGATATTCAAAAGATGTACGATCACGCACATAAAGAATAAAGAAATGCTGCATATTTGCCCTTTAGAGACAAATATACGGCATTATTAGTATTCAAATGGAATGAAGTTTTAGTTTGTGGATATAGAAAATGCCCTCCCGGCCATCATGGTCGAGAGGGTTTCGTGCATTTACGGGATTACTCTCCAATATCAATTTTCAGTCCGGACTTAAGCTCCACAGTGAAGTGGTCCTCCCAGACAATGATCCGCTCAAGCCAGCGCTTTACCAGGGCTTCGTCGAAAGCTTCCAGGTGTGCGGGCTGCTGCTTTATGAAATAGCGCACCACCTCTCTGCAAAATGGGTATAGAAAAAGCACCGTCCAAATAACCCTTGAACGATGCTCTGATAGTTAGCGGATTGTTGCTCAATCTTCTATCTCTTTATATTTTGTTTTATTGCAGTGGTCACTGCATCTATATTGAATGGCTTTGAAATGTGTCCGTTCATTCCAGAATCCAAGGATGCCTGTACATCTTCCTTGAAAGCATTTGCAGATTGTGCGATGATTGGAATTTTCGCAGCGTCTGGGCGCTCCTTGCTCATTGCACGAATTGCCCTTGCCGCCTGATGCCCATTCATTTTAGGCATCAGGACATCCATTAGAATCACATCATATGTGTCTGCTGGATTGTTGGCAAAACAAGCAACTGCGTCCTGTCCGTCTACTGCACGAGTTACATGCATACCTGCTTCTTCGAGCAGCGTGATTGCCAATTCCGCATTCAGCTCATTATCTTCTGCGAGAAGAACCTTTACTCCATTAAGGCTGACATCCTGTATCAGATTCAGCTCAGGTATCTGTTTTGGGTCTGCAAGTTCCATAGGAATTTCTACTGTAAAAGACGAACCACACCCTTTCTTGCTGTGAACCGTAATTGTACCGCCCATCAGTTCTACATATTGCTTGGAAATTGCCATTCCAAGCCCCGTTCCGGCATAATGTGTTCGTGCGCCGTTATCCTCCTGTGAAAAGGGTTCAAACAGCCTTTTCTGAAATTCTTCACTCATACCAATGCCATTGTCTTTTACCGCATAACTGCTTACAATATGCCGTTCGTCTATGCCCGGTTTGATACTAATTTCAAAAGTAATCGTTCCGCCATCTTTTGTAAACTTGACCGAATTGCTCAGAAGATTCGTCAATATCTCACGAATTTTTGTTGCATCCGTCAGAACATAAAGTTCTTTGGGGATGTTGCGATGTATCTCAAATGTTAAATCACGATTCAGTAGGAGTCCATCCACGATAGCAATCACATTATCTATTAGGACAGGCAAATTCTCCGGCTCAGGTGAGAAGCTTACCTTTCCGTTCTCGATACGGCTAAGATCCAGTACATTATTCAATAAAAACAGCAGATGCTCTGAACTTATTTTTACCTTTTGCAGACTATCGTGAATTTCAGATACATTTGTCTGGTTCAGTGCAATGTCCGTAAATCCGATAATAGCATTCATAGGTGATCGAATATCATGTGACATGTTAAGTAAGAAGGATGATTTTGCTCTGTTTGCGGTCTCTGCTTTTTCCGCAGCCTCGCGCAACAAAATCGTCTGTTCAATTTCATCTTCTCTTTTTCTTTTGTAGCCGATAAAGCAGACAGCACAAAGCAAAAACAGCACACATCCTGCCATAGCTCCAACATAAACGGATGCTCTTCTTGTTCGCTCTACAAGCCCATTCACAGACTGCATATCCATTTCAATGCATAAAGCACCAACTGTTGCTGACATACGCACAACCTCCACATGGCTTACAGTATACTCACATACTCGTGTCACGTCAATATAGTGTTATTATATGAGCTGTGAACTTTCTGTTAAAAGGCATCCATGTCAGATTGTGTAGCCATCTGCGAATAGCCTTTATATTCATCAGAAGGGTGATCCCTCTGGGATGGGGATTTATCCGCGGATATGCGGCTCCGCGGTATGAGAAGGCTTATTTTTTTGTTTGGGGTTTCAAACTTTTATGTGACAAACATAACTGTCTGTGTTATTATAAAAACGATATAAGCGAAAATGACTTTTTCGGAAACGAAAGTATCTTTATATTTTTTTATCCGTATACTTCCCATGATGGGGATAAATACTTGCAAAGTTGATTACTAATATTTTTTCATTATTACAGGTACAATAAGAACATGTAATAGCGGAAATGAGGTATAGTTACTTGCAGATAGAGAAGTATATTGCGGATAAAATAACATCTTTATGTGAAAAGCGTGATATCAGTAAATACAGATTATCGCAGCTGTCGGGAATTTCCCAGTCGTCACTGGGAAGGATCATGGCGCAGGAAAACTTGCCGTCGCTGATCACACTTGAAAAAATATGTGCAGCTTTGGGCGTGACATTATCGCAGTTTTTTCAGGAAGGTAATTCAGAGAATCTGACAGAAAAACAGAAAGAAGTTCTAGGGATATGGAACAATCTGAATGCAAATGAGCAGGAAACAGTAATGTCAATGCTTCGTGGACTTCGGAAGTAGAAGAACAGTTCGAGTATATATATCGGCTGTTCTTTTTTTGTTTTCAGGTGTTAAAACGGTAATGTTTTTCTTGTGTACAGTAGAGCGCTATAGTATAATAAAACCAGTTTTTTGCATAAGTTTAAAAGCTATAATAAGGAAATCGGCAAACCAGATGAAAGTCTGGGACGCAAAGCTACAGGGCCTGTAAAATGGCAGCCAGTTGCATAAAATGAGGTGCACTGTCTGTCTGACAGTGCTTTTTTGTGGTGTTATTTCATAGGCGTAACTATAATGACTTTATCAGGAAAGAGGTAAAGTATGAAAAAGGCAAAACGTTGTCTGATAGCAGTGGTGTCAGGTGTACTTGTAGCAACTGCTGTCTTGTCTGGATGTGGACAGTCAAAGAAAGAAGTATCTAAAAATGATGATCATCTTACCGTTTATCTGTGGGAAAATCGTTTGATGAAAAATATTGCACCCTATATCCATGAACAGTTTCCTGATCAGGATATTGAATTTATTATTGGGAACAATGATACCGATTTATACAGTTATTTTAAAGAACATGATGAATTACCGGATATCATAACAGTACGTCGATTTTCTGGAACAGATGCACAGGACTTACAGCCTTATCTTATGGATTTTGCTTCTTATGATGTTGTTTCTAAGTATTATTCCTATGCGGTGCAATATTATAAGAATGCGGAGGATGAAATCCAGTGGCTGCCAATCTGTGGTATTCCTCAGACGATCATTGCCAACAAAACACTGTTTGATCAGTATGGCGTAAAGATTCCAGAAAATTATGAGGAATATGTACAGGCCTGTCAGCAGTTTTATGATAATGGCATAAAACCGTATTCCATGGATCTTGGGGAAGACTGGTCTAATAATGAAATCATCCAGGCGGCGGCAATCGGTGAGTTTACAAGCCTGGATGGTATTGAATGGCGAAACGGTGCAGAGACTGCAGCGGATGAAGTGAAGTTTGATGATATATTATGGAAACGTATTTTTTCAGAAACCAGTCAGTTTCTTAAGGACTCGCATTTTGGCAAAGAAGATATCAATATTGACATCAGTACAGGAACCCAGATGTTTGTCGAGGGAAAATCAGCAATGTTTCATGGACATCCGACGGTTATGCAGCAGCTGCAGAAACAGATGGATGCGGAGCTGCTCCGTATTCCTTACTTTTCACAGACATCGGATGAATCCTATGTGTACATGACTCCGTCATTAAACATTGCATTTAACAAAAACCTGGAAAAAGACCGGGAGAAACTGGATACTGCACTGGATGTGCTGGATTGTATGATTTCAGAAGAGGGGCAAAAGCTGATTGCGGATGGAAGCGGTGTTATTTCATTGAATACAGACGTTCCAACCATGATGCAGGATGTACCTGGACTGGAAGAGGAAATTAAAAATAATGCTGTTTATATCCGATATTCCGCTCAAAAATCATTTGATGCAAGTCTTGAGGCTGTTCACGGGTTACTGTCAGGGGAAATGGATGAAACGCAGGCTTATGATACTTTGCGCAGTGTAATGAATCGTAAAGCTCCAGAAGAAAAAGCAACGGTGAATTTTGAAAATGAATATTCCATTTCACTGAACGATAGAAATGGCCGTGATGCAGCATCTTCCATTTTAACTACGATCAGAGAAGAAAATGATGCACAGCTGGCTCTGGCACCATATTATTATTTCACTTCTTCTATATATAAAGGAGAATGCACCAATAGCCGGGTTGGCATGATGACAGCAAAGAGTTCAGATACAGCATTATATTTTACAAAAATTAGTGGTAAACAGGTTTGTGAACTCGTGGAAAATTATTTCACCGATGCGGATGAGAATTTTTATGTAACCAATAAATACGAATTACCAATTGCATCCGGTATGAAAATGATCGTCAATCAAGAGGAAAGTGGATTTTCATTAAAGGACTTGACAGTTAATGATAAGAAAATAGACAAAGAAAAGGAATACTCGATTCTTCTTACAGACACCACAATGTCTGTTTTGAAAAAAATAAATCCGAAATGTGAGATTGAGCAGCTTAAAGATACAACATTATCAAGTGCATGGATCGAAGCAATGTCAAAAGGACAGCAGCCGTCAGCACCGGAAGATTATATAGAGGTTGAACAGTAAAAGTGGAGATAGAACAAACGGTAAATAAAAGAAAAAAAATAACAAGGCTGTTGCTTATACTACTTATTATTCTTTTAAGCGTAGTTTGTATAAAGTATCTTATAAGTAAGTCTAGCAAGTATATCAGTGAAAATGGAAAAAGCAGTATGGGAGCTGTTGTTGAACAGATGCAGCAGACCTATGATCTTCAAGTGAGTGGGTACTACAGCCAGCTGCAGTTGGTTGAGGAATTTTTACTTCATGAGAGGGAGCTGTCTCTTGAAACGGATGTGAACAAAAGTTTCTTTGAAGCATGGGAAAAAGAATTGAAAAGTACACTTATATTCCTTCAGGAAAATGGTCAGGCAATATCAGCAGGTGGAACAAAAATGCGGATTGATATGCCAAGTAAACTTCTGCTGGATTTAAAGAACGGATACAATATTGGAAAACTGGTGCGTCTTGATTATGCTCAGAAGAAAAAAGACGGTTATTTGGTTGCGATTCCATGTCAGGAATATACCATCAATGGGGAAACTTATACGGCAATTGGAGCTGTGTTTGATCATTCGAAACTGGATTCCATGTTAAAACTGAAAGGTTATGACGGGAAAGCATATTTGTTCATGCTGGATAATGACGGAAATATTACATATACGAACCAGAGTGGTGATAAATACCTGCGTAATTATTCTCTGTTAAAACATTTAAAAGGAGAACAGGCTATTACAGAAGAAGAGGCTGATTTGTTCAAAAAGAAGTTTGATAACAGAGAATCCGGAGTTGCACTTTTGGGAAAACAGAACCCCTATTATCTGGGGTATTGCCCGATAGAAAGCAACAACACCATTTTGGTATGTATTGTGGAAAGGGGAGTTGTTGACAATGTGCTGAGGGATTACCAGAAAACGGTGTTGTTTACAACAATACTCATGGCAGGTTATATATTTTTACTTTTTGCCGGATTATTCTACAGTATTTCCAGACTTAGTCTTGCAGATCAAAAAGCAGAATATGAAAAAAGAAATAATGAACTTCATTTACAAACAATGAAGGAAATGGAAGTAGTCAATCAAAAACTGAAAAAGGCAAAGAACGTTGCAACAGAGGCTTTGCAGACAGCTGAAAATGCAAATAAGGCGAAAACGGATTTCCTGTCTAATATGTCACATGATATTCGTACACCTATGAATGCAATCATTGGTATCACATCTTTGATCAGGCATGATGCAGGTAATAAAGCAAAAGTTATAGAGTATGCAGAAAAAATAGACATTTCATCACAGCACCTGTTAGGAATTATCAATGATGTTCTGGATATGAGCAAGATTGAGGCAGGAAAAACAGTCTTCAAGTATTCTGACTTTTCTATTCTGGATCTTGTACAGGAACTTGACACTATATTTCATACTCAAATATATGAAAAGCAGCAGACCCTTACAATCATAAAAGAAAATATTCAGCATGAGTGGGTGAATGCGGATCAGGTTCACCTGATGCAGATTTTCAGCAACCTGCTTTCCAATGCAGTGAAGTATACCCAGGAAGGTGGGGAAATTCAGTTCTTTGTAGAAGAATGTGAGACAAAGTCATCTGTCTATGCAAAGTACCGTTTCTTAGTTAGTGATAATGGTATGGGAATGTCGGCAGATTTCAAGGATACAATTTTTGATGCGTTTACCCGTGCGGAAAGTTCCCTTACAAATAAAATACAGGGAACCGGACTTGGAATGGCGATTACTAAGAATCTGGTTGAGGCAATGGGAGGTACCATTGATGTGGAGAGTGAATTGGGACAGGGAAGCTGTTTTGAGGTTCTCTTGGATCTGAAAATTGCAGAGGATAGAACGGTTGCTCTGGCGGCACAAGAAGAAACAGATGAGCAGGATGGAAATATTCTGCAGGGAATGAAATTCCTGTGTGCAGAGGATAATGAGTTGAACGCGGAGATCCTGATAGAACTGTTAAAGATTGAAGGTGCGGAATGTACCATTTGTGAAAATGGCGAAGAGATTTTGGAAGCATTTGAACAGTCTGCTCCAGGTGATTATGACATGATTCTGATGGATGTGCAGATGCCTATTATGAATGGTTATGATGCAACGAAGGCAATCCGCAGAAGCTCCCATGAAGCGGCAAAGAAGATTCCAATCATTGCAATGTCTGCCAATGCATTCTCGGAGGACATTCAGAATTCTCTGGCAGCCGGTATGAATGCACATATTTCAAAACCGGTTGAGATGAAGGTGCTGGAAAAGACGATCAGAAGCATAAAATCTGGTGGGGGGGGGGTACCGAACCGCAGGTCACTAAACAGTGACAAATGGATTTGATGCGACAGTGCAATTTTATTAAACCAGGAGGTTGACCAGGAGATTTAATATGATTTCGAGAGCTAAGAAATATGTGGCAGTGTTACTGACTTTTGTATGCGTGTGTATAATATTTTCTCCCCAGACTGCATATGCAGCCGAGGACAGTTCGCAGCATGAAACTGTCAAAGTCGGTTTCTTTGCCATGGATGGTTATCATGTGATGGATGAAGAAGGCAACCGCAGCGGATATGGCTATGATTTTCTTCGTCTGATGGCCCGTTATTGGGATGTAGATTACGAATATGTCGGATACGATCAGAGCTGGGATGATATGCAGCAGATGCTTGAAGATGGCGAGATCGACATGGTAACATCTGCCCGCAAAACACCGGACAGAGAAGAAAAGTTTGATTTTTCACGTCCCATCGGAACCAATTATGGGATGCTGACCGTCCTCAGTGACAACAGCACGATTGTGGACGGCAATTACAGCACTTACAACGGTATGCGTGTGGCGCTTTTGAACGGAAACACCCGGAATGAAGAGTTTGCGGATTTTGCAGACAACAAAGGATTTACATATGTTCCATCTTATTTTGATACGACCGCAGAAATGAAGGAAGCCCTTCAGAGCGAAAAAGTTGATGCGATTGTTACCAGTTCTCTGAGAAAAACAAACAATGAGCGAATCGTGGATAAATTTGGCAGCAGCGATTTCTATGTCATTGTTAAAAAAGGTAATACAGAATTGCTGAATGAGATCAATTATGCAATCGACCAGATGAATGCAGTTGAGGGTGACTGGAAAACGACACTTTATAATAAAAATTATGAAAGCATCGAAACTAAGAATCTGGAATATACGGAGAAAGAAAAAAGTATTATTTCACAGTATTCCAAGGACAACCCGCTTCATGTTCTGTGTGATCCGACCCGTTATCCATATTCTTATAATGAAAATGGTGAGATGAAGGATATTATCCCGGATTACTTCCGGAAAATTGCAGACTATGCCGGGATTTCCTATGAGTTTCTTACACCTGATACCAGAGATGAGTATATTGCTTATCAGAAAAATACGGAAACCACAGATATGAGCATCGATGCACGCCTGGAAACAGATAACTATGCTGAAACGAAAAAATGGGGGATTACTGCACCTTTCATTACGATGCAGCTGGCAAGGGTGACACGGCGTGACTTTGATGGAAAAATTAATGTTGTTGCTACTGTTGACCAGACAGCATCAAAGTCAATTGAAGATGCAATGGCACCCGGTGCAGAAAAGCTGATGTGCAGTACCCGACAGGAAATGATGGAAGCTGTCCGTGAGGGTAAAGCAGATGCTGCCTTCGTCTACTATTACATGGCACAGGCGTTTGTGAACAGTGACACTACGGGCACCATGACATATACTCTGCTGGAGCAGCCTACATTCACCTACCGCATGGTAATTTCATCAACTGAGAACCATGCGCTGGCTGGTATTCTGACGAAAGCAATGTATGCCATGCCACAATATCTTATTGAAGATCTTGCAGCACAGTATACTACACACAAAGCAACAGAGCTGACATTTGTTGACTGGATCCGTCTGCATCCTGCTGTTACTGTTTGGGTTCTTCTTATTTTTGGATGGCTGCTGACTGCTATGGCTGTGATAATGGTGCGTCTCAGTGCAAGAAAAAAAGCGCAGAAGGCGGCCCAGGAGAAAGCTGAGGAAATGGCGGAATTGGCAGAGCATGCACAGGCTGCAACCAAGGCAAAAACAGCATTTCTGTCACATATGTCCCATGATATGAGGACACCGATGAATGCAATCATAGGATTTACCGGTATTGCAATGAAAAACAATCCGTCAGACGAGGTGAAAAATTGTCTGGAAAAGATTGACGAAAGCTCAGAGCATTTACTGTCGCTGCTCAATGATGTATTAGATCTGACCCGCATCGAAAGTGGAAAAGTGAAATACAATCCGGTACCGGCGGATGTGAAAAACATTACAGATTCTGCATTGGATATTACAAAAGGCTTTCTTACGAACAGGGATATCAACTTTAAGATTCAGCGTGAAGAAGCAAAGATTCCAAATGTACTTGCGGATCCTGCACGCCTGCGTGATGTGCTGGTCAATATTCTGAGCAATGCCGTAAAATACACTCCGGATGGAGGGACGATTACATTTGAAGCCCGGTGTCTGGAAAAGGGCGGGGATGGATATATAAATATGCGTTACCGCATTTCGGATACTGGTATTGGCATGAGTGAGGAATTTACAAAAGAAGTTTTTGAGGAATTTGCACAGGAAGATTCCGATGTGAGAACGCAGTACCATGGAGTTGGACTGGGGATGGCTATCGTAAAGAAGTATGTAGATATGATGGGTGGAACCATTTCCGTGCAGAGTAAAAAGCATGAGGGAACCACATTTACTGTGGATATTCCTTTGAAAATTACAGATAAGGAATGTAATAAGTCAGACACAGGTATTTCTGAAAAGGTGAATCTTACAGGTGTGAATGTCCTTCTTGCAGAGGATAATGAACTGAATGCAGAGATTGCTGCCGTGCAGTTGGAAGAGTTCGGGATGAATGTAGAAAGAGTTGTGGATGGAAAGAATGCTGTTGAGATTTTCAGAAATCATCCGGAAAGCACATTTGATGTAATCCTGATGGATATCATGATGCCTGAAATGAATGGTTATGAAGCAGCAAAAGCAATCAGGGCAATGAATGACAGACCGGATGGAAAAAACATTCCTATTATAGCAATGACAGCTAATTCGTTTGCAGAAGATGTTCAGGCATCACTGGATGCAGGAATGAACGCACATTTGTCAAAGCCGATTGTGATTGATGAAGTTATAAAAACGATTTTAAGGTATGTATATAATTGATTAGCAGAGGTTCATGAATTAGTGGAATACAATTGACAGGAGGACTAAAATATGACAATGCAAGAGTGTTACGAAGCTATTGGAGGAAACTATGAAGCTGTCTTGGGACGCCTTCACAGCGAAGCACTGATTCGGAGATTTGCATTAAAGTTCCTTGAAGATCAGAGTTATATACAGTTAAAACAGGCATTGGAAAATAAAAATTATGAAGATGCTTTTCGCGGTGCACACACACTGAAAGGGGTGTGTCAGAATCTTTCTTTTGACCGTCTGTATGAGGTTAGTCATGAGTTGACAGAACTTTTGAGAGATAGAACCGGAGAGCAGCCGGGGATACCGGAAGCAATGGAAAAAGTAACAGAAGTATATGAGATGACAATTGAAGAAATAAAGAAGGGGCTGTAGTATTAAGTGATGCGACATGACTTTCTGCCTTGAATCAAGTGCTTGGAACATCATAAAAATGAGTGGATAAAGGAAACAAAATGTCGATTCACCAATAATTGGCCAAAGCGAATGTGGGAAAACTCCACCGCTCCCAGCGCATGGCCGATTCGCTTCGGTGCTTCCGGCTCTGCTTCCATCTCCGGCTCATCCAGCAGCTCATATACCCGCTCCATGGAGGCCAGCGCCGATTGCAGAGGGTTTGTCATATAGGAAAGCTCTGTGATCGGTTCGCTGGACATGTTCATGTACTGGAAAAAGGCCTGGAACGTGCCGGGGGTCAGGCTGCCTTTCATAAGCATCCCACCGCCGAGGATCGCAATCCATGTGTCTGCCCTCCACGGCAATGTTGATCATGTCGGCGGTGATGGTAGAGATCAGCAAAGCGCCTGCCGCATTCGCCAGCGTGACAAGTAGGACGAATACACACTTGCCGCAGCCTACGCATCGTTCCGCCTCTACGGCGGCGTAGCAGCCGCGGCGCACCCTGACAGCTCTCAGTGGACAGGTATTTTCACACACACCGCAGGCGATGCACCGCGTCTTATCTACGGCAGTCAGTTTCTTTGACAGCATAGCGTTCCTCCCTTAATCCTGCAAGGATTTGTAATAGAGCATACAGTGGCAAAATCCCTCGAAGCCGGGATCTGCAATTTGCTCCTTAAACTCCTGGCACATACACTTGGTTGCCTCTGTGCGTTCCCTGCGGCAGGGACAGTATCCGCCGGTGCGCTTGAGTCCTTCTTTGATGGTATTGACAATCTCCGGATCGGGATTGAGCTTGATTTTCATGTTCACCACCTCTTTCTTGTTTCATGATTGTGGCTTTATCATACCGCAGGGCAAAGCATTTTTCTGTGACGAAGTCACATTGATAAAAAAATCCGGTGCTCAAAAAGCACCGGGTTTTTGAAAGATGAATCACGCTTTCCACAGACTATGGAGGTTACAATAGGCGTAGACCGCTTCGACTTCATCGCCCTCGCAGAGAGCGAAGCAGACCTCCGGCTTTTCGCCGGGATGCAGTTCCTTGCGCTGATTGCCCTGCTTGGTCTGGAGAGATACCCACTCGATGTAGTGCTCCGGCAGCATGGGATGCTCCACGGATCCGACCTTGACATGGACGACGCCGTTTTCCACCGTCCAGACAGGAACATGCTTCTCCACGGCGGCGTCGGTGGTGCCGGGAATGATCTCGGTCATCGGCTCGCCGCAGCAGATGACGGGAACGCCCGTGTCCTTGACCTTGGCAATGATGTTACCGCAATGCTTGCAAATGTAAAACTTCTGCTCCATGATGATTCTCCTTTTCTTTCTTTAATAATTTTCCGCGTGGATCTCAAAATAGCTCTGGGGATGATTGCAGGCAGGGCAGACTTCCGGCGCTTTCTCACCGATCACAATGTGACCGCAGTTGCGGCACTCCCATACCTTGACCTCACTCTTGGCAAAGACTTCCGCCATCTCCACATTGTGCAGCAGAGCACGGTAGCGCTCCTCATGGTGCTTTTCAATAGCGGCAACCAGACGGAAGCGCTGCGCCAGCTCATGAAAGCCTTCCTCATCGGCAGTTTTGGCAAAGCCGTCGTACATATCCGTCCACTCGTAGTTCTCACCCTCAGCGGCGGAGAGAAGGTTTTCGGCGGTGTCGCCAATGCCGTTCAGTTCTTTGAACCACAGCTTGGCGTGTTCCTTCTCATTATCAGCGGTTTTGAGGAACAGCGCCGCGATCTGCTCGAAGCCTTCCTTCTTGGCCTTGGATGCAAAATAGGTGTACTTGTTGCGTGCCTCGGACTCACCGGCAAAGGCAGCCATCAGGTTTTTTTCGGTTTGAGTTCCTGCGTATTTCGTTTCTTTCATGGTGGATACTCCTTCCTGTTTTTCTGCTTTTATTGTAGCAAATCTATGATTTTCTTCTGTGACGAAGTCACATTTCTTCTTATTTTAGATGATTTAGTCTGTCCTTATCCCGCAGCGTGATTGCACCACGCTTCAGCTCCACCAGTCCGTCCTCCGAGAAGCTTTTGAGCATCCGTGCCACTGCCTCCCGCGCCGAGCTGATGTGCTGGGCGATCTGCTCATGGGTCATGCGTATCGTGTCGGAGCCGGTACGCTCCGCTTCGGTAAGGAGAAATTCTGCCAGCCGCCGATCCAATCCCTTGAACATAATCTGCTGCATCGCCCACATCACATCAGAAAACCGTTTCGTTGCCAGTTCATAGAGAAAACAGCGGACATGGAGATTTTTCTCCTTGAGCGTAGCAATGACATTTGCGGGGATAATCAGAACCTCCGTATCCATTCCTGCGGTCATTTGCGTATCAAAGGTAATCTGACTGATAACACAGGAGGCAGAAAGCACACATAGTTCTCCCGGATACAAGCGGAACAGCGTTACCTCCCGCCCCTCCTCGGAGAGAAGATAGGTGCGGATCTTGCCGGAAAGAACGAACATCATTCCAAGACATTCGTTGTCGCTGCTGTGAACGAATGCGTCCTTTTCATAATGACGGACAAAGGCACTTCGGCGTAGCGTTTCCATTTCGTGTTCGGTCAAGGATGACCAGAACGGAAGCTGTGTCAGTGTTCGTTCCATATCAATGGCAGCTATGCTTGCCGCAGCCGTGGTTACCGCAGGTGTGACCTTTCTCGCCGTGCTCATGGTCATGGTGGTCACAATGAACATTGGGGTCATAGCCCAGATTTCCGCTGAGCAATGCGCTCACCGCTGCATCAGCGTCCCCACTGACACCGCCGTAGAGCTTGATCCCCGCTTCGGCGAGTGCTGCCTGAGCACCGCCGCCGATGCCTCCGCAAATCAAAGCGTCCACGCCGTTCTGCATCAGGAAGCCTGCCAGTGCGCCGTGACCGCTGCCGTTGGTATCAACAACTTCCACATGAGTGATTTTGCCGTCCACAGCTTCATAAAGCTTGAACTGTTCGGTGTGGCCGAAATGCTGAAAAATTTGACCTTTTTCATAGGTAACTGCAATTTTCATAATGAAATCTCCTTTGCATTTTTTGTTGGATTTTTCTGTGTTGGCTCTCTGCATCCGGCACCAACGGCCGCAGTGGGCTGCCTCCTGTCCTCCGCAGATGCGGTAGTTTCCCCCGGTGATGTGCAGCGGTTTCCCGTGGACAAGACACGCTGCGATCTTGCGCCGTGCGACTTCGTAAATCTCCTGCACGGTAGAGCGTGAAATGTCCATTTGCGCGGCACACTGTTCGTGGGTTTGTTGCTCCAAGTCAACCAGACGAATGACCTCGTATTCGTCCAGCGTCAGCAGGATCGGCTTGGTATTCTCGCACCCATTGGGGCAGAAGGTATCAACTTGTGGTGCGCCACAAATCCGACGGCACCGTGGCGGTCTTGGCATGGACGAGTTCCTCCTTTTGTTTTCGGTATATACCGATTATAACATCTCACGCAGAAAAATCAATACAGATTTTTTAAAAGCCGCTGTAATGCTTATCTCCGAGCTGTGTGTCGGCTGCATGAGTTTCGGCAAGGCAGGGACCATGCACGACTGGACGCTGGATGAAACAGAGAAAGTGGTCAAACACGCACTTGAAACCCTATCTTCCTCACCGCGTTGTGGGAGGCATTGACCAGAATCCCGCGGATGGCAGCCGGAAATGCAGCGCCGTCCCAATCAGCGGCTTTTCTGTTTCCGGTATTCCGTTGGGGTTAATTGGTAGCGTTTTTTGAATAATCTGCAAAAATAGTCAACGTTATGAAATCCTGTCTCAGAAGAAATGAGACTGACTTTTTTCTCGGTTTTTGAAAGCAACTGACCGGCCTGTTTTAAACGGTAGTTAATGAGATAGTTAACCGGCGTTATATGTAAATATTTCCGAAACAGATTCAAAGTGGTACTCTTACTGACCATTGCCTGTTCTGCAATGTCATCCAATGAGATACTCCGTGAGTAATTTAGATGGATAAATTGCAGCATGAGCTGTAACCGGGCTTGAGAAGCGGTTGAATGATCCTTGTGTTCTTCCTGGTATGAAATGTCTGTATTTTCAAATATTTCCAGCCAGAGATTCTGAAGGAGAGAACTGGTAAGGAGTTCTTTGGATAAAACGGAATCCTGTGCAGAAATAATTTGCCGCATGATAGATAAAACCTTTGCTTGCCAGCATACTTCTTTATGAAATATGAGAAATGGCAATGGGTAAGAAATGATCGGCAGAATATATTTCTGATAAATCAGGCTGTCGCAAGGGGCAATAAAAGAAGGCATAAATACAAAATTGGGAATGAGGGCTTTTGAGGGAGAATAAAGGCGATGGAGTACCTTTGTATTAATGAATATGCCATTTCCTTCGGTTAAATGAAATTGGTCTTCTCCAATCCACAAAGTAACGGTTCCGGATTCAATATAAATAAACTCCAATTCAGTATGCCAGTGCCATTCGATACAGTTGAAATCAAAAACGGACAGATCTTCATAATAAAACTGGAAAGGATAGAGAGTGCTTCCGTGCTGAGCTGTCTCCATCAAATCTTCACCTGTAATGATTTTGGTATAGGTTGTATTTATATTCATAGAACCCCCACTCTTTGAAACATACTTTACGATATTATACAATAAATTTTGGAAATAAATCAATAAAAATAAAGATATTATGTTATATAATTCAATAAAAACGAGGAGTGATGACCATGCCAAATTACCGGAAAACAAAAATAGCCTGTTATATGGGATTTATTACACAGGCAATTGCAGCTAATTTTGCCCCATTGTTATTTTTGAAATTTCATAATGATTATCAGATTGCACTTGGAAAAATCGCATTGATTTCTACCTGCTTTTTCCTTACACAGTTGTTGGTAGACCTGTTTTGTGCAAAGTTTGTGGACAAAATAGGGTATCGCATCTGTATTGTTACTTCTGAGGTATGTTCCGTAGCAGGATTGGTTGGTCTGGCTTTTTTGCCGGAGCTTTTGCCGGAACCGCTTGTTGGAATTATCCTGAGTGTGATTGTATATGCAGTCGGAAGTGGTCTGATTGAAGTGCTTTGCAGTCCGATCGTGGAGGCGTGTCCATTTGATAACAAAGAGGCAACGATGAGCCTGCTTCACTCTTTTTATTGTTGGGGAGCAGTGGGAACGATTGTGATCTCTACACTGTTTTTTGTGGTGTTTGGCATGGACAGCTGGAAATGGCTGGCTGTCTTATGGGCGCTTGTTCCGGCCATAAATATCTATAATTTTGCAACCTGTCCGATCGAGCATTTGGTAGATGAGGGGGAAGGAATGGGAATAAAAGAACTGTTTCGAAAACCTCTTTTCTGGCTTTCCATATGTTTGATGATTTGCTCCGGTGCATCAGAACTGGCTATGGCACAATGGGCATCTGCTTATGCGGAGCTGCTCTGGGGCTGTCAAAGACAGTTGGTGACCTGGCCGGTCCCTGCATGTTTGCTGTTACAATGGGGATCAGTCGTATAATTTTCGGAAAATATGGTGATAAAATGGATCTGATGAAATTTATGATCGGATCTGGAATTTTATGTGTGATATGCTACCTGCTTGCTTCTGTATCGTTGAATCCGATATCAGGTTTGATTGGATGTATTATCTGTGGCTTTTCTGTTGGGATTATGTGGCCCGGCACAATCAGTATTTCATCAGAAAGATTTCCGGCAGGTGGAACGGCTATGTTTGCTTTGCTTGCTATGGCGGGGGACCTGGGTGGAAGCATAGGTCCGGGGATTGTTGGACGTGTTACACAAAGTGCAGGAGACAATATTCGTGCAGGTATGGGAGTTGGGCTATTGTTCCCGGTTATTTTATTAATCGTGCTTTTTATCTCAGTCGAGAAGACTCCCACCTCTTCAGGTGGTGAGTAATAGCAAATTTGTCTCAGTGGGAGTCCATTCTCCGACTGAGATAAACGCTCCGCGAGGATGCGCAGTGATTCTGATAGGAATATGTCAGCTTCGCTGACCAGAATCACGCGCCAAGTCTCACGGACGTTCGACTTGAATTTTGCAAGGCAAAAAATAATAAATGAAAGCTTTTTTACAATTCATTACATAGAAGTAATAAGTCAGAAAAACTGCCCAAAGAGTGATGGACTCAATTACAAAATATATTGAATCTAAGCTACTTCTAAAAGTAAATCGCAAGAAAAGTAAAATAGGAAGACCAATAGAGATAAAATACTTGGGATTCACATTTTACAATCAATTCAAAGCCAAGAAGTATAAAGCCAAAGCTCATGAAAAGTCAGTACAAAAGGTAGTAAGAAAATGGAATGACCAAAGGCAAACAGGAAGTGCCAGAAGATGATGCCCTTGACTTTTCTCCAAAAAAGTTTTACTATCAAACTACTATTAGATAGTATTAAAAACTAGATATCGGGGTAATGTAAAAAAGAAGTGGTTTGAAAGTTGAAGAAAGGCAGGGGCGATCAGGACATGAATAAGAAAGCATGGAAAGCGGGTGCGGTATCGGCACTGGCAGTTGGAGCGGGGCTGGCGGCAGCGGCGTCGAAGCGGAAAAAGGCAGGAAAAGTGGTTAAGTCGGCTTCGGATTACCGGAATACGGAACGCGGCAGCCAGGAGAAAAACAGCAAGGGAATTTATTATTCGAAGGGAAATTATGAGGCGTTTGCGCGCCCGGAGAAACCGGCGGGAATCGAGGGCAAATCGGCTTATATCGTCGGAAGTGGATTGGCTTCTCTGGCGGCGGCGTGTTTTCTTGTGAGAGACGCACAGATGCCGGGAGAAAATATCCATATTCTGGAGGCGATGGAGGTAGCAGGTGGTGCATGTGACGGTATTCAGGATCCGACCCGTGGATATGTGATGCGCGGCGGCCGCGAGATGGAGGATCATTTTGAGTGCCTGTGGGATCTGTTCCGCAGCATCCCGTCCCTGGAGGTGCCGGGGGCATCGGTTCTCGATGAATATTACTGGCTGAATAAACATGATCCGAACTACTCGCTCTGCCGTGCGACGGTCAACCGAGGCGAGGATGCACACACGGACGGCAAATTCCGCTTGAGCCAGAAAGGCAGCATGGAGATCATGAAGCTGTTCTTCACGAAGGATGAGGATCTGTATGACAAATCCATTGAGGATGTGTTTGATAATGAGGTGTTTGATTCGGATTTCTGGCTGTACTGGAGAACAATGTTTGCGTTTGAAAATTGGCACAGTGCATTAGAGATGAAACGCTATTTTCAGCGTTTTATCCACCACATTGGCGGACTTCCGGATTTCTCGGCACTCAAATTTACGCGTTACAACCAGTATGAGTCGCTGATTCTGCCGATGCAGAAATATCTGGAGACGGCAGGCGTCCAGATCCAGTTTGGCACCGAGGTTACGAATGTGCGGTTTGACATCCAGGGTGAGAAAAAGGTTGCGAAGGCGATCGAGTACGTGAAGGGCGGCGAGAAGAAGGAAATCGCGTTGACTGAAGATGATTTTGTCTTTATTACGAACGGAAGCTGTACTGAGGGAACGATCTACGGCGACCAGAATCAGGCACCGGTAGAAGGTGCGGAAGTGCGTACCAGCGGCTGCTGGAGTCTGTGGCGTCAGATTGCTGCGCAGGATCCGGCATTTGGACATCCGGAGAAATTCTGCTCGGATATCCAGAAGACGAACTGGGAGTCTGCGACGGTCACGACTTCGGATGAGACAATCATTTCCCAGATCCGCAAGATTTGCCGCAGGGATCCGAGAAGTGGACGCGTCGTAACAGGCGGTATCGTGAGCTGCCGTGATTCAAGCTGGCTGCTCAGCTGGACGATCAACCGTCAGGGACAGTTCAAAGCGCAGGATAAGGACGAGATCTGCGTCTGGGTATACAGTTTATTTACGGATGTACCGGGCGATTATGTGAAGAAGCCGATGCGCGCCTGCACGGGCAAGGAGATCACAGAAGAATGGCTGTACCATCTCGGAATCCCGGAGGATCAGATCGAGGAACTGGCTGAGAACCATGCGAACTGTACGCCGACGATGATGCCGTATATTACAGCATTCTTTATGCCGCGGCGTGCCGGAGACCGCCCGGACGTTATCCCGGATGGATGTGTCAATGCGGCATTTCTGGGACAGTTTGCGGAGACCCCGCGTGATACTATTTTCACGACCGAGTATTCCGTCCGCACCGCGATGGAAGCGGTGTATGGCTTGTGCGGTGTAGACCGCGGCGTACCGGAGGTATGGGGAAGTGTCTACGATATCCGCGAGCTTCTGGACAGCACGGTCAAGCTGATGGACGGCAGATCGCCGCTGGAAATGAAGCTGCCGATGCCGCTTGAAGCACTCAAAAAGCCGATTCTCCGGAAGATTGACAAGACGGTGGTTGGAAAGCTGCTGCGCGATCACGGCGTGCTGAAAGACTGGATGGTGTAAGAGACTGAGGAACGCAGGTGTTACTGTTCACAGTAACACGCAGGTAAATATGGCTGCGTTAGATAAAGGAAGACAGGCTGTCACAAACAGAAGGCCCCGGACGGAAAACGTTCGTTTGGCATTCGTGTGGCAGCCTTTTTTGTGTAACAGGAAATTGTCGTGAGGCGCATTCTTTTTCACTTGCCCGTTTTTCTCTGACATGATACAATAAAGATTGGCGTAAATGTAGAAAATTTGAGAAGAAAACGATTTTGAAAAGGATCGTTTGATAGATGTGAGGGAAAATAGATGGATTATTTACTTTGTATCCCGGCGCGGGAGACAAATACGAGAGAGAATTGTGAGAAAATACATAATGTTCTGGCGCGCATGTCCGATACCTACAAACTGCGGATTGTACCGGAACCGGTTAAGAATAAGCAGTTTCCATGTCCGCCGTATTACAAGAAATACCGGATCTACAAGCCGGTAAAGGAACGCGATACGAACGGAGAGGCATATCTGGAAAAAGAAGAGGAAGAGATGCTCTTGAGTTCCTGCAAGACGGAGGAAGAGCAGGAACTGATGAAAAGCTGTATCTATGCGTACCAGTATTCGGCGGCGATCGTACTTAAAAGCTTCCGGGAGAAGGAAAAGAAAAATAAGATGCAGGTTCGACCTCTTTCGGAGCGGACACAGGCGCCAAGAGGCGTAAGTGGTCCGAATAGGGGAACACGTCTGGAAACACCGGAAAAAGCCGAAAAGCCGGAACAGGAGCGCAGCGCACAAGAACGTCCGTCTGGCAGTGACAGACCGGAACGATCGGAGAGAAGCTATCGGAACCGTACAGCGGATCGTGCTGCTGAGGGGAATACTGAGCGCACGCAGGGCAGAGAAAGAGCTTGCTCAGAGAGAGAGAGGGCAGCGCGTGTTTCGGGAGCCGAGAGAGCAGCGGACAGACGTAGCGGAAACCGCGCGGTGCCGGAAAATGAGAAACGGGAAGACCGCTCGGCTTCTGGAAGGCGGGAGCGGTTTGAGCGCCGTCCATCGCGCAGAGGAGAACGACCAGAAGTGGAGAAAAATGAGGCCGTGAAAGACCCAGTGCAGGGCGAACTTCCGTTCCACGCTTACATGGAGACAGGCAGCCTCCCGGCGTTCCGGGATACGGCAACAACGGTGACTGTACAGCCGATACAGCGGAAGAAAGAAGGTTATATGCCGATGGAGCGCAAACCGGCCGCGCAGACGCAGGAGCCGGAACCACAGGTGTAAGGTATGTGACAGAAACAGAACGATAAAATTAAATCACAGAATTTATAGAATGGCATCGAAACAATAAGAGTTCCGATGCCATTTGAGCATCAAACAGGACTATGCTTTCCATTTCTTTATTCTAACCATTCAGTTCTAATCCCCCCTATTTTCCGCATATGAATAAATGCAGTCTGTGAAAAGTACAGAACAGGGACAGAAAAAGGGGGAAATGCGCATGTATGAGAACCGGACGGTGGAAGAGGTGTGCAGGGAGTTTTCGGTCGATTTGCGGACAGGCTTATCGGCAGCGGAAGTGGAGGTGCGGCAGCGCCATTATGGGGAAAATGAGCTGCGGGAAGCACCACCGCGGAGTCTGATTGTGCGCATCGGGGCACAGCTTTGCGACTCCCTGATTTTTGTGTTGTTTGCGGCAGCCGGGATCTCCCTGCTTTTGGGCGAGTACGGCGATGCGGGGGTAATTCTGGCGGTTGTCGTATTAAATGCCACGGTGGGCGTGATTCAGGAGGGGAAGGCGGAGAAAGCGCTCGAATCCTTAAAACGGATGACGCAGCTGGAGGCGGTTGTGATCCGGGAAGGAAAAGAGCGGGAGATTGCCGCGCGGGAGCTGGTGCCGGGGGATCTGGTCGTGCTCGATGCCGGGAGGCAGGTTCCAGCCGACCTGCGTCTTACCGAGACAGCTGAAATGCGGGCAGAAGAATCAGCGCTGACCGGCGAATCGCGGGCGGTTGAGAAAAACAGCCATTTTTTAGCCGCCGGTGCGCTTCCGGTGGCAGAGCGTAAAAATGAGACATTTATGACTTCTTACGTGACGGCAGGGCGGGGAAAGGGAATTGTCATCGCCACCGGCATGAATACGGAGGTAGGGAGGATTGCCTCTCTGATCCGCGAGGCGCCGGAGGAGGAGACACCGTTGCAAAAAAGGCTGTCGGATCTGGGGAAACTATTGAGTATTCTTACGATTGGGCTGTGCGTTTTATTATTTACCCTCGCTGTCTGGCAGAAGCGCGACGTGATGGAAATGCTGCTCACCGCGATTTCCCTGGCGGTAGCTGCCGTGCCGGAGGGGCTTCCGACGACGGTGACGATTGTGCTGGCGCTGGGAGTGACGAAAATGGCGCGGGCTGGCACGATCGTGCGCCGTCTTCCGTCCGTGGAAACACTGGGGGCAGTCAGCGTGGTCTGCTCAGATAAAACGGGGACGCTGACGAAAAATGAGATGACGGTGACGACATGTTATGTAAATCGACAGGAGTATACGGAACAGGAATTGGCGCGCTCTAAGGAAGGAGAAGTGGGAAAACGGCTTCTGGAGGTATTTGCGCTGTGCAGCGATGCCGGGGAGACGGTGGGGGATGCCACCGAGCGGGCGCTGTACGGATTTTGTGAAAACTGTGATGTATCTCCGGAGCATCTGCGTCGGAGATATCCGCGGAAAGGGGAGATTCCCTTTGATTCGGATCGGAAGAGAATGACGACGGTGCATGAGCAGGGAGAAAACTGGATTTCTTGTGTAAAAGGGGCGCCGGATGTGATTCTTAAAAGGTGTCGTTATGAGATGGAAGAGGACAAAATTGTGCCGCTGACCAGGGAGAGGCGGACAGAGATTGAGGCGGAGATCACGCGTATGTCCGCGCGTGCCCTGCGAGTACTCGCGGGGGCGTATAGGGAGCTTCAAACAGGAAAAATGCCGGATGGAAAGCGGGAGAAACAGGTGGGACAGCTGGAGCAGAACCTGATATTTCTGGGTCTGGCAGGCATGATGGATCCGCCGAGGGAGGCAGCAGCCGGGGCAGTTGAGGCATTTCGCAGGGCATCTGTGCGGACGGTCATGATCACTGGAGATCATGCAGACACGGCGCTTGCGATCGCCAGGCAGCTGGGGATTGCCAAACGGCGGGAAGAATGCATGACGGGGGCGCAGCTGGAAACGCTGGATGAGGGAGCTCTGGAGGAACGAATCGGTTCGGTATCAGTCTTTGCACGGGTGTCGCCGGAACATAAAGTCCGGATTGTGCGGGCTTTAAAACGCGCCGGGTGCGTGACGGCGATGACCGGGGACGGCGTAAATGATGCGCCGGCGCTTAAATCAGCGATATCGGGATCGCGATGGGAAAAGGTGGCACCGATGTGGCGCGGCAGGCGGCGGATATGATTTTGACGGATGATAATTTTGCGACGATCGAGAGGGCAATTGAGGAAGGGCGCGGCATCTATGAAAATATACGAAAATCTATACTGTTTCTGCTTTCCTCCAATCTGGGGGAGATTTTAACCATGTTTGCCGCCGTTGCTATCGGAATACCGGCGCCGCTGGGAGCCGGGCACATCCTTTGGATCAATCTGATTACGGACTCGCTTCCGGCGCTGGCACTCGGCATGGATGGAAACGACCGGGAAAACTTGATGCGTCAGCCGCCGCGCCGGACGGGCGAGTCGCTGTTTGCCGGAGGCGGATGGTTTTGCATGGCATTTTACGGGTGTTTGATTGCAGCGGTCACGCTGGGGGCATTTTTCAGCAGACAGGAGCTTTTGCGGGCGCAGACGTATGCATTTACCGTTCTGGGGCTGTCGGAGCTCTTTCATTCGGTCGGCATGCGCTCGCTCACGGGCTCGGCATTTTCGCGCAGTCTTGGGAAAAATCCGCTGATGCTTGCGGCATTCCTTGTGGGGGTTCTGATGCAGGTTGCGGTGACGGAGATTCCTTTTTTGATGAAACTCCTTCACACGGTGCGGCTGCACCCGGCAGAGTGGCTGGCGCTTCTCCTGTTATCCGCCACGCCGCTGTTAGTGCATGAACTTCTAGCATTTCTTCTTCGGAAACGGCATTGATACAGCGAAAATGCAGTTTACAGATAGGTATTTTTGAAGCCGCGGCAAATTCCGTTACTGGGCACATATGCGCGAACAGTAACACGCGGCAGGAGATTGAGCAGATTTCGAAAACAGGCTTGTTCTTTTGGACAAAAAAACTTATAATAAAATAGAGTCCAAGCTGATTTTGTCAGAAAAGTATAAAAAGTTGCTGTCCGCAGACAGGCATTTTTGAAGTCTAAGGTGCCGCCTGAAAATAGAATGGAAGCAACCATAGATACATAGGAAGATGAGGAAAGAGATGAGGGAGAAACAGACGAGAGAGGACGCCTCCGGCGTTCGAAAGAAGCCGGCAGCTTCATCCGCACGATCTTCGGGCAGGCGGGGCACCGCAAAGAAAAGCGGGAAAATTGATGTCGGCAAGCAAAAGAAAGCGGGCAAAAATAACAGCCGGAGCGGTGGGCAGATCGTGTTCCATGCGATGGCAAGGATCTTTGGAACCATGTTCAAGACGCTTCTGGTGTGTCTGGTACTGCTGGTGATTGGCGGTGCCGGATTTGGCGCATATAAGCTGATTCCGCTCTATGAGGACTATAAAAGCCAGATAGAGGGAGTGGTGGAAAACAGTACGCTGGATACGTTCCGTTTGCAGGAGGCAAGTTATATTTATGATTCCAACGGTAATGTGCTGGCGAAGCTGACGGGAGACGAGGATTCCAGTTATTTGACGTATGACCAGATACCGCAGAATGCAGTTAACGCATTTGTGGCGATCGAGGATCGGACGTTCTGGGAAAATCCAGGCATTGATATAAAAGGTATTTTTCGTGTCGCAGTCAATTACTTTTTGACTGAGGGAGCAGAAAAGCACGGCGCGAGTACGATCACCCAGCAGTTAGCGAGAAACCGTTTTCTGACCCGCGAGGTGTCGATGGAGCGGAAGATCAAGGAGATGCTGATTTCCTTAGATCTGACGAAGAAATACACCAAAGAGCAGATTATGGAGTTCTATATCAATGATATTAGCTTCGCAAACACGTACTACGGGCTTCAGGCGGCTGCAAGAGGTTATTTTGGCAAGGATGCGGATGAACTGTCCTTGAGCCAGACGGCATATTTGTGTGCGATTCCGAACTCGCCGACGTATTACAACCCGTACCGTCATCCGGAAAATGCGCTGACACGCCGCGATAAGATTCTGGAAGATATGCTGAGTATGGGATTTATTACGGAGAAAGCGTGCAAAGAGGCAAAGGCGGAGGAGATCACGGTCAACCGTCAGAGAGTGCCGCTGCACAACTATGAGACGACGTATGCGATCGACTGTGCGATTCGCTATCTGATGCGCCGTGACGGTTTTGAATTCCAGTATGGATTCCGCAGCGACGAGGCTTACAAAGAGTACAATGCCAATTACAACGAGGTGTACAACCAGGAGCGCGATGCGCTCTATACGGGCGGCTATAACCTTTATACCTCGTTGGATCCGGACAAGCAGACGATCCTGCAGGATGCATTAGATGGAGTTCTGTCCTTTGATGGCAATACATCCGAAAACGGCGTTTACAAGCTGCAAGGCGCGTCCACCGTTATTGACAACAAGACGAACCGCGTCGTGGCGATTGTGGGTGGACGCAGTCAGGAGACGGATACCTACACATTAAACCGTGCGTTCCAGAGCCCGAGACAGCCGGGAAGTTCTATCAAACCGTTGATTGTGTATACACCGGCACTGGAAAATGGTTACACATCGGAAACAAGGATTCCGAATATCGATATTGACGCGGCGAAGCAGAAGGGCGTGGATGTGAAGTCCCTTTCCGGCGAGAGGCTGGAGCTTCGAAATGCGGTCGAGCGAAGTAAAAATGGTGTGGCATGGTATATCTATGATGATATCACACCGGATGTTGGCATGGCATATTTAACCCAGATGCGCTTCGCGAGTGTGCAAGCGGCGGACTATTATCCGGCGACCTCCCTGGGCGGCTTTACCACCGGTATGACGACCGAGGAGATGGCGGGCGCTTATGCGGCGCTGTCAGACCGGGGACAGTACCGCGAACCGACCTGTATTATCAAGATGATCAATAACCAGGGCGAAGATATTTTTGAAGATTATGAATCGGTTCAGGTTTACCAGGAGAGCAGCGCCGTGCTGATGACCGATATTTTAAAGGGAGTTGTCACAAAAGGTACGGCGGCGTCGATGGGGTGGAGCGGCAATATAGAGGCGGCCGGAAAGACCGGTACGACCAACGGCAGCCGTGACGGCTGGTTCTGCGGCATGACGCCATATTATACGATGACGGTCTGGGTTGGCTACGACCAGCAGAAGACACTTTCCAGCCTGTACGGCGGCACGTATCCGGCGAAGATCTGGAAAAATGCGATGGAAAAGATGGTAGAGGGGCTTCCGGCGGCGTCCTTTGATACCCCGGAGACGGACAATGGACGCGGAGAAGGAACCTATCTGGCAGGTCATCCGGATGCATTTGAAATCACAACCAGCGGATATACCGCGGCGAATTTCAGAAGGGATCATTTGCTCTCGGATGAGGCGGCGAAGCTTCTGGAGTCTGCAAAGAGCGGCGATTCCGGTCGCAGCAGCAAGGAGTTAAAAGAAGACGCCAGCGCCAAGATCGAGCAGATCAAGAGCGAATCCATCAAAGAGCGGATGCAGCGGATCTACAAGACGGGTACGGCAGGAAAACGGTATTCAGCCCCGGCGGTGGTGCCGGAAACAACTGCCGAGACAGTTGAAGATCCGGCAGAATCTAGCACGACGATCGTGCCGGCAGGACCGGGCAGCGACATCGGACCAGGACACGGTCCGGCGCAGGAACCGGCAGTGGGTCCGGCGGCGGAGATTGGACAGTAAAGAATTGAAAATGAGAAGAGTCATTTGATGCAGAGACATTAAATGGCTCTTTTTTGTTTTGTAGAAAAGAATTGTTCTATGAAATCTGTTCAAGATTTATGTGGAATCAATGGCGGAAGAATATTTGAATGAGAATAAAATTGACCGATTGTTTATGCAATAAGGGAAATATGGGGGAAAATGGAATGGAAATGTACAATACAATGAAATAAAACATGATAAAAGATCAATACGATTTAAAGTTCGTCAAATAAAATCAGAAAACGACTTGAAAATAAAAGAATAAAGTGCTAATATATCAGTAAGATATCTAAGATATATTAAAGAAATAACAAAGTGCATGTACTAATAAAAGATTAAAAAAGAAAGGAAGGAAAAAGAGTATGGGCGACAAAATCAGATTTGGTATAATCGGCGGCGGTATGGCAGGTCCGTTAAATGCAGGAGCACTTCGGGATATCCCGGAAGCAGAGGTTGTTGCATTCTGTGACGTGAAAGAGGATGTGGCAAAGGAATTCAGCAAAGAGTACAATATTCCGTCTTATTACACGGATTATAAAGAGATGCTGAAACGAGATGATATCGATGCTGTCTGTGTAGTAACACCTCCATTCCTGCATGAGCAGATGGTTGTGGACTGCGCGAAGGCTGGCAAACACGTAATGTGTGAGAAACCAATTTCTGTCGATTGTAATGCAGCTGACAGGATGATTGCAGCATGTAAAGAAGCGGGCGTTAAATTTGGTGTTATCTTTATGTACCGTTTCATGGATCAGGCTCAGCTGATCAAGAAAGCGCTGGATGAAGGCAAGCTTGGTAAACTTCTTTCGGTTGATTGTTCTGGAAAATGCTTCCGAAGCGATGAATACTATGCTTCCGGTGCATGGAGAGGTACATGGAAAGGTGAGGGCGGCGGTTCCCTGATTAGCCAGACCGTTCATTTTATTGACTTAATGCTTTATTTAGTCGGCGATGTAGAGAGACTGACTGGTAATTATATGACAACCCTGCATCCGGATATTGAAGTAGATGACGTAGCCAACGCAATATTCAAATTTAAGAATGGGGCGTTGGGAAGCCTGGTAAGTAGTAGTGCAGTCCGTCCGGGTTATCCGCGTCACATCGAAATCCATGGTGAAAAAGGTACGATCAAGATTGTGGAAGAAGAGATCGTAGAATGGAAAGTAGAAGGCATGAACGAGGATGATTACCTGACCAAGGTAAAAGTTGACTCTGGTGATACAGCAACGGGTGCTGGCTATGTGGCAACCGAAAATCACAGAAGACAGCTTACTGATTTCATCCATGCGATCAAAGAAGATCGTGAGCCGATGGTAGACGGCGTAGAGGGAAGAAGAACACTTGAATTTATCCGTGCGATTTATCAGTCGAGCGACCTTGGTAAAGAAGTGCATTTCCCGATCCAGGAAGATGAAAAATACGGAAAGAAGACAGCTTGGTAATAAGGAGGTATAGATTATGGAAAAGAAGATGTATACAGAGACGTTGGAAAAGGTTCGCAATGATTATGCGGTTCGCAATATTGATAAATTAGAGGCAGCGATCAAAGCCGGTGATATGGAAAAAGCGCTGGAGCTGCACAAATTAAATGTAGAGAAAAAGACAGGATTTCACCATTTCGCAGTCCGCTGGGTAAATCAGACATTACGCAATTTCAAGAAATGGGCACCGGATGAGGCGATCTTTGAATGTATGGAAGACTATGCATTATGGTGCTATCCGCCATGTCTGCAGGACTGGATGGAGAAATATAAAGCGGGTCAGGCTACATATAAAGATTTCCCAATGGAAGATTTCCTGGAGAACCGTGCAGTATTATGGTCTGCTCTTCATGATAACGGCGATCAGATTTGGGAAGAGGATGAGGAGAAGATTACCTTTACACTTCCGCGTTGTAACAGCGGCGGCTGGCTGGTAACCGAATGTCCAGACAAGGTACAGACTTTAGATAAACCGGATCCAAGAGCTTATAATAAGGAAGGATTCCAGTGCTACTGCCTGAACTGTACAACCATGTGGGAGTTTGGTTGGTACAAATGGTTTGGATGGCCATTATTCATTATGGATGTGCCGACTATCGGCAGTGACGGTAAGTGCGTGATGGTTATGTACAAAGATCCGAAAGATATCCCGGATTCTTACTATGAGAAACGCGGCTTGGAGAGAAAGATCTAATGAAAAACCGGCGGCAGTTTCACAGGCTGCCGCCTTTGTAAAAACTATCCAGGAAAGGGGGATACGTTATGAAAGAAAAGGGGAACCCACTTCTCCAGATAATTCGAAATGTAAATGATGCGGTAGTAGTTGTTCTTTTTCTTGCGATGACAATTACGGTTATTATTCAGGTTTTTTTCCGTTTTGTAATACAGAGTCCTCTTAGATGGACCGAAGAATTAGCAAGATATCTGATGATATGGCTGGTATTGATGGCATCGGCGATTGCGATGAGAAATCGTTCTCACCTTCAGGTAGATGTTCTGACATCTGCACTTCCGCAAAAGCCGAAACGCATTTTGACCGCGATTGTAGATCTTTTAACGATTGTTTTCTTATGTATTATGACATATTTCGGGTTCAAAGTAGTACAGTCTACGACGGCTCAGACGTCTCCGGCGATGCAGATTCCGATGGCTTTGATTTACGCGGCATTCCCAACCGGTGGAGCTTTGATGATTATGGAACAGCTCCTTACCTTTATCGAACGCTTAAAAAACAAGAATGCACCGGAAGAACCGAGAGAATTTATAGATTAGTAAAGGAGGCTGCGATATGTTAGGATTTTTATTTATCTGTATTTTGTGTCTGTTTCTAATCGGAGCCCCTATTTTTGTTGCACTCGGAATGGGAACGACACTTTCGATTATGCTTGAGGGAAATTTCCCATTGGTTTTGGTACCGCAGAGAATGTTTGCGGGTCTTGACAGCTGGCCGATCATGGCGATTCCGATGTTCATGCTGGCAGGAAATCTGATGGATCAGGGCGGTATGTCCAAACGGATTGTAGATTTTGCAAGTGCGTCGATCGGCTTTGTAAAAGGAAGTCTGGCGATGGTAGCCGTACTGGCATCCATGATTTTCGCGGCAATTTCCGGTTCAGCAACGGCTGGAACAGCAGCAATCGGTTCGATCATGACGCCTGCATTTAAAGAAAAAGGCTATAACATGAGTTTCGTAACGGTTCTGCTCTCAGCAGCAGGAAGTATCGGACCGATTATTCCGCCAAGTATCTTAATGGTTCTGATTGGATATTCCACAGGTGCATCTGTTGGTCAGTTATTCCTCGGAGGCGCTATTCCTGGAGTTATGATTGGTGTGGCACTGATGGTCTACTCCTATATTCACGCTTCCAGGGGCGGAGATGCATATATCCAGACAACCAAGTTTGATCCGAAAGAAGTACGGAGAACGATGTTTTCTGCACTTCCTGGTTTAGGACTTCCGATTATCATTATCGGTGGTATCATCAGCGGTATCTTTTCTGCAACTGAAGCAGCGGCTGTGGCGGTTGTCTATGGCTTCCTGGTAGGTATGTTTATTTACAAAGAAATTACATTGAAAGATTTACCTGGTATTTTTGTTAAGTCCGCGCAGACAGCGGCTGGCATCATGATTATCACAGGCTGCGCTTATATCTTTGCATGGTTTATCACAGCAAAACAGCTGCCGCAGCTCTTAATCCAGGTTATGAATACATTCATCACAAGTAAGACTGCATTCCTTATTTTCTTAAATATTGCGCTGTTTTTAGTTGGAATGTTTATGGAAAGTTTCTCTGCAATTATCGTTTTAATGCCGATCTTATTCCCGGTAGCAACCGCTTATGGAATCGACCCGATTCACTTTGGTGTTATTGTCTGCATCAACCTGGCGATTGGATACGTAACACCGCCTTATGGAGCAACTTTATTCGTTGCCTGTGGATTGACCGGCAAGAGTGTAAGAGAGGTATTCCCGTTTGTAATTCCTACGATTCTTGCAATGTTAGTTGTACTGATTATTGTTACATATTTCCCGCAGACCTATTTATGGCTGCCGCAGTTAATGGGATAAAAAGATGAAATGAAAGGAGGATTTATTGTTATGAAGAAAAATGTGAAACGGTTTGTAAGCATGACGATGGCGATGCTGGTGGCAGCTGGTTCTCTGGCAGGATGTGGAGGAGGCGGCAGCGCTTCCACAGGAGAGTCCGCAAAGGCAGCGGCTAATACAGGCGGTTCATCCGGTGGTGCGGTGACCGTAAAGGTTTCCTTATCACAGGCAGCAACCGAACCTCCGGTAAAAGCAGCGGAGTATTTTAAAGAGATTGTGGAAGAGCGCTCCAATGGCGAAATTAAAGTAGAAGTATATCCGGATAACCAGCTTGGCAACGAGCGAGATGTCATTGAGGGTATGCAGCTTGGCACTGTAGAGATGGCGATGACGTCGGTAGCGCCGTTCTCCAGCTTTGTTCCATCTGTTAATATATTCTGTCTTCCGTTCCTCTGGAGAGATAAGGAACATATGTATTCCGTTCTGGACTCTGACGAGATTGGAATGTCCTATAGCGGTGACTGTGAGGAGAAAGGCTTCCATCTGATGGGCTTCCTGGATTTGGGAACCAGACATATCATGACAACGCAGAAGACGATCAACAGCATCGAAGATTTAAAGAACCTCAAGATCCGTACTATGGAAAATCAGGTACAGCTGGATTCCTTTACCGCATTCGGCGCAAGCCCGCTGCCGATGGCATACGGCGAATTATACACAGCGCTGCAGCAGAACATCATTGACGGTGCAGAAGCGGCCAATACAAACTATTATTCCAAGAAGTTTTATGAGGCAGCGCCGCACTGGGCAATGGTTGGATGGACCAACGACTTAGGTATCTGCGTAGTTGCTAAGAATTTCTATGATTCTCTTTCGGACGAGCACAAACAGATTATCGATGAGTGCACCAAAGAAATGATCGATAAAGAGAGAGAACTTTATACAGCATCTGAGGATGAGTGTTTGGAACTGTTAAAGGGAGAGGGCATCGAAATCACAGAGCCGGATCGCGAACCATTTATCGAGGCAGCACAGAGCGTATATGATCAGTGGGGCGATAAAGTAGGCGGAAGAGATAAAATTGACGCAATCGTTAATTATGGAAAATAAAATGTGTTCAGTGACAGAGAAAGGCAAAGGTGTATATGGGATTTGATTATCAAAGTTTTTTGAATGACAAGATTTTTGAAGAATTAAACAAGATAAAAGCCTTTTCTCCGGAGGTTGTTGAGCAGGAAGCGGCGGCGCGAAAAAAACCGGGATTTCCGCATGATAAGCTGGTATTTGCGGCAGCGGATCACAATGCCAGAATGATCAATGAGTACAAAGGAAATCCGATTGGTTTAAGTAATAGGCGGGAGTATTTATCCCGCCTGGTGCGGATGCTGCAGAGTGACCAGATTGATGGAATCGAGGCGACACCGGATATTATTGAAGATTTATTTATCCTCAATAAATTGCAGCGGGAACGTGGAGAAAAGGCGTTTCTGGATGGGAAGATGCTGGTTGGCACTGTGAACCGGGGCGGTCTGAAAAATACAGTATGGGAGATGGACGATATGCCGTCCTGTTATACAGTCGATCGCCTAGTGAAACTTCGGATGGACGGTGTAAAGTTTATGATCCGTCTGAATCCGATGGATGAGCGAAGCAAATATACGGTTCGGTACTGTGCAGAAGCTGTCAATGCAGCAGAGTCAGCTGGTCTTCCAATTTTTATCGAGGCGCTGTATGTAGAAACAACGGAAACGGGGTTTACGATGAAGACGGATTCAGAGAGTCTGTGTAAGGTAGTCGGCGTGGTAGGCGCTCTTGGCTGCCGTGCATCCGGCAAATGGATTGAAGTTCCGCTGAATCATGAATATGCAGTTCCGACGGCGGCGACCACCTGTCCGGTGCTGGTAGTTCCAGACGAGGTAAAGAGTGAGCCGATTGAGGTTGTAGAAGAGTACACGAAAGAGATCGGAATCAGCAGCAATATCCGCGGAATCTTGCTGGGACGAAATGTTATGTACAATGAATCGGATCCGCTTCCAATTGCGGAAGCGATCGCGGATATCTGGCATAAGGGCGGCAACGCGGAAGAAAATTACAAGCGATGCGTCGAAAAATTATAAGAAAAAATAGGGTATATCAGGTTACTGGGCATGTATGTGTGAACAGTAACTATATCAGAAACGGGGTATATACAAAAGTCTAATTGAATTTGATCCTTATTTGCGCTATTATAAAAATAAGCATTCCTGTAGACTAAAAGAAGTTGGATGCAAATCACAGATTTGTTCTACAAGAAAGATGAGGGAAACAATGCGAGTTAGTGATGTGGCATACGAGAAGATTAAGATGATGATTATTACAGCCAGACTTCGCCCCGGACAGACATTAGTAGAGGCTGAATTGATGGAAGAGCTGGGGATGGGACGAACTCCCATCCGTGAGGCACTGAATCGACTGGCATGGGAAAACTTTGTGAAAATTGTCCCGAGACAATGTATTATGGTAAATGAGATTTCCTTATATGAAGTGGAATCGATTTATCAGATGAGATTTGCTCTGTCTCCACTTGAATCAGAGCTTGCTGCTATGAATCGGACGGAAGAAGATTTAAAGCGGCTGAAAGACAGCCTGGAAGTCCTGAGAGAGGAGACAGATGCGGAAGAAAGAGTTCTTTTGGATCGAGCATTTCATAGAATTATTTCTTCTATGACTAGGAATCCGTTTCTTGAGCGGGAGATGAATAATTATCAGGATTTGAGTATTCGTCTTCTGTTTTTAAACCGGATTAATTTATCTTCGATTGATGATATGGATATTGGACATCATGAAGAAATTTATCGTTGTCTTCAGGAGAGAGATGTAAATAAATTGATATCGGTTCAGAAAGCGCATGTTCAGGCATTTAAAGAAAAATTTATCCGCTGAGAGCGGGAACTTCCCTTCGCTGAAAGGCGAAGGGAAATATAAGCCGCATAAGATATATTTGAAGTATATTACTAACTCGGACTTTAAGTTGAAAGGAGACCAGCTATGAAAAAAATTGCTTTTATTGGAAGTGGAACTATGGGTACAGCTCTTGCAACGGCAGCCTGCAAGGGAATTGATCCATCGGAAGTTGTGATTACAGATGTGGTTACAGAAAAAGGACAGAAATTAGCGGACGAGCTGGGATGCAACTTTGTTGAGACCAATGGAGAAGCGATCAAGGCAGCTCATTATGTTGTGTTCTGTGTAAAACCGCAGTTTTTAAAGGGTGTTCTGGAAGAGGTGAAACCGGTCTTTGCGGCATGTGCAGAAGAAGGGCAGGAAAAAATTATCGTTTCGATTGTAGCGGGTGTTGAGGTTTCAACCTATATGAAAGAATTAGAGTTAGAAGGAAAGAATGTTCCGGTTATCCGTATTCTCCCGAATACAGCCTGCTTGATTGGAAAAGGTTTTATCCTGATCGAACAGGGCGACAGCTACACGAAGGAACAGGAGGACGAATTCCGGTATATTCTACGTGAAGCCGGTGGATTTGACAGCCTTCCGGCCTCCCAGTTTGTGGCAGGCACAGTATTAACATCTACATCCCCGGCGTTTATCGCAATGTTTGCTAATTCTCTGGCAGACGGCGGCGTTTACAATGGTCTTTTACGTTATCAGGCGAGAAGATATGCACTGGAAGGAATCCTTGGAACCGTGCAGCTGTTTTTACAGAGCGAAAAGCATCTTGAGAATTTAAAAGATGATGTGTGTTCTCCGGCTGGTCCGGCGATGATCGGTGTGAAGACACTGGAAGACCGTGGGTTCCGCAGCAGCGTGATCAATGCGGTTGTCGATGCTTATAAACGATTTGATGAAATTGGAAAATTAAAATAATCGTTGCATCATCCTGAAAAAGCCCCCCTTTATATTTTTATACCACCTTAACAGCCGGTCGGTTTCCCTGATGAAGAGAAGCCGACCGGTTTCCCATTAACTGCTTGGGATATCTGGTTTTGATAAGTGCTGTTTCCGGTACTGTGCCGGTGTGCAGCCAATGATCCGTTTGAATGTGGCGATGTAATTGCTGACCTGGTTGTATCCGACCAGTCCGGCAATCTGTGAGATGGGCAGATCGCGGTGAAGGAGGGAAACACTGGTCTGGATGCGGTAATTAGTTAAATATCCATAGGGAGTTGTGTGAAGAATATTTTGAAAAATCCGGCAGCATTCTCCGACGCTGATATTGGCTGATGCAGCCAGGTCTGAGAGCTGTAAATCATCTGCGTAATGTGCATAGATGAACAGGAGAATGGATTGCAGGCGCTGCTGGCGCAGGAGGTTAATAGAGGTAGAATTCCCACTGCTGTGAAAATTGGAAATCAGCAGATTCCACATCGAGGCAATCTTAATGCAGATAGAATATTCATTGCCTTTAACCTGATTGGAAAGAAATAAATCGGTTATTTTTTTGTGCAGTCCGATCAACTCTTTTTGCCATTCGGATTCCGGGTGAATAGAGAAAGCGGAGAATTTCCCACCGGCGGTATAGGGCAGGACGTAGTCCTGATCCATGCGGCTTCCAGGAAAAAAGGCAAGAAGGCGGTAAGGAAAATTGAGGCTCGCATAGGAGCCGTCTTCCGACATCTGTGTGACGGCATGAATCAGGGAGGTGTTGACGAAAATCAGATCTCCAGCCTGTCCGGGCAGAGAAAGATTATCTACCTGCATTGTCAATGTTCCGCTTAGTACGAGGGTAAACTGCAGCTCATCATGCCAGTGGAAGTCGCGCAGCCAGCGTCCCGGCGGCTGCATGGAATGAATATCAGAATAGTAGACATTGACCGGAAAATCTTGATCTTGATAGTGGTTGATTTCCTGTAACTGGGAAGTAGATTTCAAAGGATCCCTTCTTTCTATAAAAATTCAATATGTTAAGATTTTGGTATTTTTAGTTATTGATATTGTACCATTTCCACATAAGAATTGCTATACTTTTAAACGAAAAGAGATTTATAGCAGGTACTAAAAAAATAAATCCCACAGAATGGGAATGTGAGAAAAAAATAGGAGGAAATCAGATGGCAGCAATCGAAAGAAAACCATACATGGATCGGATTGACCGATTAAAACAGAGAGTATTAAAGACCAAGCCAGAGATGGATCTGGAAAATGCAATTATCCTGACAAAGGGCTTCCAGGAATCGGAGGGACAGCCGCTGTGCATTCGGAAAGCATATGCATTTAAGAAACAGTGCCTGGAGAAAACTGTAAAAATCTGGGGGGATGAGCTGATTGTCGGCAATGCCGGAAGCAAGCAGCGCGGCGGTATTTTAAGTGTCGATACCTGCTGGTCGGTTCTGGATGAGGAGCTGGATACCATCAGTACCCGTCCATATGACCCATTCTATCTGCGCCCAGAGGATCGGAAGGCATTTGAGGAGATCATCCGCCCGTACTGGAAGGGACGTTCCACGTATGAGCAGTGGCTGGTACAATGCCCGGATTTTGCGGCAACCTTACGTGACTGCGGCGCTCTTTACATCAACCGTAAATCAGTTCGTGGCTGGGGCGAGACGACTGCGGGTTATTCCAGAGTCATTAAAGAAGGCATGGAGGGAATCAAGGCGCATATCCATAAAGTGCTTGATACACTTGATATTACCCGTCCGGGTGACTATGAGAAGATTGAATACTTGAAAGCGATGGAGCTGGCAGCTGACGGTATCTCCGCATTGGGACACCGCTATGCGGCAGAGGCGAGAAAGCTGGCAGAGGCAGAGCCGGATGAGAAGCGCAGAAAAGAACTGTTACAGATTGCAGAGACCTGCGATCAGGTTCCGGAAAAACCGGCGCGTACCTTCCGCGAGGCGATTCAGTCGATGTATATTTATCAGACCTGTATTTTCATGGAGCAGAATGCAGCAAGCTACAACCCGGGACGTATGGATCAGTATCTTTACCCATTTTATAAGGCAGATATCGAGGCTGGCCGTTTGACAGAGGAAGAGGCGCAGGAACTTTTGGACTGCTTATGGGTTAAATTCTCTGAGCAGTGCCTGTTCCAGGATCAGGTAACCGCACAGTTTTCCGCCGGTTACCCAATGTTCCAGAACGTATGCTGCGGCGGTGTGGATGAGCGCGGCATGGACGCAGTCAATGACGTGTCGTACCTGATTTTGCAGGCAACCGCAGAAGTACAGTTATATCAGCCGTCCCTGTCTGTCCGCTACAATATGGCGAAGAATCCGAGCAGCTTCTTAAAGAAGATTGCAGAGGTTATCAAGCTTGGAACCGGTTTCCCGGCATTCCACAACGATGAAGTTGGTATCGAGATGCTCCTGAACAAGGGAATCCCGTTAAAAGAAGCATATAACTGGAATCCATGCGGCTGTGTAGAGACGAACCTGGAAGGAAAACAGAGATGCTACACCGCATATGCAGACTTCAACTTAGGTTCTGCGGTTGAATTTGCTCTGTTAAACGGTAAGAGCCGTAAATATGGCATTCAGGCATCTGAGGCGACCGGCGATCCGACTGCCTTTAATACCTACGAAGAGTTTGAAGAGGCAGTCAAAGAGCAGATCCGCTATGAACTTCGCGGAACCGTGGCTTCCAGCCATGTATGCGATGACATTGGCTTTCAGAGGGTCGTTCCGGCACTTTCCCTTTCCTTCTATGAGTGCGTAGAGAATGCGAAAGATTACGCGTGGGGCGGTGCGAAATATAACCTTGGAAATGGTATTGATGCGATCGGCGTAGCAGACCTGATCAACAGCCTGATTGCAGTAAAGAAACTTGTATTTGATGAGAAAAAAGTAACGATGCAGCGTCTTCTGGATGCACTGGATGCAAACTTTGTGGGTTATGAGGATGTCAAGAAGATGTGTGATGAAGCTCCGAAGTACGGCAATGATGACGACGAAGTAAACGAGCTGACCGGTGATATGTTCTGTTTTATCGCGGACTATATCGAGTCGTTCCACAGCAAATTCGGCAAGATGACACCGGGTATTCTTCCGGTATCTGGAAATACTCCGTTTGGTCTGGAGGTCGGTGCACTTCCGTCCGGACGTCTGGCTTGGAAACCGTTAGCAGACGGCGTATCTCCGAACCAGGGAACCGATACCGAGGGTATGGGCGCTGTATTGAAATCCATTTCCCACATTCCGCATGGCCGTTTCAATCAGGGAACCCTGCTGAATGTAAAGATGGATACGGTATTCCGAGACAGCCCGAACTCGACAAAAGAACTGATGAACTACCTGCGGAGTCTCTGCTCCCTGGGCGTATTCCACACACAGTTCAATGTCATCGATACGGAGACCTTAAAAGAAGCACAGAAGCATCCGGAGGATTACAACGGACTGCTGGTACGTGTAGCTGGTTATACAGCATATTTTACAGAGCTTGGAAAAGAAGTACAGGACGATATCATTTCCAGAACTTCACATTCCAATATCTGCTAGGAAAAAGAGTGAAATCTGCCGTGTTTCATAAAAATGCGGCAAATCAGCTACTGTGCATCATGCGCGGTGGCTGGCAGCAGGCAAGGTGTACTTGACAGGAGGAACAGCGTATGGAATTAAAAGCAAATATTCTTCGGATTGAGCGGTTATCCCTCTCCGATGGGAAGGGAATGCGGACGGTTGTATTTTTTAAGGGCTGTCCCCTGCGCTGTGCCTGGTGTTCGACACCGGAGTCGCAGTCGGGGCAGCGGGAAGTCTACTATATGAAAGAGCGCTGCACCGGATGCGGCGCCTGCATCCAGGTCTGTCCGGAACAGGCACTTCGCCGGAGCGAAAAAACGGGAGAGATCGTGAGGGATCACAGCCGCTGTAAACAGTGCTTTCAGTGTGTGGATGCCTGCAATTACCGGGCACAGCAGATCTATGGCAGGGAGATGACCGTAAAAGAAGTAATGCGCGAGATCCAGAAGGATGAGATGTTTTTCTTCTATTCTGATGGTGGAGTGACACTTTCAGGAGGTGATCTGTTCTGTCAGACGGATTTTGCGGAAGCATTGCTGGAGGCCTGTAATGACGCCTGCATCAATGCGGCGGCAGAGTTAGATATGTTTACTTCGTTTGAAAATGTGAAACGGATCGTGCCGCATCTGCAGATGTTTTATGTGGATGTGAAAACTATGGATCCGGAAAAGCATAAAAAATGGACGGGGCAGGATAATGCCTGTATTCTGGAAAATATCCGCAAAGCCGATGCGATCTGCGCGCCGCATTCGATTCATGTCCGTGTGCCGCTGGTAGAAGGAGTCAATGATGATGTGGAAAATATTCGGAAAACGGCGCAGTTATGCCAGGAACTTAAAAATTGTCAGGAATTGGAATTTCTGCCATATCATAGACTGGGGCTTCATGCATACCGGCAGCTGGGAAGAAACTATCAATTAGAAGAACATGCGTCGATGAGCCGTTGGGATGTGTATCAGAAAATGGGATTTCTGTGCGAAACGGATTGGATGTTTGATATAGCGATATCAGGATTGGAGGTGTATAAAGCTGGAATAGGAAAAACGGGAGTAACAGAGGAGGTGTTAAAAGCGTAAAATACGATAAAAATTAGTATTGGATAAAAATGGATAATGGGAAAATGCGTACCGTGTGAGATAAGGTTGGTTGGTGAAAAATAGTCTTGCACGGTACGTTTATTTCTATGAATTTTCTATGAATTTCAATTTTCCTCTGGACAAACAAGATAAGTTAGTGTATACTAACTTCATCAGCAGTTAGACAGAACTAACTTTCGGAGGATAAAATATGAGTGTTGTAATTGTAGGTGGTCATGACCGCATGGTCAGCCAGTACGTGAAAATCTGCAAATCATTTAACTGTAAGGCAAAGGTATTTACACAGATGACGGCGGATTTCGGCAAACAGATCGGAGCGCCGGATCTGCTTGTACTCTTTACAAGCACCGTTTCCCATAAAATGATTCGGACGGCGGTTGATGGTGCAAAGGGAAGCCGGACAGAAGTTGTCCGCTGCCACACCAGCAGCAAAACCGCGTTGGAAGAAATTTTGCAGGAACACTGTGCAGCTTGCTGACGTATTTAAATGCGAAGCCACGGCAAATTCCGTTACTGGGTACGTATGCGTGAACAGTCACTCCGTCGGTTTCTGGAAACGATAGATTGATTTCGATATGGTTTGAAATATTCTTCCAAATATGGTATTCTAGTATATAGTATTATGGTAACTGGTCGGCAGCTTGGGAAGACTATTCTGCGGGAGACGGGAAGGCACGAAGCCAGGCCGGTTATGTGTTAGAAGTTTGGAGGGAATCACTTTGAAAATACAGCAGTCAGCAGAGGATTATCTGGAAACGATTCTTATGTTAAGCTATCGCAAGCCGATGATCCGTTCGATCGATGTAGTCAATGAGCTGGGGTATTCAAAACCAAGCGTCAGCGTTGCGATGAAGAATCTTCGTGAAAACGGTTATATTTCGATGGATCATGAGGGATATATCACTCTGGAGCCGTCGGGACGGAAGATCGCGGAGATGATTTATGAGCGTCATACATTACTGACAAGGCTTTTGGTAGCGTTGGATGTGCCAAGAGAGGTGGCAGTGGAAGATGCCTGCCGCATTGAACATGTGATCAGCCCGCAGAGTTTTGAGGCAATCAAAGAATTTGCAGCCGCGCATCTGGCAAAGATCGAGAAAGCAAACCGGACAGATGAGCCGGAAAAATAGATGGCTGTTCAAGATTCGGACAGTTATATTCTCATCATAAATTTATAATTGCAGAGGACACGGAAGAGAGACCGCACGCGTGAACGTGGCGGTCTCTTTTTTCATAGGAAATTACGTCCTATGAAAAAACGCTCCGCGGGATGTGCACTCGCGTGAAGAAGCTTTTCTCAAATAAAAGCGATCAGGCGTTGAGCATCTGCACCGAAAAATCATTAAAAGTACCCAGAACCGCCAGCGTGTAGCTGTAACCGCTGCGAAGCCGGATATTTGTGTTGACGATGGCGAAGCCCGGATTGGTTCGGCGGTAGACGGTCAGCTGGTAGATGCCGGGGATGATGTGCATGTAGCGCGTATAATTCATGTAATCCAGATCAGATACGACCAGACGTCCGTTCAGGTAGATATCGATCGGTTCGCGGATGGAGGCGGCATTGTAGAAACGCAGGTGCGCGATCTCCGACGAGGTGGAAAAGAACGGCGAGAGAATGCCCCAGGTCCAGAGTGCGCCATTTGGAGATGGCTTCCAGTTGGAACCGCCGCAGTTTATGCAGCCACCGGTGTTCGGGCTGCCATGATTATTGGACGGCAGGCTGGGCATCACATCTCCGTATGGTCCAAAGCCCGGAGATACCTGAAGATCATTGGATGAGCTGTCCGGATATGTTAAGATAACAGGAGGCTGAGAACTAAATCCAGACTGTGCCGTATCACTGGTTCCAGCTGCTGCCGCATCCGTCTCCGGTGCCGCCGCCGGAGTCATGTCAGCATCCCCCTCAGGCACTGCTGCTGCATCGTAGTTGTATGTTTCCATAAAAAGATACCTCTTTTCATATTGGCTATATTGCAGTATATGAAGAAGAAAAAAGGAGAGTTACTATTTGCAGGCAGGAATTTTCTGGACTGAAAATCCTGTTCGATACTGTAGAAAAGCGTATTTTGCCGATCTGGAATGCGGAGCATCGGCAAAAATCAGTTATAGTTTACATGATTTGGTGAAAGGTCAAGAATGAAGAAAATAAAAAAGAGACTCGAATCTCGAATCTCTTTCCAATGACCTGTCCGGGAATCGAACCCGGGTTTACGCCGTGAGAGGGCGTCGTCTTGACCGCTTGACCAACAGGCCATATTTAATTTTGTTCAATCGAGGCGACGTGATTCGAACACGCGACCTCTGCGTCCCGAACGCAGCGCTCTACCAAACTGAGCCACGCCTCGATATGATTTTCTCGCTTTTGAAGCGGTGCTCATCAGCGACTCCTATATACTATCACGCCTTCCCAAAAAATGCAAGCGTTTTTTTAAAAAAAATTGAAAAAAGTTTTAAAAAATTGAAAAAACCCTTTAAAATCAATATTTTCACGCTTTTAACTTATATTTCGAAATTATTATGAATAACGTAAGAAAGCGAAAGGATGATTAAAGTCCTGCTAAGGATGCGCCGAAACTCTTTTCATTTTGGATAAAAAGAATAAAATGGGGAACAAAGCATAGTGAGCTTGCATTGAAAAATGAATGAGTCAGGAGGAATTAAGTATGAACATCATCGCAGCCATCTTATTTGGAATATATGGAGTGATCGGAGGCGTGAGTACCGTCGTATGTACCGTGAGCATTCCGGGTATCATTATTTGGAAAATTTACCGGAAAACGAAATATCATAAGGCGCTGACGGATTAAGTAAAATAAGGGTAACTGTTCAGTAGGTCTGTGCATTTACTGCGCTGACCGTACGAAAACATGGGCTAGCAGGCAAAAATCCCATTGCCGTAGGCAATTTTTAATGGATTTTTGCGCGTGACTGTGAAGGTACTGAACAGTTACAAATAAGAATTATAAAAAAAGGGTCTTGCAGGTAAAAGATTTTCTATCTGCAAGACCCTTTTTTGCTTAAAATTAATGTAATTATCGGACAATATAGACATCGGCGCTTCTCTTTCCATACTGCAGTGCCTGACTGTGGGAATTGAAGAAGATGTCCAGCTTGTTTCCGCGGATGCCGCTGCCGCTGTCTTCGACGGTATAGACAACGCCGTTGATGCGGAGTTTAGTTCCGAGCGGGAATACGCGCAAGTCGGCGGAAATGGTATGTCCTGCCTGCGGAATGGTGCCGGATTTAGTGCGGTTCTTTCCACCACGGCAGCATCTGCGGCAGCTGCAGTAAGCAGTTGTCGTAAAACGTCCGGCGTAGATTTCAGCAGGTGCCTCTGCTTCCTGTGCCTCGGCAGCAGCATTTGTGTCAGTATTTTCAGTCATTGCAGCTTCGTCAGCGTTCTCTGCCTCTGCCTGTGCAGACTCATTTGAAAATGCAGCGACTTCTGCCTCGGAAGAGTTCGTGTCAGCTGCTTCTTCCGCAGCAGCGTTTGTCTGCTTTCTAATCAGCTCCGGATCGGAAGCCGGACCAGATGGTGTCTGGGCTGCTTCGGTGGAAGTGCCGTTTGTTTCTTCACCGGCTGCCGCATCTATTTGGGAGACAAGCTCGGTTCCGGCATCTGTGGCTGCCAGTGTATTCATGGTGCCTGCCATGAGACAGACCAGGCTCATTGCCGTTGTGGCAAGTCCGCGCCGCATGGTGTTCATCATATTCATCAAATAAAAACCTCTCATTTCAATTTAGATTCATTTGTCTCACCGCAACGATTGTGTATCTCACAAATATTGCAATGCGTTTACAAATGTTATAATTTGTTACTATTATATTACAAAAATGTTAAATGTCAAGCCGGAGAGCCGGAAATAGGGCTCTGGGAGCGGTCGGAGGTTCGACAAGCCGAAAATTTGTTCGAACGCAAACAGGAAAGCGGGTGAGTGAGTTTCTACTTATAGAAAGTGTGAAAATCAGCGTGCCTAAAAACAGGGTATGCAGAATGGAAAATTTTATTCGAAAAAAGAAGAAAAAATTTTTTTAAAAACCGAAAAAAATCATTGACAAATACTTGCGCAAGTAATATAGTATGAACTGTAGATATTAGCACTCTGATAGATTGAGTGCTAACAGAAAACTTCCAGAGCGGGTTTAAGAGACCGGCGGAAGCGGATGCACGGAAGGAGAGATTGGATGGAACTGGATGAGAGAAAAGAAAAGATTTTGAAAGCGATTATCCAGAACTATCTGGAGACCGGAGAGCCGGTTGGTTCCAGAACGATCTCCAAGTATTCCGATTTGAAACTCAGTTCGGCGACGATTCGAAATGAGATGTCGGATCTGGAAGAACTGGGATATATCATTCAGCCGCACACATCGGCAGGCCGGATTCCTTCAGATAAAGGATATCGTTTCTATGTGGATCAGTTGATTCATGAGAAGGAGACGGAGGTCACGCAGGTGCGTGATATGGTCATCCAGAGAGTAGATCGGGTGGAGCTTCTGTTGAAGCAGATGGCAAAGCTTTTGGCGAGCAATACGAATTATGCGACGCTGATCAGCGGACCGCAGTATCACCAGACGAAGATCAAGTTTATACAGCTTTCCAGAGTGGAAACCGGGAAACTCCTGATTGTCACTGTTTTAGAAGGCAACATTATCAAGAACTCGATTGTGACACTTGATGCGGAACTGACCGATGAGGACATCCTGAATCTGAATATTCTTTTAAATAGCGGTCTCAACGGATTGACGATGGAGCAGATTAATCTGGATGTCATTACCCGGATGAAAGGGCAGGCAGGTGAGCGCAGCCACATCGTGGATGTGGTACTAAGCGAGGTGGCCGAGGCGATTCGTTCCGGCGAGGAAGATTTACAGATTTACACCGAAGGTACGACGAACATTTTCAAATATCCAGAACTGAGCGATGGCGCGAAAGCCAGCCAGCTCATCGGGACACTGGAGCAGAAAGACCTCTGGAGAGAGATTCTTACCGAGGACGATGCGGACAGCGATAAGAAAAATGAGATTCAGGTCTACATCGGAAGTGAGACACAGGTGCAGTCGATGAAGGACTGCAGTATCGTTACTGCCAATTATGAATTGGGGGACGGACTTCGGGGAACGATAGGAATCGTTGGACCGAAACGAATGGATTATGACAAAGTTGTATCGACCCTGCGCTCATTAAAGAGCCAGCTCGATCAGACATTCAATCATAAAGATACCGAGTAGCACGGATGTGCAAAATAAAGAGGTGAGAGACATGGCAAAGACAGAGATAGATTCCAAAGCAGCCGAGGCAGCAAATGAGGAGCAGGTAAAAGAAACAGAAACCCAGGCAGAAGCTGAGGCAGTGAAGGAAAAGGAAGCTTCTTCGGAAGACGCACAAGCGCCGGAGGGAGAAAAAGAGAAAAAAGGATTTTTCTCCAAGAAGAAGGATAAGAAAGATGAGCAGATCGAGGAGCTGACGGATCGCCTGAAGCGCACGATGGCTGAATTTGACAATTTCCGGAAACGAACGGAGAAAGAAAAATCAGCAATGTATGAGATTGGCGCAAAGGACATCATCGAGAAGATTCTCCCGGTGGTGGACAATTTCGAGCGTGGTCTGGCGACCATCCCGGAGGGCGAAGAAAAAAGTGCTTTCGCCGAGGGCATGGATAAGGTTTACAAGCAGCTCGTAAAAACACTGGGCGATGCAGGTGTAAAGCCAATCGAAGCGGTTGGTCAGCCATTTGATCCGAACTTCCACAATGCAGTGATGCATATTGAGGATGAAAACCTGGGTGAGAATGTGGTAGCCGAGGAGTTCCAGAAAGGCTATGTATACCGCGACAGCGTGGTTCGCCATAGCATGGTAAAAGTGGCAAATTAAAATAGGTAACACGTAGACAGCTGGCACCCAGAATTCGGTGCTGGTGGTTGATTTGATATAATATAGACAGACAGGCGGCAGAATTTAGCTCCTATGAGGAGAAAGAGAACTGCCAGAAAAAGATAATTTCAGGAGGAAATAACTATGAGCAAGATTATCGGTATTGACTTAGGTACAACAAACAGTTGTGTAGCCGTTATGGAAGGTGGTAAACCGGTTGTTATCGCAAATACAGAAGGTATCCGTACCACACCGTCCGTTGTGGCATTTACAAAGACAGGCGAGAGACTGGTCGGCGAGCCGGCAAAGCGTCAGGCAGTTACCAACGCTGAGAAGACCATTTCTTCTATCAAGAGACACATGGGCAGCGACTACAAAGTAACCATTGATGACAAGAAATATACGCCGCAGGAGATTTCAGCGATGATTCTTCAGAAGCTGAAAGCAGATGCAGAGAGCTACTTGGGCGAGAAGGTAAACGAGGCAGTTATTACTGTTCCGGCTTACTTCAACGACGCACAGCGTCAGGCAACCAAGGATGCAGGTAAGATCGCTGGTCTGGATGTAAAGAGAATTATCAACGAGCCGACGGCAGCAGCGCTTGCGTATGGCCTTGATAATGAGAAAGAGCAGAAGATCATGGTATATGACTTAGGTGGCGGTACATTCGATGTTTCCATCATCGAGATCGGTGACGGCGTTATCGAGGTTCTGGCAACCAACGGCGATACACATCTGGGCGGCGATGATTTCGATAACCGTATTACCCAGTGGATGATCGACGAGTTCAAGAAAGCAGAGGGTGTAGACCTTTCCGCTGATAAGATGGCGCTTCAGAGACTGAAAGAAGCAGCTGAGAAAGCGAAAAAAGAGCTTTCTTCCGCAACTACAACCAATATCAACCTTCCGTTCATCACTGCAACCAGCGAGGGACCGAAGCATCTGGATATGAACCTGACCAGAGCTAAATTTGATGAGCTGACTAGAGACTTAATCGAGAGAACCGCAATTCCGGTACAGAACGCACTGAAAGATGCTGGTATCACTGCTTCTGAGTTAAGCAAAGTACTTCTGGTAGGTGGTTCCACACGTATGCTGGCAGCACAGGAAGAAGTAAAACGTCTGACTGGTAAAGAGCCGAGCAAATCCTTAAACCCGGATGAGTGCGTAGCAATCGGTGCAGCTATCCAGGGTGGTAAGCTGGCTGGCGATGCTGGTGCCGGTGATATCCTTCTTCTGGATGTAACTCCGCTGTCCCTGTCCATCGAGACTATGGGTGGTGTAGCAACCAGACTGATTGAGAGAAATACCACAATCCCGACCAAGAAGAGCCAGATCTTCTCTACCGCAGCTGATAACCAGACCGCTGTTGATATCCACGTTGTACAGGGCGAGAGACAGTTCGCAAAGGACAACAAGACACTGGGAACCTTCCGTCTGGATGGCATTCTTCCGGCAAGAAGAGGTGTTCCGCAGATTGAGGTTACCTTCGATATTGATGCAAACGGTATCGTAAATGTATCTGCAAAAGACCTTGGTACAGGTAAAGAGCAGCACATCACGATTACCTCTGGTTCCAATATGTCCGATTCCGATATCGATAAGGCAGTCAAAGAGGCAGCTGAGTACGAGGCACAGGATAAGAAGAGAAAAGAGGGCATCGATGCAAGAAATGAAGCTGACTCCATGGTATTCCAGACCGAGAAGGCTCTGCAGGATGTAGGCGATAAGATCGATGCAAACGATAAAGCAGCCGTAGAAGCTGACTTAAATGCACTGAAAGAAGCTATCAACAAAGCTCCGATCGACCAGATGACCGATGCACAGATTGATGAAATCAAGGCTGGCAAGGAAAAACTGATGAACAGCGCACAGGCACTCTTCAGCAAGGTTTACGAGCAGGCACAGGCAGCTGGCGCAGCAGGAGCACAGGGCGGAGCTCAGGGTGCAGCTGATGCAGGAAGTGCACCGCATGACGATAATGTAGTTGACGGAGACTTTAAAGAGGTATAATATAATAGGCAGCCATTTTTCAAAGAAAAATGAGCGGATTACGAATGTTTTTGAGGATTGCGGGAGCACGCAGTGCGGAGCAATCCGGGGCATCGGGGTATCAATAGAAAAACGCAGTGAGGGGCTGTCGCAGGAATCTGCGGCAGACCCCCATTTGTAGGTTGTGGGGTAACTGTTCAGTAGGTCTGCGCATTTACTGCGCTGACCGTACGAAAACATGGGCCAGCAGGCAAAAATCCCATTGCCGTAGGCAATTTTTAATGGATTTTTGCGCGTGACTGTGAAGGTACTGAACAGTTACGTTTTGGGAAGATAAATAGATACGATAGAAACTCTGCCGGATGCGGTCAAATGCACCGGCGGATTTTGGGAAGGAAGAGCTGAAATGGCAGAGAGTAAGAGAGATTACTATGAGGTCTTAGGCGTCACGAAGGATGCGGACGATGCGACACTCAAAAAAGCATACAGAACCCTGGCCAAAAAGTATCATCCGGATGCAAATCCGGGCGATCAGGCGGCAGCCGATAAATTTAAGGAGGCATCGGAGGCCTACAGCGTACTGAGTGATCCGGAGAAGAGACGTCAGTATGATCAGTTCGGCCATGCGGCTTTTGACGGCGGTGCAGGCGGCGCTGGCGGATTCGGTGGTTTTGATTTCAACGGCGGCGATATGGGAGACATTTTCGGAGATATCTTCGGAGATATTTTTGGCGGCGGACGCAGCCGCGGCGGCAGAAGCAACGGACCGATGCGCGGCGCGGATGTGCGTACCAGTGTGCGGATTACTTTTGAAGAAGCGATCTTCGGCTGTGAGAAAGAGCTGGAGTTAAACTTAAAGGAAACCTGTGAGAAATGTCATGGAACGGGTGCAAAACCGGGAACCCAGCCGCAGACCTGTCCGAAATGTAACGGTAAAGGCAAGATCATGTACACGCAGCAGTCGTTCTTTGGTCAGATTCAGAATGTACAGACCTGTCCGGATTGTAACGGAACCGGAAAGATCATCAAGGATAAATGCCCGGATTGCTACGGAACCGGCTATGTAGCGAAGAGAAAGAAGATCAAAGTGACGATCCCGGCAGGTATCGACAACGGTCAGATGCTGCGTGACCGCGGCAACGGCGAACCAGGTACCAACGGCGGTCCGCGCGGAGATCTGCTGGTAGAAGTAGTGGTATCCCAGCACCCGATCTTCAAGCGTCAGGATACAACGATCTACTCAACCGTGCCGATCTCCTTCGTGAAAGCAGCACTCGGTGGTCCGATCCGCATCAAGACGGTGGACGGCGAGGTAGAGTATGAGGTCAAACCGGGAACCCAGACAGATACGAGAGTCCGTCTGAAAGGAAAAGGTGTTCCGTCTTTGCGTAACCGCAACGTGCGCGGCGACCATTTCGTGACGCTGGTGGTACAGGTTCCGGAGCGCATGACCGAGGCACAGAAGGAAGCGCTTCGCAAGTTTGACGATGCCATGAACGGAATTGCACCGGAGGGCGAGAAACATAAGAAGAAAGGACTGTTCGGAAAGCTGGAGAAATAGAATACGGACAGGACAAAAATAGAAAAGAGCTGTCGGGCTGACATAAAAATGCGGCGCGGCAGCTCTTTGTTTCTGTTTCATAGAAAATTACGTCCCATTACGCGTTCTGTAACAGAATATAGTTACTGTTCACGCATACGTGCCCAGTAACGGAATTTGCCGTGGCTTCGCATTTAAATACGGCAAATTCCTGCTGCCACCACGTTTTCTTACGGCACTTTCGGCTCCAAAAGTGCCTACCCGTGAACAGAAACGTAACAGAATATACCAGAAAATGACAGAGTTTTGTAAGTTGACTTCCGTTTAAAACTTATATACAATAGGACGATGGAGGACCAGCAACACAGATAGCATGGATTTTTGTCAGAAAAATATGCCAAATGATAAAACCATTACTTGAATGGCAGGTCCTTCCGGGAATAGGAACCCGTATTGGATTTTTAAAGGGAGAATAGGAAGATGACAGATAGAAACGGGAATTTGAATAAAAATTCACGTTCCGGCAGCCGCGAAGATGGGCGGGAGCCGGTGAGACGAAATACGGCGATGAACAGCCGGGAGATTATGCTGGAAGATGAAGATTATCTGGATGAGCCGGATGAGGGCTATTTGGATGATGATTATTTCGACCGGGATATGGAAGAACGGATCCTGAGGGAAGCAGAGCTGGACATGGAAAACATACACCAGTCAGAGCGTCAGGATCAGAACCGGTGGGAAGAGCCGGAACGCCTGCCGGAGAAAGAGCCGGAGGAGACAGCCAGTCGAAAGCGCAGCCGTGCCCGTGGAAATCAGAGCGCGGGTACAGGGCGGGAGGCAGCCCATGCGGCGCCGCAGCGGGGACAGGATTCCGGAAAGACGGCATCCTGGACGGAAGCCACCCCGGAAAAGGCAGCTCTGAAAGCTGAGCATAGAAAAAACGGTAAAAAGGCGGCGTGGATCGTTGCCTGTACGGCGGGCATTCTGCTCGTGGCAGCCGGAGGCGTCTATGTGGGAATGTCCCAGAAATATAAGACCCGTTTCTTTCCGAATACGCAGATCAACGGTGTTGACGCGTCCGGAAAGACAGCGGCAGAGGTGCAGGAACTGATTGCGGAAGGTGTGAATGGTTATACACTGACGATCGATGAGAGAAATAATCAGACAGAAACCATCGCCGGAACCGATATCAAGCTGCATGCGGAGTTTGACGGAAGCCTGGAAAAGATGGTAGCGGCGCAGAACCCGTTCGCATGGCTGTGGCATATGAAACAGGAAGAATATACGATCGGAACGATGGTGGCGTATGACGATGCGGCGCTGGAAAGCCAGATCCGGAATTTATCGTGTTTAGACCCGGAGAAAGCGGTAGAACCGGTCAATGCAAAGATTTCAGAGTATGTGTCCGGACAGGGATATTCGATTGAGCCCGAACAGGAAGGAACGGCAGTCGAGGCGGAGAAGCTGACACAGGCGGTAACGGGTGCGATCGAGAATCTGCAGGATCATTTATCGCTGGAGGAAGCAGATGTCTATAAGAAGCCGACGGTATTGAAAGACGATGCATCTCTGGCAGAACAGCTGGATAAGATGAATAAATACGCGAAAATGAGCGTGACATACCAGTTTGGCGATTCGACGGAGACCTTAAATGGAGATCAGATTCATGCGTGGCTGATTGCCAATGCAGACGGAAGTGTTTCGGTAGATTCCTCCAAGGTGTCGGAGTACGTGTCTGAGATGGCGAAAGCACACAATACTTCAAACAAAGCGAAAACATTGAAAACATCGTATGGTTCCACGATTCAGGTAAGCGGCGGAACGTATGGCTGGAAGATCAACCAGGCGGCAGAGACGGAAGCGCTGGCAGCGATAATTGCCTCCGGCGAGAGTACGACGCGTGAGCCGGAGTATTCCCAGAAGGCGGCGAGCCATGGGGCAAATGACTACGGCGATACTTACGTGGAGATCAACCTGACCGGACAGCACCTTTTCTTCTATAAAGAAGGAAAGCTGGTGGTAGAGTCGGATTTCGTATCTGGAAACCTGGCGAAAGGCTGGGGAACCCCGGCAGGCTCGTATCCGCTGGCATATAAGCAGAAAAATGCGGTCCTGAAGGGTGAGAATTATCGGACGCCGGTTAATTACTGGATGCCGTTCAATAATGGTATCGGTATGCATGATGCGAAGTGGAGAAGCAGTTTTGGCGGTACGATTTACAAGACGGGCGGTTCCCACGGCTGTATCAACCTGCCGCCGAGTGTTGCAAAGACGATCTTTGACAATATTTCGGCAGGAACTCCGGTGATCTGCTACAATCTGCCTGGTACGGAGAAGAGTACGACGAGCGGTACGGCAAAACCGGCGGAGACGAAGCCGGCAGAGACCACGGCGCCAGCAGAAACACCAGCTCCGGCAGAGACGCAGGCGCCAGCACCGGCAGAAACACAGGCACCGGGTCCGGCACCGACCACAGCGCCGACGCAGGCGGAGACGAAAGCGCCGGAGACTGCGGCACCGACCAGGCAGGACCGGGAGGTCCTCGGGGGATAATGGTGGAAATATTGCAGTGGGACCAGGAGCATAGGAAGAAACGGGAATAAAATCGAGAAAAAACCTGCATAAAATGATTTACACCGAAAACATATTGTGTTATACTAAATACGTATGAGTCCGCCGGTGCTCAGTTTTTTGACGACTCCGACATAAACTTAGCATACGGTAAGAATAATTTTAAGGAGGAAATCACAATGATTTCAAAGGAAAAGAAAGCAGCTATTATCGAACAGTACGGAAGAAAAGCAGGCGATACAGGTTCACCGGAGGTTCAGATCGCAATTCTGACCGCTAGAATCGCTGAGCTTACAGAGCATTTAAAATCCAATCAGAAGGATCATCATTCCCGCCGCGGACTTCTGAAGATGGTAGGACAGAGACGTGGTCTTCTGGATTACTTAAAGAAATCCGATCTGGAAGGATACCGTGCACTGATCGAGAAGTTAGGCATCAGAAAGTAATTAAGATTAAAACGTATAGGGTGGAGCAATCCACCCTAGTTGTTTATGTAGAAGAAAAGTCCGAGACCGCTGCTGTACCCGTAAAGCGGAAAAACATATTTGCGGGCAGAGCAGTAGTTTCGGTATTACTTTTCACAGAAAGGCACTTTTGGAACCGAAAGCGGCGTATGAGAATGTGAAGGTTCTTCTGCAAAACAAGATGAAAGGAGATATGAGATGTACAAGAGTTTTTCGATGGAACTGGCTGGCAGAACTTTAACAGTGGATGTTGGCCGTGTAGCAGCTCAGGCAAATGGTGCTGCATTTATGCATTATGGAGATACAACCGTATTATCAACCGCGACAGCTTCTGACAAGCCGCGTGACGGTATTGATTTCTTCCCGTTAAGCGTTGAGTTTGAGGAGAAGATGTATTCGGTCGGAAAGATTCCGGGCGGATTTAACAAGAGAGAGGGAAAGGCATCTGAGAACGCAGTTCTGACTGCACGTGTTATCGACCGTCCGATGCGTCCGCTGTTCCCGAAGGATTACCGCAACGATGTTACCTTAAATAACCTCGTATTATCCGTTGACCAGGACTGCAGCCCGGAGTATACCGCAATGTTAGGTTCTGCAATCGCAACCTGCATTTCCGATATCCCGTTTGATGGTCCGTGTGCGACCACCCAGATCGGCATGATCGACGGCGAGTTTATCGTAAACCCGACTAACGCACAGAAGAAAGTATCTGATATGGCTCTGACCGTTGCTTCCACCCGCGAGAAGGTTATCATGATCGAGGCTGGCGCAAAGGAAGTTCCGGAGAACATCATGATCGACGCGATCTTCAAGGCACACGAAGTAAACCAGGAGATCATCAAATTCATCGACACCATCGTAGCAGAGTGCGGCAAGCCGAAACATTCCTACGAGAGCTGTGCAGTTCCGGAAGAGCTGTTTGCAGCGATTCGTGAGCTGGTTCCGCAGGAAGAGATGGAAGAGGCTGTATTTACAGACGAGAAACAGAAGAGAGAAGAGAATATCCGCGCAATCACCGAGCGCCTGGAAGAGGCATTCGCTGATAACGAGGAGTGGCTGGCTGTTCTGGGTGAGGCTGTATATCAGTACCAGAAGAAGACTGTCCGTAAGATGATCCTCAAAGATCACAAGCGTCCGGATGGCCGCGGTATCACCGAGATCCGTCCGCTGGCAGCAGAGATCGACATTCTGCCGCGTGTACACGGTTCCGGTATGTTCACCCGTGGACAGACACAGATTTTAAATATCTGTACACTGGCTCCGCTGTCTGAGGCACAGAAGATCGACGGACTGGATGAGAATGAGACATCCAAGAGATATATGCACCATTACAACTTCCCGTCCTACTCCGTAGGCGAAACCAAACCGTCCAGAGGACCGGGACGCCGTGAGATCGGTCATGGTGCGTTGGCGGAGCGTGCGCTTGTGCCGGTACTTCCGACTGCGGAAGAGTTCCCGTATGCAATCCGTACCGTATCTGAGACGATGGAATCCAATGGTTCTACCTCCCAGGCAAGTATCTGTGCATCCACTCTGTCCCTGATGGCAGCAGGTGTACCGATCAAAGCTCCGGTAGCTGGTATTTCCTGCGGTCTGGTAACAGGCGACACCGATGATGATTACATCGTTCTGACCGATATCCAAGGTCTGGAAGACTTCTTCGGTGATATGGACTTCAAGGTAGGCGGTACTCACAAGGGTATTACTTCCATCCAGATGGATATCAAGATCCACGGTCTGACCCGCCCGATCATCGAGGAGGCAATCGCTAAGACGAGAGAGGCAAGACTCTACATTCTGGATGAAGTTATGGCGCCGGTTATCTCCGAGCCGAGAAAGACCGTCAGCCAGTATGCTCCGAAGATCGTTCAGATCTCCATCGATCCGCAGAAGATCGGCGATGTAGTCGGCAAACAGGGCAAGGTAATCAACAAGATCATCGAGCAGACCGGCGTTAAGATCGATATCGAGGATGACGGAAGCGTATCTGTATGCGGCACCGATCAGGCAATGATCGACAAGGCAGTTTCCATCATCAAGGGCATCGTGACCGACATCGAGCCGGGTCAGATTCTGACAGGTACCGTTGTCCGTATCATGAATTTTGGTGCATTCGTAGAGCTGGCTCCGAACAAAGATGGTATGGTTCATATTTCCAAGCTTTCGGACAAGCGCGTAGCGAAGGTAGAGGATGTTGTCAACATCGGCGATGAAGTTACTGTAAAGGTAATCGAGGTCGATAAGATGGGTCGTATCAACCTGAGCATGAAACCAGGCGATCTGGCTGAAAATAAATAATAAATAGATTGCAAATGCACACGATGTGCTGCAATCATCCATCATAAAATCAATGTGCCTGCATCACTGCGGCGCAGACCAGATAAAGTAAGGAATGCTGCAAGGCAGAGAAGCGGTTCGCTTCTGCTTTGCGGTGTTCCTTTTTACTTTACAAAGAGGAAAAATATGTTAGAGGTAACAGGGATAGAAAAACGGTACCGCGGAAGGACGATCCTAAAAGATGTCTCTTTTCGGGCAAATCCAGGGGAATGCATCGGGATTGTCGGCGGAAATGGATGCGGCAAGACGACGCTGCTCTCGATCCTCGCGGGGATCCGCAAGCCGAATCGGGGGAGTATTCGGATTGACGGGCAGGAGGCGCTTGGAAGACATCGTCTATTAGAAGAAAAAATCGCCTATGTGCCTCAGGAAAATCCATTGATCCCGGAGCTGACGGCATTTGATAATTACCGTCTCTGGTTCCGGGGGAAACGGCGGGAGATGGAGCGGGATCTGGAATGCGGCGTCGGTCGTGTGCTGGGCGTGGACCGATTCTTGAAAACGCAGGCGGGACGGCTTTCCGGCGGAGAGAAAAAGAGGCTGAGCATCGCGGCGGCACTCTCCGGGCGCGCGGATATCCTGATTCTCGATGAACCGGGGGCAGCGCTTGACCTGGAGGCAAAGGAGCAGATCCTGACTTATATCAGGAGCTATGTGAAAGCAGGGGGGACAGTTCTTTTAACGTCCCATGAGATGGGAGAGATAGGGGCGTGTACAACCCTTTATGTATTAAAGGACGGTGTGCTGGTTCCAACGGAGGCAGGGCTTTCGGCGCGGGAGCTGATACAGAGGTTTTAAGGTTACTGGGCACGTATGCGTGAACAGTAACGTTTTAGGAGTGAGAAAACAGGAGGAGGTACAAGATGGAAGAGGGAAACAACACAAACAATACAAACAATGCAAACATGTCAAGCAATTCAACCCCGCTAAACCCGGCAGAGGCAGCGGCACAGGCGCTTACGGCCGCATCTGACACAGCGGATGGAACCGGTGCAGGCGGCTCCGCTGGTGCTGGCGGCGGAATCGGTGGAAATGCTGCAGGCGGCAGTGACGGTGGCAGAACGGGCGGAAATGGTTCTGGCAGGAAGAAATGGCTCATTTCAGCCGGAGCAGCCGCAGCGGTGGCCGTGGTCGGCGGCGGTGTGATGCTCAGCCATCAGGCAGACCCGAAGGACACAGTGATCGATGCGTTCAAGAGCATCACGGCGGAAGGGCAGTTAAATCCGTCTGAGGAGATCTTTGGGACGAAAGAGCTGGAAAAACTTTTACAGAAGGGATCCGCGCAGACGGGGATGGAATTAAGCATGACAGGTATTTCCGATGAATCCCTGAACCAGATGAGCGGTGCGGGCATCGGTCTGGATGTGAAGCGCGATGTGGACAGCGGACGGCAGCTGCTAAATCTTTCCTTGCAGTATGGCGGCGGAGAATTGGCGGACGCACAGCTTTACATGGATGATACACAGATCATGGCGGCGATTCCGGCACTTTCCAGCCGCATGTTTACCCTTGACTATGTCAATGATCTGGAAGGACAGCTCATTAATTCTCCGTATGCGGCGCAGAAGCTCGAAGAGCAGGGGATTGATATTGAGGGGCTGGCAAATTATCTGGGACAGTACAAGGCGGCGCTTTCGGACGAGGAGCCGATGATGGATCTGAAAGCACTCTGGAACCGCTACAAAGAGGGAAGTAAGGCGATTGATGACCTCAAAACGGCTATGACCGTCACTAAGAATGACAAAAAAGAGTTTACGATCGACGGACAGAGCGAGAACTGCCGCGGTTACCATGTGACTTTGCCGAAGGATGCGCTGATTCGCTTTGCAAAGACGACGAGAGAATTTTTCCTGAATGATGAGACACTCAAACAGGATGTGGTGCGCTATCTGGAACTGGCAGGCGACGCAAGCAGCATCTATGCAGCGGACGGGGACGGAGAGAGCGTGGATCCGGAGGAACAGCAGAAGGAACTCTGGGCGCAGGCGGAAGCGGTGCTGGACAATCTGGTAGAGGGAATGGAAAATACCATCGGGGATGTGACGATGGATGTCTATGTGAGAAAAGATGGCAAAATGGCTGGATTTTCCTATGAGACGGATGCAACGGTTGAGGAAGAAAATGTCCGTTTTTACGGCGATGTTTCCTTTGGCGGCGGTTACAACATGCTGTCGAATGTGAATGGGGCGTTAAATATTGAGGATTCGGACGGTCAGATTATCACGGTTTCCCTGGATAAAACAGGCGCTTACGAGGCTGGAAAGAGCTGGAGTGGTCAGGTAATTGCGACCCTGGAAGATGACGAAGAGAAATACCAGTTTATCCTGGATGGCGATTATCAGATCGCGGACGGCAGCTATGAGGTAAAGCTGGATTTGCAGAGTAACGGTGCGTCTCAGGCGTCGCTCACGGCGAATGGCGCGGTCAGCGACCTTTCAAAGGGCGAGAGCGTCCATATCGATATGGATTCCCTGCGTCTGGAAACTACATTGTTAAATGGAAGCAGTTCTTATGTTGAATTTGCCGGTTCCTATTATGTCAACCCGCTGGAGGATGAGATCGCGCAGCCGGACGGCGTTCCATTTGATGTGCTGGCTTCCTCCGAGGAGGATTATAACCAGGTCACAACGGAGATAACAGGCAACCTGTTCGCAATTCTCCTGAAAGTCATGTCATAGGCGGCGGAAAATGCGAACATATATGATATATCTGCTGCTGACCGGAAAGCGCCTGCTCCGCCAGCTGCCGTATTTTCTGGCAGGGCTGGCGGTGATGGTGCTGCTCGTCGGCATGGCGGCGTTTTCGGCATCTAAGGTTTTATATGGGGAAACTTCATTAAAGAAAATTGAGGTGGGCGTGGTGCTTCCGGAGGACGATGCGCTTTCGGAAAAGATAACCAAAATGATTGCCTCGCTGGACAGCGTGGAAAGTCTCTGCGACTTTTCATATCTGGAACACGATGAAGCGTTCCAAAAGATGAAAAGCGGGGAGCTTCAGGCGGTTTTCGAGGTGCCGTCCGGCATGGCGCGCGGCATTTTGGACGGAACGAACCAGCCCGCCACGATCTGGTTTCCGGATGAGAGCGGGCTGGAAGGCGCCGTTTTCCGGGAGCTGGCAGAGTCGGGCAGTTCGATGCTTGGCACTTCGCAGGCGGCGATCTACGCGGCAAATGAATGTTTAAATATCCAGGGAGTGCCGGAACAGATTTCGGTGTCTGAACAGGATTTGAACCGTATCTTTTTAAAATATGCGATGAACCGCGAGGCACTTTTCCGGAAGAAAACGGTCAGCGCTGCAGGGAATGTATCGACGGCGGTCTTTTATGGAATTTCGGGGATTGTATTTCTGATGATTCTCACCGGAATCCCGGCAGCACCGTTTCTGGCTCCCCAGACGGAGGCGCTGGAACAGGGGCTTCGGCGCATCGGGATCCGGCGGTGGTATCCGCTTTTTTGCAAATGCTTGTGCATGACGCTTCTTCTGATGGCAGTCACGGCGGGCGGCTATGGCTGGGCGGTGCAGAAGGGATATGCGCTGGCGGGGCGGGAAGAACTGGCGGCGTGGGGGCTGACCTGCGCGGCAGTTTCGGCGTGGATTCTGCTGTTTTATGAGGTGTGCAGAAGTTCGGCAGCGGCGATTTTGACGTTGTTTGCGGTCAATGTGGTATTTCTCTTTCTGGCGGGCGGCATCATCCCGTCCGTCTTTCTGCCGGAACTGGTTCAGAAAGTCGGAAATATGACGGTGACGGCGCTCTGGATAGATGGAATCCGCTTTATCGCTTCGGGCGAGGAGACAGGGACGGTTCCGGTGCTGTGGAAACTGGCTGCGGCGGCATTGGCATGCTTTGCACTGGCGCTTGCCGCCGGAAAAAGGAGGGATTGACGGATGCGGAAGCTGGCGTGGTGGTTCTGTATGTTTGGAATGACGCTGCGGCGGGCTCTTTACCGCCCGGTGTTCCTCCTGTTTCTTCTGATCTTTCCATTGGGAATGGGCGCGCTCCATCAGGTGGAAAAACGGGATTCCGGGCGGATCGCGGTGGCGCTCTGCCCGGGAACGGATGCGTGGAATCAGGCGCTTGCAGAAAGACTGGAATCGGAAGAGAGCCGTTCATTTTTCTTTTATCCGTGCGGGACGGAGGAAGAGGCAAAGGAGGCGGTTATGACCGGACGGGCGGAGTGCGCCTACCTGTTTCCAGAGAGATTAAAGGAACGGCTGGACGAGGGGCGTTATACCCGTGCGGTCCGCGTGCTGGTGTCGCCATCCACAGTGGCAGAGAAAATTATATCAGAAAAGATATTTTCTGAACTGTTCGAGGTGTACGGGCGGGAACTGCTGGCGGACTATGGGAAAAATGGAGCGGCATTCCAGACGGTGATGGCGCGCTGCCAGACGACGGAGGCGCGGGAAAAGGCGTGCGGCGTGCTGATGGAACTCTATGAAAAATACCGCAGCAACGGAAGCACCTTTACCTTTGATTATCAGACCTTACAGGGAGGAACGGCACTGCAGACAGGGGCGATGAAGGTGGTCTTTCCGGTGCGCGGGCTGACGGCGGTTTTCCTTTTTATCATGGGGCTGGCGGCAACTGTCATGGCGGGCGAGGATGCGGAGCGCGGGCTTTATACGGCGGTCCGGAGCCGGGAGCGGTGGCTTCTGCAGACGGCGGAGATCGCGGCGTTTGTATTTTTAGCATCCATTTCGGCCTATGCGGCGCTTCTGGCGTCGGGAAATGGGGCAGAGCCGCTTTTAGAGGCGGGAAAGCTGCTTTTTTATCTCTTCTTCGTGACCATGTATGCCTTTGGATGCCTGGCAGTCTGCCGGAAGCCGGGATTTCTGGCGGCGCTGATTCCGGTGTTTATCCTTGCGAGCCTCCTGCTCTGCCCGATCTTTTTTGACGCTTCGCTCTTTTTGCCGGGAGCCGCGGGTATGCGAAAGCTGCTGCCGCCGTGGTGGTATCTGAGCGGCATTTTCGGTTCCAAAAGTGCCTACCCGTGAATAATTACTTTTTAACAACGTTTTTTTGGATAACTTCGATAAAAAGATTGCTATTTTTTCATTCAATTATTATAATAAAAAGAGACATCCGGTATCGAACATCAATCTGCCGGATGTTTTCATGCGAGAAAATCAGGAGAGGAGTGAACACAATGGAAAGCCGGAGTCATAAGGCGGAATCAGACGGCAGCTACCCAGAACCGAAGGCAGCGTACACATGCATTTGCAGGAATGACAGCTGCAAACAGCGGATTCCTTGTGTACACTGCCGCATCTGTGGATAAGTTTCCGGCATTCTGCCTGTGTGCAGGAGCAGGAAGGGAGCAGCCTGTCCGATTTCCAAAATGACAATATTTTGGAAGGAGACGGGAATGTTAGAAGAAGAGAAGAAAGAAGAGCTGCTGGCTCTGCTGACCGGGAAGAAGTACCGGGAGCTGAAAAGCCAGCTGGTCGAGATGAATGAGGTGGATATTGCCTCATTTATCGAAGAATTGGATTCAGAAAAGACGGTCGTTGTATTCCGTATGCTGCCGAAAGAGCTGGCATCGGAGGTATTTGCCTGTCTGGAAGTCGAACAGCAGCAGCACATCATTACCAGTATCACGGATAATGAGCTGCGTGCCATCATTGACGACCTGTATGTCGATGATGCGGTCGATATGCTGGAGGAGCTGCCGGCGACGATCGTGCGGCGTGTACTTCAGAACTCCAGCCCGGATACGAGAAAACTGATCAACCAGTTCCTCAATTACCCGGAAAACAGCGCTGGAAGCGTCATGACGGCGGAGTACGTGGGACTCAAGAAAAATATGACGGTGGAGCAGGCATTTGCTTATATCCGGAAATATGGTGTGGACAAGGAGACGATCTACACCTGCTACGTCATGGATGAAAAACGCCGCTTAGAGGGCGTTGTGACGGTCAAGGATCTTCTGATGAATGATTATGCGGCGCTCATGGGCGATATCATGGATCCGCATGTGATCAAGGCATATACGACGGAAGACCAGGAGAAGGTCGTGGAGACGTTCAATGAGTACAACCTCCTGAGTTTACCGGTTGTGGACGGCGAAGACCGTCTGGTCGGCATCATCACGGTCGATGATGTCATGGATGTCATGGAGCAGGAGGCGACGGAGGACTTCGAGAAGATGGCGGCGATGCTGCCGAGTGAGAAGCCGTACCTGAAGACGGGCGTGTTCCAGCTTGCGAGAAATCGTATTCCGTGGCTGATGATCCTGATGTTGAGCAGTATGGTGACCGGCGGTATTTTGTTAAAATATGAGAATGCCTTTTCGGTGATTCCGCTTTTGGTTACGTTTATTCCGATGTTGATGGATACGGGCGGAAACTCCGGCAGCCAGGCGAGCACGATGATCATCCGTGGTATGGCGGTCGGCGAGGTAGAACCGGCGGATATTCTGAAGGTTATGTGGAAAGAGATCCGCGTGGGAATGCTCTGTGGACTTTCTCTGGCGCTTGTCAATTTCGTGCGTCTGATGATCCAGTATCCGGGGCAGGTACTCATCTGCCTGACGGTAGTTATCAGCCTGTTCTGCACGGTTATCATCGCGAAGACGATCGGATGTGTGCTTCCGATTGCGGCGAAGACGATCCATCTCGACCCGGCGATCATGGCGTCGCCGATGATCACGACGATCGTGGATGCGTGCAGCCTGATGATTTATTTCCAGCTGGCGTGCCATCTGCTGAATATGAAGGCGTGATATAAATTACCTGCCTGCTGGCCCATGTTTTCGTATGGTCAGCGCAGTAAATGCGCAGACTTACGGAACAGTTACTTTATTTTATAATTCCAATATTTTAATTATTTCTAGGAAAGGAAAAACTGTTTGGAACATAAGCTTCCAGACAGCCGTGTGAAAAGTATGACAAAGATCAGAACCAGATACGCACCGAGCCCGACAGGCAAAATGCATGTAGGAAACTTAAGAACTGCATTATACGCATACCTGATTGCAAAACATGAGGGCGGCGATTTTATCCTGCGAATCGAGGATACCGATCAGGAGCGTTTCGTTGAAGGCGCGACCGAGATCATTTACAATACGATGCGCGATACCGGACTGAAGCATGACGAAGGTCCGGACATCGGAGGTCCGGTTGGCCCGTATGTACAGAGCGACCGTCAGAAACAGGGCATCTACATGGAATATGCGAAGAAGCTGATCGATAAAGGCGAAGCTTATTACTGTTTCTGCGATCAGGAACGCTTAAACAGCTTAAAGAGAGAAGTAAACGGCGAAGAGATCATGACCTATGATAAGCACTGCCTGCACCTTTCCAAGGAAGAGGTAGAGGCAAACTTAAAGGCAGGAAAGCCGTTTGTCATCCGTCAGAACAACCCGACCGAGGGAAAGACTACCTTCCACGATGAGATTTATGGGGATATTTCCGTAGATAACTCCGAGCTGGACGATATGGTTTTAATCAAATCGGATGGATTCCCGACCTACAACTTCGCAAATGTGGTGGACGATCATTTACAGCAGATCACCCATGTAGTCCGCGGTAACGAGTACCTGTCTTCTTCACCGAAGTACAACCGTCTGTACGACGCATTCGGATGGAAGGTTCCGGTTTATGTGCACTGCCCGACCATCACGAACGAGGAGCACAAGAAGCTGAGCAAGCGAAGCGGTCATTCTTCCTATCAGGATCTGATCGATCAGGGCTTCGTTTCCGAGGCAGTTGTCAACTTCGTTGCCCTGCTTGGCTGGTCACCGGAAAATAATCAGGAGATTTTCTCCTTAGATGAGCTGGTAAAAGAGTTCAACTACAAGAATATCAGCAAATCTCCGGCTGTTTTCGATATGGTAAAACTGAAATGGATGAACGGCGAGTACATCAAGGCGATGGATTTTGATAAGTTCTATGAGATGGCAGAGCCGTACATCAAGAAAGTAATCACCAAGGATCTGGATCTGAAGAAGATCGCGGCGATGGTTAAGACGAGAATCGAGATTTTCCCGGATATCGAGGGACACATCGATTTCTTTGAGACACTGCCGGAGTATGATCCGCAGATGTATGTTCACAAGAAGATGAAGACCAATCTGGAGACATCCTTAAAGGTATTAAAAGATGTTCTGCCGATTCTGGAAGCACAGGAAGATTACTCCAACGACGCCCTGTACGCGGCGCTGTCCGAGTATGTATCCAAAGAGGGCGTTAAGACCGGCTTTGTAATGTGGCCGATCCGTACCGCTGTATCCGGCAAGCAGATGACGCCGGCAGGCGCGACCGAGATCATGGAAGTGCTTGGCAAGGAGGAGTCGATCAGCCGTATCAAGAAGGGGATTGAACTTCTGGAGGCACAGCAGTAGGCTGTCGTAACCGTCGATGTTCGACTTGAAGCAAGTTTGGCTTCGCAGATTAAATCAGTAGGTAGTAAATAAACAACTGCTTTTTCATGTATCGTAGATGCATGAAAAGCAGTGAAAAGGTGCGCTTTGTGAGAAATACATTCCAAGGCGCACTTTTCTTACATTTGTACTTGACAGATTTGCTTCAGATGCGCGGCAGAAGGATGTCTTGCACGTCAAAATGCGAATTTCGAAGCAAATATGCCGAGATATTCTTGAATTGTGGAGTAAGGAAACAGGAAATGGCATTCAGTAAAGCACAGACACAGGCAATCATGCATAAAGATGGTCCCATGATGGTTCTGGCGGGACCGGGATCAGGGAAAACAACGGTGATAACCCATCGGGTCCAGTATCTGACGAAGGAGTACGGAATCGATCCGGGGGATATTCTTGTGATTACCTTTACCCGGGCAGCAGCCGAGGAGATGCGGGAGCGGTATGAAGCATTGACCGGCGGCGGCTCCAGAGTCACCTTCGGTACTTTTCATTCGATCTTTTTTAGGATCTTAAAGCTGGCATACCGATATACGCTGACAATATTGTCCGGGAAGAGCAGCAGATGCAGTTTGTCCGGGAGCTGGCTCAGGCCGGAGGTCTGGAGCCGGAGGATGAAAATGAGTTTGCAGCCTCCATTTTAAGTGAGATAAGCTCTGTCAAGGGAGAGAGGATTGCACTGGAACATTACTATTCCAAAAACTGTCCGGATACAGTTTTCCGTCAGCTCTATGCGGGCTATGAAGAGAAAATGCGCCGGGCCGGACTCATCGATTTCGATGACATGATGGTGCTGTGTCTGGAACTTTTTACGGAAAGAAAAGATATCCTGTCTGCCTGGCAGAGGAGGTATCGGTACATCCTGATTGATGAGTTTCAGGACATCAACCGACTTCAATATGAGATCGTGCGGATGTTAGCCAAGCCGGAAGATAATCTTTTTATCGTGGGCGATGATGATCAGTCGATTTACCGGTTTCGTGGGGCCAAACCGGAGATTATGCTGGGGTTTGAGCGGGATTATCCGGGTGCCGGACGGATTCTTCTGGATGTGAATTACCGAAGCACCGAGGAGATCGTGGCACCGGCTCTGCGCTTGATCGGGGAAAACCAGAAACGTTTTTCAAAGGCCATCCATACAACGGGACGTCATGGGAAGAACGTGATCACGAAGCTCTGGCAGGATCCGGGGGAAGAAAATCTGGCCATTGCCAGGGAGATACAGCTGTATCTGCAGTCGGGAGTGCGGCCGGGGGATATCGCAGTTTTATACCGGACCAATGCTGGTCCTCGTTTTCTGATGGAAAAGCTGATGGAATACAACCTTCCCTTCCGGACACGGGATACGGTGCCGAACCTCTATGAACATTGGATTTCGCGAAATATTCTGACCTATATCCGGATCGCCCTGGGAAGCCGGGCGCGGGAAGATATTTTGCAGGTCATCAACCGTCCGAAGCGTTATATCAGCCGGGATGTGATGCCGGATGAGACGGTTTCGTTCGAGAAGATGAAGGCATTCTATGCGGAGAAAGACTGGATTGCCGAGCGGATCGAGAGCCTGGAAGGGGATCTGCGGGCCATCGCCCGGATGTCACCTCTGGCAGCCGTCAATTATATCCGCCAGGGCATGGGATACGATGAATATCTGATCGAGTATGCGGCATTCCGGCGGATGCGGCCGGAGGAGCTTTTAGAGACTGCCGATGAGCTAAAAGAAAGTGCGGCGGGTTTCAAGACCTTTGACGAGTGGTTTGCACACATCGAGGCGTACAAGGAGGAACTGCTCCGGCAGGCGGCGCAGCGGCGGACGGAGACGGACGCGATCACGCTCGCGACGATGCACAGTGCCAAGGGGCTGGAATTTCCCATTGTCTATATTCTCGATGCCAATGAAGGCATCACGCCGCACAGCCGCGCGATGCTGGACGAGGATATGGAGGAAGAACGACGTCTGTTCTATGTGGCAATGACGCGTGCAAAGACCCGGCTGCATGTGTATGCGGTGCGGGAGAGATACCATAAAAAGGCGGAAGTATCGCGGTTTGTGTGGGAGTATCTGGGGCGGGATGGAGATAGCAGGTAACGAAATTCACAATGAAAATCGGGAAATCATATAAATGACGGTATTAAACATATATTGTGTACGGTTTATTGACATTTTTTGAAAATTGTTTAATAATAACATCATGAGAATTAATCTTCATGGGCGTCAAAAGAGATGAAAGGTAAACAGAGAGGAGATGGGAGAATGAAAGATATACGAAGGGCGGCAGCGGTGTGTCTGACAATGACATTGGCAGTATCGACATTATTTGGAAATACAGCATGGGCGGATATGCCGCAGAAGACGGAGAGGAAAAAATGTGTCCATGTGCATACCGAGGAGTGCTACGGCGAGCCGGATGAGGAAGCAACCTCGTCCCAGATAGGAGAAGAGCCGACGGAATGTACCCACGTCTGCACTGTAGAAAGCGGATGCATACGGAATACAGCCTCGTCTTCCGGTACGGGCGCGGACGATTCTGAAACCGGGCCGGATGATGAAGAAACCATCGATCAGAAAGATTCTGCTGACAAAGCAGAGGATGACGAGAAACAGGAAGGTGCTCCTTCCGTCAGTACACCATCGGATATGGAAGATACGACAGTTCCAGGCGGAACAGTGATACCGGCTGTGAAGTCCAGATCTTCTCCTGGTCCTGGTATGATCCGGAAGAGAACCTGCTGGATGGAAAATTAGAGCTTAACGGAGTTACCGAGGAATCCCAGCCATCCTTCGAAGAGGTCACGGAGTACTTACCACAGGCTATTATTGCCCAGGTCGGAGAAGAAAGCGAAGTGGGGGGGGGAAGAAGAGGAAAAAATTTCGATCACTGGCTGGAACTGTAACGAGTACGTGCAGGATGAAGAAGGCCGCTGGCCTCTGGAAGGCACCTATGAGTTTGCAGCAGAGCTGCCGGAGGCATATGAACTGGCGGAAGATGTAGAGGCACTGGTGGTGGAAGTGTCTGTGACGGGAGACCAGGCGGCGATGCCGGTGTATGATTATAAAAATGTTGTGTTAAATGTAAATTTTGACGAAGGGAAAACTTGTAAAGGTCTTGCCTATGATGAGAGTGGGTTTTCTAGTCTTAACGACGACGTAATGAATTTATTGAACGCTCGCGGTATAGAGGTTACTAATTCAGGAGAAAATAGCTTTCAATTAAGAATGACGAATGCTACTACCATACAGAACCTTGAGTTAAGCCGGGGAACATGGGAGATAGTATTAAAGGGAAGCAATGTATTAGAGGGGAAAGGAAAAGGTGTTGGAGGAGTTGGCCTCAAAATTAAGGAAAATGTAAGAGCGACGATTAAGGAAGGAACAGCACCCGCTTCTTTGACAGCTAAGAATTATCCAACGACAGGAACAAGTAGTGATGGATCCAGCGGAATAGCAGTCGAAGGTAACTTGACGATAGAAAGTGGAACGATAGAAGCAACTGCCGATGGGGGAAAAAATAGCGCTTCATTCTCAGGGGGCATTGTTGTGGGAAGAAATGGAACTTTAAATATTAACGGAGGCGCTGTTACTGCTGCGGGAACAGGCAAGAATGGCGTGTTTGTCCGTGGAAATTTCCGGATGAAGGGTGGATCATTAACGGCAACTGGAAGTGGAAAACCCGGAATTGAGAATGAGGGTATTTTTGAACTTTCAGACGGAACAATTTCAACAAAATCTAATAGTGGTGGAATAGGATTTTTGCAGGGGCGTGGATCTGTAACGATCAAAGCCAACGAACTGAATACTGATCGATTAAACATTACTGGAAATAGTTCCTTCACTGTTGCAAGAGGCGGAAAGGTAACCTCTGGAAGTACGATAATTAATAGTGGCACACTTACCAATGAAGGAGAATTTGTTTCAAACGGTCCATTTGTAAAAGAAGAAAACGGAAGATTTATCAATACCGGCACAATCAGCGGAAACGGAAGTCTGCCCGATGATGTAAAGCAGACTCCAGATAAAATTACAGGTCATAAAACGAAAATAAGTGCAGATTATTGCAACAATATGTCGATCAATGTTCAAAACCTTGCGACTATTCAGAAACCGGTTAACGCCGGAGACCTGCAATATGAACTTGTTAAGTATACAGGAAGTGATAAGGGAGAAGGAACGATTGACAAGAAAACAGGTCAGTTGACGGTGACCAAGGCTGGTGTATTTAAAATCAAGGTGAATACACAGGCAAGTGGATTCTATAAAGCCGGAGAAAATCCGGTTTATATAACATTGACGGTTAATAAAGCAGCTTTTCCTGCTTCCTGGAATTTGATCGTAACGGCTACCAGCGGTATATATAATGGATCTAAAGGATATCCGGCAGCTGCCATTAACGCAAGTGGCATTCCTAGTGGTGCAAGGTATGAATATCAGCTGAAGCGTACAAGTAGTACGGATGATTTACAAGAAGATCAGTGGAAGTCGGAGTGTCCGAAGATTGTGAATGTAGCAGAGTCGGGTCAGTTTGTATTTGTAAGAGTGACAGTAGATAATTACAAGTCGAAGGTATTTTGCTCTGGCAACCCAACGAGTATTATCAAACGGAGGTTTGCAGATACAAAAGTAACACTCGAACCAGAGACCGTCATTTATAATGGTCAATCCTGGAGCCCGGAGATCAAAGTGGTTGAGAACTGGCAGGGCGGAGATGCAGTGGATAGGGCGGATTATATAATCCAAGATTGGACATATTGGACAGGAACTGATAATAGTAAAGTTACAGAGCGAAAAGATGCTGGAATATACACTGTCTATCTGTTGGGTCAGAGAAATTATACGAATGAATCGAAACAAGCTATATTTACAATCGACAAGTGTAAATTAAATGCGCGGATAACAGGAAACTCTTTCGATAAAGTCTATGATGGAACGACAGATATTAGGGAGGAGCAGAATTTATCTGTTCAGCTTTACAGTGATTCCGGTACTCCTGATTCTCAGGATGTTCGTGCTGACCAGGTAAATTGGGCATATCAGAGTGCGGATGTTGGAGAGCATGATATTGAGGCGGCAAATATTACGTTAGCAGGTGACAATGCAAAGAATTATGAGCTGACAGAAAATAGCACATCTATCAAAGGCAATATCGTAGCACGTGATTTTGCATCCATGACTGTATCGGCAGATCCGCTTACCTATAATGGTACCGAACAGAAACCGCAGATCCATGCATCTGTGAAAACCGGTCTTTCAAATGTGAGTCCGGATGCAGTGGTATTTACTTATTCTAAGAATGGAGTGGATTACCAGAGTGAGATCCCAGGCTTTACAGATGCGGGAACTTATCAGGTATATGTGAAAGCTTCGATGGCCAATTTCAATGATGCTGTAAAAACAGTCAATGTGACGGTTCAGCAAGCGCCTTCAAGCTCAGGCAGTCATTCAGGCGGCGGAAAAGACAGCGGCGGAAAAGGCAGCGGCGGAAAAGGCAGCAGTGGAAAAAGCAGCAGTGGAAAAAGCAGCAGCGTAAGTTCCGGCACAGTAACCAAAGATAGCCAGAAAGGCTACCGCAGCGAGGAGCAGGGGGTTATCACCGGTGCATCGAATCAGGCAGTGAATGACGGTTACAGCCATTGGATAAAGGATGCCAGAGGCTGGTGGCTCCGCTACAGTGACGGCACCTGGCCTATGGGCAATACCGGTGCATTTCATTGGGAAAAAGTCAACGGCAGATGGTGGGCATTTGGCGCTGAGGGATATCTGAGTACCGGCTGGATCTATGACACCCTGTACCAGGGATGGTTCTATATGGACGAAAACCAGGGTATGCTTACAGGATGGCAGTTCATCAATGGAAAATGGTATTATCTGAATTCGAATCACGACGGCAGTGCCGGCATTATGTATTCAAAACGCCGGACACCGGACGGCTGGTATGTGAAAGAAGACGGCAGCTGGGATGAAGAAGTGAGAAGATAATAGGTAAAAGAGTTATTTAAAGCGGTTGATCGGGAGGTCAGCCGCTTTTTTGACAACATTTTGGCTTTAAAAATTGAAAACGTATCAATGAATCGATTGATAAAAGAACGGAGATACGATAAACTATTTATTATAGAGGAAAGTATATTTTAGCCGAGAAAGGAGGAGCTATGCCATTACCTAAATACAAAACGTATACAGTACAAGATATATATGATCTTCCGGAAGGAACCCGTGCAGAATTGATAGATGGTACCATGTATATGATGGCACCTCCAAGCCGGGCTCATCAGGAAATTGTAGGCGAATTATTTGCAGCTATTCGGGACTATATTAAGGAGAAAGGCGGGATATGCAGGCCTTATGTCGCTCCGTTTGCAGTATTTTTAAATGAGGATGATCATACTTACGTAGAGCCGGATGTAAGCGTGATCTGCGATCCATCTAAATTAAATGATAAAGGATGTGCGGGAGCACCAGATTGGATTATTGAGGTGGTTTCACCGGGAAGTCAGCGAATTGACTATATGATAAAGCTTTTTAAATATCGTACAGCCGGTGTCCGTGAATATTGGATCGTGGATAAAACGAAAAACAGGATTATTGTATATAATTTTGAAAAAAATGATATGAACGAATATACATTTTCCGATCTTGTTCCGGCAGGGATTTATGATGATCTGCAAGTTGATTTTACGAAGATTGATGAATTGCTGTAGGTGTTGAATGGTTTGTATACCGGATTGGGAAATATAAAAAGAAGAATTTTGTGCAGATTATAAGGAATAGTTAAAGCGGTTGATTAAGGTGTTGATCAGCCGTTTTTTCTTTACGGAAAAAATTATCATTGTATGGAATTCTAGGTGGGAATTTTAGACAGATGGTATTATTTCATAAGTTGAATTATTCACGTTTTCGTGATACACTTTCTATATATCTGTTGGCAGACGAATGGAGGAATGACATGGCGGTCAGTTATAAAAAATTATTCCATTTATTGATAGAAAAAAATATGACAAATGCACAGTTGCAGAAGGAGGCTGGTTTCTCTGCAAATATTATCACACGGCTGAAACGTAATGGGTATATTTCCCTCGAGAGTATAGAGAGTATATGCCGTGTTATGAACTGTGGCGTTGACGATATTCTGGAATTTGTACCAGAGGATAACGGAGGAAAAGAGAATGGTTGATACCAAAAAGGAACAGGAACGAGATGAGCTGCACCGTGCAATATGGGCAATTGCAGATGAATTGCGAGGAGCAGTCGATGGCTGGGATTTCAAAAATTATGTTCTTGGCACGATGTTCTATCGCTATATTTCCGAAAACCTGTGTAATTACATAAACTGCGGTGAGATTGATGCGGGCAACACTGATTTTGACTTTGCAAAAATGCCGGATGAGAATGCAGAAGAAGCAAGAGAAGGACTGGTAGAGGAAAAAGGTTTTTTTATCCTTCCGAGTGAACTTTTCTGTAATGTCCGTGCCAATGCTGCGAATGATGAAAACTTAAATGAAACACTGGAGCGTGTGTTCCGTCACATAGAGGAATCAGCGAAAGGCAGTGAGGCAGAGAGCGACTTTGCCGGACTATTCGATGACTATGATGTAAACAGCAATAAACTGGGTTCTACCGTTGCAAAGCGTAATGAGAAGCTTGTAAAACTGCTGAATGGCGTAGACGAAATGAATCTGGGAGATGTAAAAGACCATTCCATTGACGCCTTTGGCGATGCCTATGAGTACCTTATGACCATGTACGCATCGAATGCCGGAAAATCTGGTGGAGAGTTCTTTACTCCGGCAGATGTGTCCGAACTGCTCACACGCCTTGGAACTGTAGACAAAACGGAAATTAATAAAGTATATGATCCGGCTTGTGGTTCGGGTTCATTGCTTTTAAAGGCTGAGAAAATTCTTGGCAAGGACGCTATACGTAACGGTTTTTACGGACAAGAAATTAATATCACAACCTACAACCTGTGCCGTATTAATATGTTCCTGCATGATGTGGGATTTGATAAATTTAACATTGCATGTGAAGATACATTGCTTAGTCCGCAACATTGGGATGATGAGCCGTTTGAGCTGATCGTGTCTAATCCACCATATTCTATCAAGTGGGCGGGAGACGAAAATCCATTGCTCATTAATGACCCTCGTTTTGCTCCGGCAGGAGTTTTGGCACCTAAGAGTAAAGCAGATATGGCATTTATCATGCACAGCCTGTCATGGCTTGCGTCTAACGGAACTGCCGCCATTGTATGTTTTCCGGGAATCATGTACCGTGGTGGTGCAGAGCAGAAAATCCGTAAATATCTGGTAGATAACAACTATGTGGATTGCGTTATTCAGTTGCCGAGTAATCTGTTCTTCGGTACTTCGATTGCAACCTGTATTATGGTAATGAAAAAGAATAAGACGGATAATAAAACGCTGTTTATTGATGCCACAAGTGAGTGTGTGAAGGTGACTAACAATAACAAGCTGACACCAGAGAATATTGACCGTATCGTGGATGTGTTTGCTAAGCGTGAAGAAGAGGAGCATTTTGCACATCTGGCAAGCTATGAAGAAGTATCCGGTAATGATTATAATTTGTCGGTATCCACTTATGTCGAAGCCGAAGATACAAGAGAAAAAATTGATATTGAGAAGCTGAATGCGGAAATCAAGGAAATTGTTGCTCGTGAGCAGGTGCTTCGTGATGAGATTGATAAGATCATCGCAGAAATCGAGGTGTAAATGATAATTCGACTGGTTCAAGACATAAGAAAGGCATTGGAAAACGAACTATATTTTGTAGCATTAAGTTCTGCACTCACCTTGCCAGACATCTGTGGTAAGGCCGCATATCCAACTGAACGAAGCAGCAGAAAACGATATATTTTATGGTATGACGAAGAAATAGGTAAATATGAAAAGAATCCAGAAGACAAAGATGATATGCCGTATTTGTCAGGAGAGGTAATTTATAGTTTGCGCTGTTCATTGTTACATGAAGGAAATCCCAATATGAAAAATGATAGTTTACGAACCAATCAACCAATAGATCATTTTTCGTTGGTTATTGAAAAAGCTAAACCGTTTGATATTTATTCAGATTCCAGTTCAATTACTCGATTTGGAAATGAACAGAAACGTGAATATAGAATGAATATTAGAAGAATATGCATGATCTTATGTGCTGTAGCAGAAGCCTATTATAAAGAGAATGGCGATAAATTTCATTTCAATTATGAAATTATCGATTGGGACGAAGTTACCTCACATTTACCGCCAATAGACATGGAGAAAGTCTTTGCAGAGTTGGCTAAAAGAGATAATGAATTTTATCAAGGAAGGAAAATGGGCGAAAATGAATAGAGTAAATGAACTAATAAAGGAATATTGCCCAGATGGTGTGCCGTTCCAAAAGGTGAAAGATATCTATACGAGAGTAAAGGGGACATCAATAACTGCTGGAAAAATGAAAGAAATAGCGTGTGATGATGGTGAAATTAGAATATTTGCAGGTGGCAAAACAATCATTGATGCTCATGAAAAAGATATTCCAAAAGCTAACATTACACGAGTGCCAGCAGTCTTGGTTCAAAGCCGTGGAGTTATAGATGTTGTGTATTATGATAAGCCTTTTACATTTAAAAATGAAATGTGGGCATACACATCAGAGGATATTGTCAGTGTTAAATTTTTATATTATGTTTTAAAGAATAGTATTCAAACTTTCCGGGATGCAGCATCGGGAATGGGGTCTTTACCACAAATTTCCTTGAAAGTCACAGAAGAGTTTATGCTCCCTGTACCTCCTCTGGAGGTACAACGTGAAATAGTCCATATTTTGGACTCTTTCACGTTACTTACAGCCGAGCTTACAGCCGAGCTTACAGCTCGGAAGAAACAGTATGAGTATTACAGAGATAATATACTTACATTTGATACTACAATCAAACACGTTCGTTTGGGGGATATATGTTCTGTTATTACCAAAGGTACAACACCTAAAAGCTATACTAAAACAGGGGTATCTTTTGTAAAAACTGAAGCATTTGATGGATCGAAGATTATTCCAAATAAGCTGTCTTATGTGGATGAAGAAACGCATACCACATTTTTGAGAAGATCTATGTTGGAAGAAAATGATATCCTTATTACCATTGCAGGAGCAACAATTGGGAAATGTGCAATAGTTCCTAAAGAGATTTTACCAGCAAATACTAATCAAGCTCTTGCAATCATTAGACTTGCAAAAGGCAACTGCCCCAAATATGTAATGTATTTATTGCAATCAGATTTGATGAAGCGGTATATGCAAAAAAATATCAAGGGTTCTGCACAACCGAATTTAAATTTGAAACAGCTTAATGATTTTTTTATTCCGCTCCCACCGTTGAATGTACAAGAACGTTTGGTTCGAGTATTAGATAATTTTGAAGCTATTTGCACTGACTTGAACATTGGATTGCCTGCTGAAATCGAAGCACGCCAAAAACAATATGAATACTATCGTGATTTACTCTTGACATTTGCAGAAAAAGGTAGCACCGTCTTGACAGACAGACAGACAGACAGACAGACAGACAGACAGACAGACAGACAGACAGACAGACAGACAGACAGACAGAC
>NZ_QUEL01000016.1:0-73754 GCF_003478145.1 Clostridium sp. AF29-8BH | reverse complement strand
AAACGATAAAAAGAAAGAGAACTTGTTGATATAAAAAAATATCATTCTTTTTGCATAAACATATAAAAACTCGAAAAGCGATTGATAAATCACCGAAAATTTGTGGCGAATTTTCTTAATATAGATATTTTAAGGAGGTATTGCGTAAAACAATAGATGTTGTATAAACTCAATAATCTTTTTTGCAGTATATTGCTAAATAGCTAAATGGCAAGCAATGCCTCTGTGGCCACAAGTGGCACAAAGGCTGCTTGTTGGGGCTCGCCCCAAACCCATATCTTCGGGCCAACATGGCCCGAAGTGTCAGCGTCGCTTTGCTCCTTATTTTCATAACCTTAACGCTCCTTTTCCTGCTTTCTTCCCGGCTCGGTGTAGCCCATCAGAGTGTCAATGTTCGCCTTGATTGTGACGATCTCCTGCATATCCCGTCGTGCCTTCTGGTATTCTCCATAGAGCTGTTTTTTCTTTGCTGTGAGCTTACGGCCTTCTTCCTTCAGCACATCCATTTTGGGGAGCTTTGCCCCGCCCAGCAGAGAGCGCATTTCCGCTTGTGCAACCCGGTACAGTTCAAGGTCGGCCTCATGCTCCGCAAGGAATTTCCTGCTGTACTTCGTCGCCTTATACTGCTCAAAGACTGGGCGGGTTTTGGCATACTGAACCGTTGCAGCCTTTAGCCCGGCATTGGTTTTCATAGCCTGTTCCGTCTGCTTGACCTGCTCGGAAATAGCATGGAAACGGTCTGCCGCCTCGGTGGCTTTCTGCGCCAACTGCTCATAATCGGTCAGGTTATTGTCCTGTATATAGGCAAGAGCGGCGGCCATCTGCTTAATGTTAAATACCTTCGCCCAGCGTTCATATCCAGGCCCCTTACCGGCAGCCAGCTTTGCTTGAATATCCACCGCCAGACTGATTTTCCGTTCCGAGCGCCCGGGGCGTTTTTCTTTGCCCTCAATGGCAGACAGAACATCTTGCAAGTCGTAGCCGTCTCCCAGCGTGGAAGCCCGCAGACGGGTAAAGCGTTCCTGTCCCTGCCCGGTCAGCCGGAAACTGATACCGCCGCCCCGAACCGTCTTGACCTCATATCCGGCCCGCTTCATCAGATTGAGAAATTCGTCCAGATCAGCGGGGCGTTCCGCCAGCGCAGTATCAATGGCAAGGCGCAGTCTGTCCTGATAGGAAAGCGGCCCTTTTCGTTCTTTCTGCCATTCTCCATAATTCCGATACTTGCCCTTGCTCCGGGGCTTCGGGTTCTCTACAATGGACAGCCCGTTTTCAAGGCACAGCCTGTCAGAGAGCCGCCGGAGGGCGAAGCTGGAGCCCCAAAAGTTTCGGAATTTCCGGGTGCAGTCAAGGGTGGTGGAGTTGTAATAAATGTGACAATGGATGTGCTGCTTATCGGTGTGCGTGGTAACGATAAAAGCGTGCCGCCCCTTTGTCCAGCGCATAGCCAGCTCATAGCCGATACGGTTCGCCTCCTTCGGGGTGATCTCGCCCGGATAGAAGGATTGTCGTATCTGATAGCACAGCACATCATTTTCTTTTTTCTGTTCCCGGCCCGTCATAGCGGCATAGCTGGCTTTTGCCAAAAGGAACTCGTCCGCCACGGTGGCCGGATCACATTCATAAGCGGAGATATACTTTCCTCTTTCTGTTTTCTCCGGGTCCTTGCCATAGTCCAGACAATCCCGGATTGCCTCGGCAATCGTTTCGCCTTCGCCCGCATGGCGCTGCAACAAAGTGTGGTAGCCAGAAATCATCCCTCCTTTCCATGAGAAAAGGGCGGCCCATCCAGACCGCCCCGACTTCGGGCCAACATGGCCCGAGGCTGTTTAACTTGCCAGAAACCGGTACAGAGCGGATTTGCCTCCGTCCAGCGCCCAAAGAAGGGAGCCCGCCGCCGCTTGCAGTCCATACGGCGAAAGAAGGAAAGCGAGAAACAGAAATACAATCCCGCCTATGGGCGTCGGCGTGAAAAAGAGAGCGACACCCAGCACCACCAGAATCACAGAGGCAATCGTCAGCAGGACGGCACAAATATCAAACAGGAATACCAGCAGAGCCGCCAGAAGGGACAACGCTAAAGCAAAGGGAGCAACCAATATTTTCAGCAGTATCTTCATCTCCAAAACCTCCTTTATCTATCCTTCCTACCTCTATTTTATCATGCCTGCCCGGGGACATAAATGTTGCGAAAGATTAGTGAATCCTGTCCCAAACCTTCGGGCCATGATGGCCCGAAAACAGAAAAAGCAGGACACATTCATGTCCTGCCAAATTTCTGCTATTCTGTTTCCTGCTGCGGGCAATCGGGAACTGTCAGCAGCGAAGTGTCGATAACAATATCCTCTGCTGGTTTCAAGAGCTCTGTCAAATCGTGCTGCCGTCCCACGTTGGTCACATCAATTTTATTCACGCATATTCCAATCCACGGAAACTGTCTGCTTAATTCATCCATCAAGTCGTATATATCAGCAGTTGCCAGCTTATCATCCGATATGTAGCCGGAGCCTTGACGGTGAGAAAAACGATGCCGTTTGAAGAACCGGCGCAAGTCGTCATACGCCTGCCGGTAATTGGCTCCGGGGTAATGCTCTTTTAATTGATGGGTGTCCAGATCAAAATTTAAGGCTTTGAAATATTTTCTCTCCAAAACTCAAGCCCTCATTGCTGTTTTTTCCTGATAGTGGGTCAACAGATCTTCTTCATTGAAATCATCTGGACTGTCAGAATCGTCACTGTCACAAAGACGCCACACAGAAACATTATCCATGAACCATGTCTGCCGCTTCAAGGTATTGACGATCCGGCCGAACAGACTAAAATCCCTCGCTCTGCCGCAGTCACGGAATACCAAAGCGCCGGAACCATCCTCCATACGGGGAAGGCCCACGGTTTGGAATGTATGATTGATTGTGTTGTAAATGCCATCCAGCCGGTACTTATTTTCGGCTGTGATTTTATCATCATTCATGCGAATAACCATTTTCAGCATGGTATCAGCCTCCCTTCTTGAATTATTATATCATTATAGAGCTGGTTCTACAATCTTGAAAATCTGAATTTTTTATGACGGGCTTCGGGTCATGCTGGCCCGAAGTGGTAAAAAAAGAGCAGGGCGGCAAGCCCCACAACGGAAGCCTGCCGCCCTCGTCTTACTTTGCCACCAGCTCGGAAAGCTCCCGCAGCACTTTTGACACCTCGCCCCACAGCTTTTCATAGTCCCGCTTCAATCCGTCGATTTCCTCCGGGTACACGCCATAGGTGTGTGCGTGTACGGCGACCTGATTGAGATTGTTGGAACAGCGCCGTTGCAGAGAGATCAATTCTTTTACGGGCGCAAGGTCGATGTGCAGGATATACCCGTTCAGAGCCATTTTCCGTACATAGGCCCCGGCGTTGGAAATGCCCGCCTCGGCATCCGTTCATGGATGGCTGCCAGCTCGTCCGGCGTTACCATGACGTGCAGATGGACATTCCGCTTGCGGTTCTCCATCATCGTTCCAGCTCCCGGCCTTTCCGGCGCTTTTTGGGTTCCTTTACCTTATCCAGCGGTTTTGCGTCCAGCTCCGGGGGCGTGGGTTGGATGGGCGTGTTGTTGGGTACGCCGTCAATCATGTTGCAGTTCTGCTCCGTGGAGAGCTCGGCGGTTTTCAGATAGTTGTCTTTTTCGTGCATGGCGATCCTCCTTTATCGTTCCTCATGGTTTTTATGGCTCCGCTTCTGGCCGGGCTCCTTCGGGGGTTCCTGCCCTCTGGTTCCTTCTTTGAGCCGGGCGGTAATGGATGAGCGCACCCGGTCAGGATTGCCCGGTGCTGGTTTCAGTTCATAATCCTCCATTTGCTTTTCGGTCAGCGGCTTTGTGTAGGTCAGTTCGCCCCATGCCATCAGCCTGCCGTCTGCCACAGGACGCCGCCTGTCATCGTCGTAGTTGACAATGGAAAGAGGCTGGTTATCCGGCGGCTTCGGGTAAGTTCCTATGTCCACGGGCCGCTGGGTGGAATAATAGCGGTAAACGCCTTCCGGTCCCAGCTCGGTATGCTTGACCGCCGCATGGTAAAGCTGCTGATAATCGTCCACCCGGCGGTCAAAATCCCGCTGCGCCCATGCCTGGCTGTTTCCATAGCGGCCCCAGTAGTAATCCCGATGGCCGTTTTCCCCCTCGGTAAACTGCCAGGTCACAAAGGGGCTCGGCGCTCCCGGATTATGCCCAAGCGCAAAGCCGTGTCCAGTTTCAAAGGTGGCAGCTTTCAAAATCACATATCCTTGTACTGTCTCCAAGAGATCCCTCCTTTCTGTGCCTCGGGCCAACATGACCCGAAGTGCTGGATGTTACGAAATAAGAGGGCAGACCGGGGAGGAATGTAATAAGATATTCCCACCCCGGAAACACCCTCAAAAAAGCCCGGAATGTCAAGCCTTTGGAGGCGGCAAATCGTAACAGCCGCCCGGCCTTTTCTCCCGCATTTTCCTCATGCGTTCCCGGCTTTTCCGGCGGTTCCCTTCGGCCTTGCAGGCGTCGGAACAGTAGGCTTGACGCCCCTCGGGCAAAAACGCCTTTCCGCAGACCGCACAGGCCCGCAGCTCCGGGGAGATGCCTTCCGTTGTCAGCGACGCTTGAAGCTCCGGGTTAAGAGGCAGGACAGCCTCACGGAAATAACGGCAGTACGCCCCTGTCCAGCACTTGTGCAGCATATAGCAGGCACAGTCAAGAGGAAGGCACAGGCCGCTTTCCCGGTCATAGTTGGCGCACATCCCCGTGACCAGAGTGCGGATTTTCTTCTTCTCGTCACGGGTCAGCTCCCGGGCGTCCATTTATGACTTCGGGCCACGATGGCCCGAAGGGCGGGGCTCCACGATCAGCGCCCGGAACTTCTTCCGGCACTGTTTTTTCTTTCCTTTGCACTCCTTGTAGTAACGGCATCCCTTACAAGGATCGTCATTGTCCCAGCCGGGGTGCGGTACTTCCTTCATCATTCGTTCAAAAGGGCTGCTTGTAAAATTCATTCTCATTCCTCCGTATCTTCCTCCCACGGCGGGGTATCTTCGTCCTCGGGTTCCTCTGCGATCTCCTCCAGCTCCCCGTCCTCATATTCGCAGTAATCATCCTCCAAATCCGGGGCCTCATGCTTCGGCTTGTAAATCTTGAAATAGTAACCAATCCCACCGCCGGCCAGCACCACCGCACCGATCAGGAGCAGAGAGAGAAGGGGGCTGTCCTTTTTCTCCGGCTCGGGTTCCGGTACTTCCTCCACAGGTTCGGTGGGCTTTGGCTCTGGCTCCGGGGTCACTTCTTGGGGCGGTTCCTTACCCTGTTCGGCAAGAGGCAGAAGGTCGTCTGTGGTAACGGTATTGAGGAAATAGACGTTCTCGCTGGTTTTCTGTTTGTCGATCACCAGATAAAACACGCTCTCGTCTGCGGTGGTGATGGTGTAGAACTCTTTACCGTCCTCGTCGGTGGCGTTGTCCACCACGGTTCCCGTCCCGTCCGGGGTAAAGGGGTTCTGGGTTTCCGGCTCCGCTTCGGTTTCCACCGGGGCGGGAGCTGTCTCCGGCTGCGGCTCGCTGCTCTGGGCGTAGGCCGGGACCGTAAAGATCAGGCAACACAAAAGGCTGGCAGCCATCGCCGCCAGCCTGCGGTATTTAGTTTTCTTCATGGGCTGTGTCCTCCTTTTCGGGTGCCTCCGGCTTCGGGTCAGTATGGCCCGAAGCGGTAAGGCTGTTTTTGGGGTCATTCAAAAAAGCCATAAGCTGGGCGGGGGTCAGTTTGAGCGAGCGCACCGCCTGCACGATCTGGCTGTTTTCTTCCTCCTGTTTCTGCTTTTCCAGCTCCCGGATTTTGGCCTGCCACTCGGCTGCCTTCTCCCGGGCTTTTTCCAGTTCCTTATCGAGCTTGTCGATCTTGTTCATGCAAGGACTCCTTTCCTCTGGCTCACAAACGCCCGAAGGCATAGAAATGTGTCTGCCAGTAGCTTGAATTGATGTTTGCGTATTGGATGGGCGAACCACAATGAAGCATCATCCCGTCGCCCACATAAATCCCCACATGGGACACAGGGCCGGGGCTGTCATAGGTTCCCGTGAAAAAGATAATGTCGCCGGGCTTTGCCTCGGAGGGAGAAATGATAGCGCACTGGTTGTAAATGCCCTGCGCCGTGGTACGGGGCAGGTTGTGGACGCCGCTGGCCGTGTACACCCAGCAGACAAAGCCCGAACAGTCAAAGGAGGTGGACGGGCTGGAGCCGCCCCACACATAGGGCCAGCCGATATACTTTGTGGCTTCTTCCATGAGCGCCGCAAAAGCCGGGTCATCCAGCGCCTCGCCGGGTATCTCATAGCTGGGGCCGGTATCTTCGCCGCCGTTGTAAATCCCTTCCCACAGATAGGGCTTGTTGCCTTTGAGCTGCTGCATAACGGTGTAGATTTCCCGCTGCTGTTCGTTAAGCCTCGGCAGGATCACGGCAGGCAGCGTCTTGTTTGTGAGGGTCACATTTAAGATGTAATACTCATAGGGGACTTCCTCGGTGGTGGTTTCCCCTGTCTCCGGGTCGGTGCTGGTTTCGGTGCGGTAGCGTATCTCGACTTCCTCCGTCAAGGTCAGTTCATACTGTGCCTCAAAGATCTCCCGCAGCTCGTCCTGCACCTGTTCCCGGAAATACACATGGTACTTTGCCGAGAGATAGGACGCCAGCTCATAGGGGTTATGGCCGATCTCGTCCACGGAATAGCGGTACTCGTCATAGCCGGGATGGGTGCTTTCGATGTTTGCCACCGTCTGCGCCAGCTCGTTTTCCAGCGCCGTGTAGTCCTCGTCTACGCCCAGCAGGTCCGTATCCTCCGAGGCGTAGGAGGTGCCGGATAACGCATTGGCAAGGCCGCTGCCAAGCGTGGGGAAGATGGAGCTTACCGCCGACACAAGAAAACAGAGCAGCAACAGCAGGAGCAGGACCAGCACCGCCACGGGATGACGGGTCACAAACTGCGCCGCCCGCCGGGTCGCAGTTCCCGAAGCGGCAGCGGTTTTCTTTGCGGCCTTTGCGCCCTGTTTTGCAGCCGCCTTTGCTTCTTTGGAATACCGGCGTTTCAGTTTCCATTTCTGCTGCACACGGGAAAGCGGATTGCTGGCAAGCTCCGGGTGCTCGGAGGCCATCTTCTGAAAATCCATATTGGCCCGGGCTTTTATGTCCTTCCGTTCCCACTTTGCCACCTTCCGGGCCGGGTGTTCCTGCCAGCGGCGTTTGGCATACCGGGTCAGTTTCCGGGCTCCGGCCTCGGCCACAAGTTCCGACTTATGGGCTCCTTCCACACCCACATTTTCATGCTCGACTTCGTGGATCTTGTTGTGGACATAGAACCATGCTTCTGTACGGGCTCCCCGGACTGCCTTTTTTGCAAGCCCCGGCGGTTTCTTCGCTGCCCGTTTTGCCTCGGTCTTGTCCAGTTTCTCCCGAGCCTTTCCCAGCTTTTTCCCGGCGTGTTCCGCTTTTGCCTGTGCTTTCTGGTACTTGTCCTTTTTGCTCCCGGCATTCTCTGCGGAGCCTCCGGCTCCTGTGCCTTGCTGGTATCCTGCGGCCCGCCCGCTTCATCCTCCTGCCTCATGCGGTCAGAGGGACGGCTTTTGCGGCTGTCCTCTTGAAACTTGCCGCTTTTGGACTTCGGGCCATCGTGGCCCGAAGGGCTGTCCTGCCCGGTATCCTCGTCCTCAAACCGCAGGCGTCGGGATGGTGCAGGGGAAGGCCCTTCCCGTTCCGCCGGTCCGGGGCGATTGCCCCCGGTATCCTCCGTCGGCCCCGGCCTTTGAAAACTCCGTTTGTCCGGTTTCTTTCCGATGATGTATCCCTCCTTTCCAAACCTCGGGCCAGCATGGCCCGAAGTGTGTTATGCCCGGTTCATTTCCTGTTTTTTGTCCTCCGGGCGGGTGGTCATAATGGCGTACAGCTCGGTGTTCTGCGGGAAGCGGTCAACAAACGGGATGGTGGTGTTCCCGAAGAACAGCAGCCCTTCGCCGGAATTGGTATGGGTCACATAGGAAAGCTGGTGGGGGCTGATCCCAAGCTGTTTGGCTAAAATCTGCCGGTCCCCCTGTGCCTGCGAGAGCAGCACAAGGAAGTCCGAGTTTTCAAAGATGTTCTCGATCTCCGGGCTTGCCAGAAAATCCTTTACGTTCTGCGTTAAAGCACTCGGAACGCACCCTTTTTTCCGCAGCATTTTCCAGATCGCTACACAATAGCTTGCCGTCAGACGGTCACGGAGCAGCACATGAAATTCGTCAAAGTAGCACCATGTAGCGATACCGCGGAGGAAATTCATGGACACCTGCGAGTTTACCAAGTCCTGCATAATGAGCATGGCAATCGTCCGAAGCCCGGCTCCCAGCTTTTTTAAGTCAAGGCATACCAGACGGCGGTTTAAGTCCACGTTGGTTTCATGGTTGAACACGTTAAGGGAACCGGACACATAGATTTCAAGAGCCGTCGCCAGCCGCACCGCCTCGCCCTCCGGCTGGGAACAGAGCAGGTCATACAGGGTTTGGAGGGTCGGCATTTTGCTTGTTTCCGGGTCCTGCAAGTGTTCCCGGTACATCTGGCGCACACAGCGGTCAATGACGGTACGCTCCACCGGCTGCAAGCCGTCCTTGCCGCCAACGATCAGCTCCATCAGCGACAGGATAAAGTCGGCTTTCAGCGCCATCGGGTTTTCCTCGTCGAAGCTCAAATCAATGTCCATCGGATTGATGTGGTGGGGGCTGTCCGGGGCGATCTCGATGACCTGTCCGCCCAGCCGCCTGATAAGGGGCGAATATTCGCCCATCGGGTCCACCACGATAATGCGGTCTTTTGTGGCAAGGAACACATTCACAAGCTCCCGCTTTGCGGCAAAGGATTTGCCGGAGCCAGGCACGCCGAGGAACAGGCCGTTGGGGTTTTTGAGCTTTTTCCGGTTCGCCATGATGACGTTATGGGAAAGTGCGTTGAGCCCGTAATAGACGGCTTCGCCATCCATGCGGAGCTCCTGCGTCATAAAGGGAACGAAAATGGCCGTGGAGCTGGTCGTCATGCCGCGCTTGATCTCAATGCCGTTATGGCCCAGCGGAAGGCTGGAAAGAAAACCGTCCTCCTGCTGGAAGTCCAGCCGCTTCAAGGTGCAGTTGTATTTCTGGACGATACCGGACACCGTGAACAGGTCATTGTCCAGCTCCCGGCGGGTCGGAGCCATGTTTACCACAAGGAAGGTCAGCAGGAACATTCTTTCATTCCGGCTCTGTAAATCTTCCAGAAGGGTCTTTGCGTCGTTGCTGTATGTTACGAGGTCGGGCGGAAGTATGTCCATGTCGTACCCTGACCGGGCTGCCTTCTTTTGTTCCTCCACCTTCATCTTGTCAATGTCGGAGACTTTGGCCTTGATGGATTTTACGGCGGCGGCCTGATCAACGGTCTGGATATGGAGGGTGATGGTCATTTCCGCATCCATTTCCAAAAGCTCCGCCAGCAGCTTGTCCGAGAGCTCCGAGGCCAAAATCTGCAAGTAGGAGGCAGCGCCCCAAGTCGTCCCCACCCGGAACAGTCGGCTGAAACGAAAATCGAAACTGTCCGGGGCGATAAAGTCTTTGGTGGAAAGCCCGGTTTTGGGGATCATATCCCATGAAAACCGGAAGGGGGAGCCGCTGCCGGGGTGGAGCTGCCCGTGAAGAAGCTCCAGCCGTTCCAGCCCTGAAAGGGAGCGGCACTTGACGCCCAGCTTTTTGAAGTTCCCGCAAATGTCCGCCTCTACACGTTCCAGCCTTGCCCTGGCGGTGGAAAGGTCGTCCACGTTCACGCCGAGGTCAGGAGCTTTGTGCGGACAATGCCGTTGTTGCTTTTGGCGATCTGGTTTTCCAGCATTTCCACATACTCACACCGGACGCTGTTGTAATCGTCATCCTGCATGGGGATGTTCACGCTGTACCGGCTGCCCGGGCGGCTTCGGTGGTTGAGGAAGGAAAGCTGGAACGGAAGGCTGCTGTCAAAGTAGTTGAGGCAGGCGCTCCACCCGTCAAAGATGGCCGCCTGATCTTCGGACTGTGCGAGCTGGTAGTTGATGTCCTCGTATTCAATGGTTTTGGTGTAATAGCGGTCCGTTACCCGGCACACCCCATCCCGGTACATTTCCCGGTAAGGGAGGGTCTGCTGGGCGGTGGTGGGAATGTTCTTTCCCTTTGTGAACAGGCCGGTAAGGCCCTGCTTTTCAGGCTTTCTGCCTGCGGGCTTTCCGGCCCTTCTGCTGTTTTGCAATCGGCTGCGCCTCCTTTCTGGCGCTAAGCAGCGCATAGAAGTTTTCGGTTTTGTAAGGCCGCACCCGGGGATAGAGGAACCGGGTGCGGATGATGTTTTTCAGCACTTTTTCCAATGGCAGGCCGTCCCGCTCATACATAGCCAGAAAGAAGAACGGGAGCATGAGGCCGATCATTAGGAACATGGCGGCGCTGTTCCCGATACTGTCACGGGAAAGCAGGTAGGCCGGGAGCCCCACCGCCGCTGCGCCGGAAAAACAAACAAGCTGGCGCTTCGTCAGATTGAAGGCCAGCTTTGTCTTAATTTTGGAAAGGTCTTTTGGTACTGGCACATAGGCCATTTGGGTACACCTCCTTTACTGCTTCGGGCCAGCATGGCCCGAGGTCATCTTGCGGCCTCTTTGGCCGGGGCTGTACTGCGGGCGGCTTCGGCGGCCTTACGTCCGCTCTGCCTTGCCCGCCAGTATTCGGGATTATACTGCCGGATGGACTGGTTGAGGTTTTCTTCAAACTGCCCTTTGTCCTTAATGCGGTCAGGTATGTTCCACAGCTTTTTGTCCAACAGTTCCCGGAGCACCACACTTTCCTGCGCGTCCTCCTCATAGCAGATATAGCCCTTATCCTTGAAGCCGCACTTTTTCGCTGCTGGGGAGAGGACGGCGGCTACCTCGTTTGCCACCATCGTTCCGCCGTGGCTGGCGGTAGATACCAGAAACACCCCTGGACAGAGGGTTTCACAGCTCTGCACATCACCCCACGGGGAACTTTTCGGCGCATGGAACATTCCGCCCGTCCGGCTCCGGTCCGCCTGCATGAGCGCCGCCTTTTCCAATATGGCGCGAAGTTCCGGGGAAAAGTAGGCGTATTCCCGCAGGACACGGGCGGCCTCCCCGCCGCAGGCGTTCATCAACAGGGTATAGGCATCGCTGTCCGCTTTGGTACAGCGGCCCAGCAGTTTTCCGTCGTAATAGCAGGCCGCGTCATAGCCCGTCCGTTTGCGTGGCATGGTTCCCGCCTCCTTTCTGCTTCGGGCCAGCATGGCCCGAGGTCAACGCTCTGCGCTGCGGCTGGGCTTTTCCTTCGGAGGCCGTTCTGCCTTTGCCTGTTCGGCAGCCGCTTTTCCGGCTTTGAGCTGGTCGCTGATGGATGCACGCCCCACAGAGCCACGCTCCGCCATCTGTTCCAGCTTTGCCTCATAGGCTTGCAGAACAGCGGTGTTGAGCTGTTCCCGGAACTCCTTTGTGACAGGGTAGGCCATATCCCGGTAGCCGCCTTTGCCGTCTGGCTGGCTGGGCATCCCAAGAAAGAGCCCCTTGCTGCCCTGTACGATTTTCAGATTTTCCACCACAAAGCAGTCATTGAATTTCACGCTGGCAAAGCCCATGAGGTTTTTCACAGGTTCGATGACCCGCACGCTTACATCCAGCTTTATAGGGGCAGCTGGTGTTCCGCCCGCATTTTTTTCCTGCATGGATTTCTCCTTTCCGCTTCGGGTCAGCATGACCCGAAGCTGTTACAAGTTTACAGTGCTTTCAACTTCGTTTCCCCACACGTCCCATCCGGGCTTTTTTTCTCTGGCGAACAATTCCACTCGTGGTATATCGCCCATCAGTTCTACAATTTTCCGCCTGGCCTCGTCCGGCTTTTTACTGTGGCGCTCTATCGGGGAAACAATAGCTGGTGAACACCGGTAGACTTACGCTTCGGATGTCCTTTTACTGCTAAAAGACAAATTTCTGCATTGCCTCTGGTCCAATACCCCAGACCGTAAAACCATGAGTAGGAGCGCCGGTTCCTCTTTATCCATACAAAAGCCACAGAACGATAAGAAAAGCCCCATGCTTTAATGACCTTTAAGGCTTCCGGCAGTTGTGGGAATGTTGCCCACAGAAACAAAACGCTGTCTTTTGCAGCCAAGTCGGCCACTGGAAGGGAACAAATTTCTTCAATACTCATAGTGGGATAATGAAGCTCTGCTGATCCCTGCCTGTTTTTCTGCTCATACCGCCACGGTGGATCTGCATAGATTATCGAAAATTTTTCTTTCGGCATGATCCTCCTTTCCGCTTCGGGTCAGCATGGCCCGAAGTCTCTTAATGGCAGCCGAAGATGGATTTTGCAAGACTGCCTGTTTTGAATAAGGTAAAACACAGCAGCACCGTATATCCCACGCAGCCCCAGATCGCCCCGATGGGGTCGCCGTCGGTGGCGATACTCTGGATCAGCACCGCATAGATTGCGACACAGACTAAGATCAACAGACCTTGAAAGCCCACCGCAAAGAGGGAGCGGAAATAGTTCTGCCCCATGTGTCCGGTTTCCCTGTTGGGGACTGTGGCAAACGGGATAGGCGCTAAACTTGTGAGTAAATAGATTTCAGTCATACGGCCATATACGATGACGAAGATCACGATATTTAAGGCAATCATGGTAAGCTGGATCAGGAAGGATTGTAGCCAGAGTCCGAACAGAGGACCCAACTCCATCGCTTCAAGTTCTGTCCGTAGACTGTCCAGCACATCCGGCGTGATCTCTGTCCCGTTCTGGATAATGCCCGCTGACTGCTGTATCACATGCTGGCTCACATCAAAGACCGCCAGCACGATATTGAAGGTATTCGTCAGGATCATCACAGCCACAAAGGTTTTGAACACCCACTTAAAAAACATCCATGTGTCAACTTCATGGAGGTTGTTGCGTTCTATGAGCATCTGTATCAGCTCATAGGTCATTACAAAAGTGAGGATGACCCCGGCGATTGGCAGGATGGCAGTTTCAGAGATCTGTCGTATCATGGAAAAGACCCCGGCGTTCCAGTCCGCCGGGGTCGTGCCGACCTGTGTGGCGATCTCGCCAACGCTCTGATTGACGTTATCGAAAAGGCCGTCCAGATTTCCCATGATACCATCGACGAGCAGACCTTTCAGCCATTCAACGATTGCGTCGATGATAAAGTCCATACATCAGCTCCTTCTGGAAAAAGGGACAACGGGTGACACTTAGCTGAACAGACCGGACAGCAGAGGGATAAGCTGAAGGCCGATCAGAACGACACCGCCGCCAGCCATGAGCTGTGTTATGCCTAATTAGCTGGAACATATCCATTTCCCCTTGATTTCATTGGCTTTTGAAATTGCCGGAAACCATAGGGTTCATACCTAATTAGGTGTAACAACAGCCATCGGCGGGCGGCGGCGTGTCAAGAAATATATGGAGTTGTTAAGAACCGCCCCGGCGGGGACAGGTCAGGCTGTGACCTGTTCCACTTCCGGGAGGGGTTTGAGATTAAAATGAATTTCGATAGAAATGTGTCTTGTCTTATCATCGTCTATGGATTCGTGGACGATGATTTCTTTAATCAGGCGGTTCAAGGTGGCTGCGTCCAGTTCGGTGATGTCCCTGTACGCCTGAATGGATTCTATCCATTGCTGTGCGTCATCGGCAAGCTGGATTTCATCATGCAGCAGCTTCCTTGTTTTGTCTACCCGTTCCTTTAGTTCCTTTTGCTCCTTCTGGGTCTTTTCCATCAGGAGTTGGAAGTTGGTTTCGCTGACACGTCCGGCAACCATATCCTCATACAGCCGCATAACCAGCTTTTCCAGAACCTCAATCCGTTCCTCGTCTTTGGCAAGGGAGCGTTCCAGCGCTTCCCGCTGTCCCTTTTGCTGGGCTTTGCAGGAATCGGAGAGCCGGTCAGCCACCGCTTCCCCGTCTACCAGTGCGGCATTGGCGCACTCCCGGATTTTGTGGAGGACAAGGGTGGAAAGCGTGTCAAGGTCTATCCGGTGCTGGCTGCAATGGTTCTTCCCATAGGCATTGTAGGTCTTGCAGGAGTAAATCTGCTTCGGGTGCTTGTCGTTTGTCATACGGACGGTCAGGGACTTCCCGCACTCGCCGCATTTGATAAGCCCTGCAAACAGGCTGATTTCCCCGGTGTTCCTCGGACGCTGGCGGGATTTTAGCTTTTCCTGCACAATGTCAAAACTCTTTTTGTCAACCAGCGGCTCATGCTGTCCCTCCACCACAATCCAGTCCTCCGGCTTTTTCTCCCGGATAGTTCCGATTTTGAAGCGGTAGTCCGTTTTCTGGGAAGCGATTGCCCCGGTGTAGACGGGATTCATCAAAATGTCTTTAATGACGGAGAAATCCCACATATACCTGCCGTTCTCCGGGTCTTGCTTCTCCCACTTGGTACGGACATTGCGGAAGCCACGTTCCCGGTTCCACCATGTCGGGCAGGGGATTTTCTGTTCTTCCAGCCTGCGCCGGATATAGTTGGGGCCGTGTCCATTGAGCGCCCAACTGAAAATCAGCCGGACAATGGGGGCAGTTTCCTCGTCCACCAACAGATGGTTTTTGTCCTCCGGGTCTTTGCGGTAGCCGAAGGGGGCAATGCAGCCGGTAAACTTCCCCTTCTGGGCTTTCAGGAGATAAGAGGAATGTACCTTCTTGGAAATATCCTTGCTGTACATCTCATTCAGGATATTTTTGAAAGGCGCAATGTCGTTATTCTCCCGCAGGGTGTCGATACCGTCATTCATTGCGATATAGCGTACTCCATGCCGGGGGAAGAAATCCTCAATCAGCGTCCCAGTCTGCAAGTAGTTCCTTCCCAGACGGGAAAGGTCTTTCGTGATAACAAGGTTTACCTGTCTGCGCTCAATGGCTTTTAACATCCGTTTCAGGTCGGGACGCTCCATGTTAAGCCCCGTGTAGCCATCGTCCTGATAGACCGCTGTAACCTCCCATCCCTGCCGCTTGCAGTAGTTTTCCAGCATATCCCGCTGGTTTGCAATGCTGGCGCTCTCCCCGTCAAGGTCATCGTCTTTACTTAACCGGCAGTAGATGGCAGCCCGGAAGCCGCCAGCCAGCACCTCGTCCATGCCTGTGTATTCATAACTGTTCATCATAACCGTTACCCGCACAATCCAGACGGTACATCGGTTTTCTGAACCGTATCTTTATTATACTCTATTTCTTGTGTTTTCGCAAGATTATTCCGCTTGTCTTTTCCTCCGTACCTCTGTGCAATCAGGCTCACAAATACGTCCGTAGCGTCCAGTTCGCCATCAAATACGGCAGTTACATGAATCTCTGTTTTGTTTTTCGCCATAGGCATTTACCTCCATACATGAAAATAGCCAGACATGGAGAGGGCGGCAACGAAGTCCGGCAACGGGCTTCAAAAAACCTTGCAAATCATCTCTGTCTGGCGGTTACGTTATTATTTATATTTTCTTTTCTTTTTCGGTTGTTTTGGTTGTCAGAGGGGAGAAAAGCCCGCAGTTACGGGATTTTCCCCGGCAACCGGCTCGGCAACGGGATAGCAACAAAGCCGACAACGGGATAGCTTTGGGGCAGATTTTTTCAGAAGGGAAGTTCTATCTGCTCTGTGACCTCCACGAATCCCTCCGGGGTTTTTCCGGCTCCGTTGCCGCTGTCCGTTGCCGGAGTTTCCCGTTCCCAGCCCTTTTGTCTGCCGTACTCCGGGAACATTCGGGGATTGGAAAAATACTTCCAGCCGGTCATACAGTGGTGCATGATGTCATTGATTTCCCGGATTTCCCATTGCTTCGGCTCGTCAAAGGGGTGGTTTAAGGCTTCCTTGTATAGCTGTTTGGAACAGACCGCTTCGCCGGTAAAACGGTCAAGGTATGCCTGAATCATTCCGGCTTTGGTGTCCTCTGGCATAAATTCCCGCTGATGTTCTTTGAGGTAGGCGGTCATCTCCGGGGAGAAGGACAGCTTCACGTCTCCGGTGCGGTAAAGCTCCATTGCTTCCGCCCATACCTGTTCCAGATAGGTTCTGGAAGCAGCTTCGTCCTCCAAAATGTGAACCTCCGCCTGTTCCGGGTTTACCATGACCGGCAGGAAACGCCGGTTGCCGGAACGGTCAAGGGGCAGGAAGTCCGGGGCGTTGGACGTGCCGCCGAACACGCATTGACGGGGGCGGTCTGCCGGGTGGGTTTCATAGGGTATCTTGTAGACCTCCTTCTGGCGGCTTAAAAAAGACTTGATTTCCTCAATGCTCTTGGCGTTTGCGGTGGCAATCATCTCTGACATTTCGATAATCCAGTGCCCTTGCAGCTTGCGGTATACGTTGTCATCGTCCAGCTTTCTAAGGTCATCGGAAAACCACTCGTCCCTCACAGCCAGCAGCCGGAAAAAGGTGGACTTCCCGGCTCCCTGACCGCCCACCAGACAGAGCATGACTTCAAACTTGCAGCCGGGGGAGAATACCCGGTGAATGGCTCCCAGAAGGAACAGCCGCAATGCCTGATGGTATATTCATCTGCACCGGCTCCTAGAAAGCGCCGCAGACAAAAGCGGATTCGCTCTGTCCCGTCCCATGTCAGGCGGCTTAGATAGTCCCGGATTGGGTGGTAGCTGTTCTCATTGGCGGCAAGGTCGGCGGCGTCCGCTATCTTTTTCTCGCTTGTCAGCCCATAGGTTTCTTCCAGATAGAGCCGGATATATTTCATGTCCATGTCGGTCATGGACTTCCCAAACGCCCGCCGGTGTCCGATGGGCTTCATCATGTCGGTGCGCTCGGTCAGCAGGTTCTTGGCAACCGCCCCGGAAAGCAGCGGGTCATACCGGAACACGGTCAGGCAGTTCTTGATACTGTTGCGGAAGCCACCTTTTTCTGTGGTTTCCAGCATGGATTTTACTTCCTCAACGCTCCGGGGCGGCGGGGCGGCTTCTATGGTGTCGGTTACAGCCTGCCGTATCTCTGGCGGCAAGGTCTGCCATTCTCCGTTCAAGGTTCCTCACTTCCTCTCCGTATTCGATAACAAGGAAAGCCCGTTCCTGCATATCCGAAAACAGCAGCACGTCCAGCAGATATTCCACATGGGATTTGTTCTGCAAGGCTTCCACAAACAAAGGGTTCCATGCGTCCTCCGGGGTCTTGGGGGCATAGTCCCGTTCCCATCGGCGCAGTAAATGATAGTAGTCGGACAGTACCCGGAAACAGTGGCGCTCCATGCGCCGGAATTGCTGCTCCGGGGATTCCTGCGGTATCTTGGGGCGGCTCCGGCTTCTGTTCGGCGGCTCCCTGTCCTCATAGGGAATGGAAAAATCCGCTGCCAGCCGCAGGGCGGCTTCCTTTGCCGGGATTCCTTCCAGCCGGGAAACAAAGTCAATCACGTCCCCATCTGCCTGACAGCCGAAACAGTGATAGCGGCGGTCTGCCTTCATGCTGGGGGTTCTGTCCTCATGGAAGGGGCAGCACACCATCCCGTTCCTCCCCACACGGATTCCATAATGCTCTACAGCCTGTCTTGCGGTGACAGACTGCTTCACGGCTTCAAATACATTCATGTGCAGCCCTCCTTTCGTCTGCATAGAAAAAGCGCCTGACATTCCCGGTTGAAAATGCAGACGCTTAGTGTTCCATATCCTGTTGTTTCTGTGTCCGGGGCGGCAGCTTCTTCTCTGCCCGTTCCTCCCGGATTCTCTGTTCCCGTCCTTTCAGTTCCCCGATGGTGGATTTCTTTTTGCCCGGTTCGGCGGTCTGTCGGTACTGGTCGGACGGTAAGACCTGATTCAGCCAGTGCCGCACGTCCCTTAAAATCCGCACATCAGCCTGAACCGCTTCCAGTGCCGCCTTATGGGAAGCCACTTCCTCGGTAAGCTGTCCCTTTTCCTCTGTCAGCTTCTTGGGGTTGTACCGTTTTCCCTCCAAATGGGCTTTGAAATAGCGAACAGCGGCATAGTAAGCGTCCAGTTCCTCCCGGTGGGCGGTGGCAAACTGTTCCTTTGGTTTCTTCCATCGGATAGCGGCATACTCGGCATGAACCGGCTTCCCGGCTTCAAAGTTTTCGATATGGGAAAGCAGGGTATCAATCTCCCGGATACGCTTTTCCTTCGGCTTCATCTCTGCCCGGATAGAAACGGCTGTTTCGCTGACCTTATCCAGATAGGTGTCAAGGCTCGCCACGGTGGAAATCTCTTTCTGCCGCAGGAAGTCAAGGGCTTCCATGACTTTGTTAAAATCAGAAACCGTTCCTTTTAACTTCCCCTTAGAAGTCCAGCCGGAGCGTTCTCCACTCCGCAAATCCAGATACCGGGAAAGCAGTTCCGGCAGGGTGGGTTCCCGCTTTTCTTCCAGCGCCGCAAGGACAGTCTGCTTCTTTTCTTTCAGGTCGGCAAGCCAGCCCTTTAAGCTGCGTACCATCTGCCGGATAGACTGCATAATGGCGTTGGCAGCTTTAATATCCCGGTTTAGGTTTCCGATGTTGGTCGGTATTCCCTGTTTCTCCATGTGGCTGACCGCAGCCCCCATGTGGACGGTGGGGATTTTATCAATGCCCTGCCGGGCGTAGGAGCGAAGGTCAAGGCGTTCCGGTAGGGCGTTGGCTTCCAGATAGCGGTTGGAAGTGTCTGCCCAGCCCTGCCGCCAGAGTTCCGCTTTGGTCTGGTCGTTCCAGTCTACGGTGTCCTCCTTATGGCTTTTCCAGTTGCCGGAGGGAAGCCGGATTCGCTCCCCGTTTTCGTCAAGGTCATAGACCTTCCGGGACTTGGGAAGCCATCTGCCGGTTTCGTCCATTGCCCGCATGGTTAAAAGGATATGGGCATGGGGATTGCCGTCCCCTTTGTCGTGAATGGCAAAATCGGCAATCATGCCTTTGGAAACAAAAAACTCCCGGCAGTAGTCCCGAAGCAGATCAGCGTGCTGCCCCGGGGGGATTTCCCTCGGTATGGCAAGCACGATTCTGCGGGCAAGCTGGGAATTCCATTGTTTCTCAATGGCTTCGGCGGCGTTCCATAGGGTGTTGCGGTCTGCATATGACTGCGGGGCATGGGGCGGCAGCATGATTTCCTTGTGAACGATTTCGCTCTTGTTGGAATAGTATTTCTGTTCCCCATCATATTCCGAAAACAGCCGTTCTCCGCTTTGGTAGGCTGCGGCGGCAACGGCTGACTGGCGGTTGCTGCGCTGAATGATGTTGATGTCATAGTGTGGACATGGCAAGTCTGCGTTCTCCTTTCTCCCGGTTCCGAGCATGAAAAAAGCAGGGAACCGTTTCTGATTTCCTGCTTAGGTGTGCCGCCGGTGGGCGGCTGGTATTTGATTGTTACAAATCATTTATTCTGGTAAAAGGCTTCCATTGCCTGTCCAATAAACTCCGTAGTGCCTTCCCCATAAACGCTATCCTGTGCCGTTTGAATTTCCTTGTTTGTACGATAGGCAGTAGCTATTTCCATCACCATAGAAGTAGCATCTGGCAGTTGGAACATCTGCTTTGTCAAGAAATCGTATTCTCCAACTAATTCTTTCACTTCTGGAGAATTTATATCCTGACCTTTCTTTCCTGCCAATGTCTGAATAATCTCTCCCAGCCGTTTTTGATAAACCGGAAAGCTTTCAGTATTTCCCGGATTTTTAGACGCTTCCAGTGCCTTATCTTTGCTGCCATACCACTCCACAATCTTCTGGAAATTTTTCTGAACGGCTTCGGTAGAAGCATCTTCAAGGAATTTTTTCTTCCATTCCTCCATACTGCCATAATGCTCAATAAAAATAGCTTTCTGTTCCTCGCTCATATTAGCTGCCATAGAGTTGTACATATCCTCTAATTCAGTTTTGCTAAATACTTCAAAATCCATTGTGTTATCTCCTTTCAAAATCCTGTCAATACTGGTAATCAGACGCTCCATGCGTTCTTTCTTTGCCACCAGCATTTTTCTCTGCATTTGCAGAATCTGGTTTTTTTCAAGAACTGGATTTTCTATGACAGCTTTGATTTCTTTAAGAGGAATATCAAATTCACGGAAAAACAAAATCTGCTGTAATGTTTCCAGTGCCTTATCGTCATAAAGCCGGTATCCCGCTTCACTTTTTTCTGTCGGCTTTAGCAACCCGATTTCATCATAGTAATGAAGCGTGCGAACGCTGATACCTGTTAAATCTGATATTTCTTTTACTGTCCTCATAGCTGTTGACCTCCTGTTCCTGATATACTCACTTTAGTCTATGACGCTCCGTTAGGGTCAATAGTTAATTTCAAATTTTTCTTTGAGTATATCATTTTTTCTTCACATCGGTAGAAACAACAAAAGCTAATATAAAACTTGCTGACCGGGAATAGCTTGCAAGGCAAGGTGTTTCCGGGCGGCAAGTCTGCGTACTCCTTTCTCCCGGTTCCGGACATGAAAAAAGCAGGGAACCGTTTCTGATTTCCTGCTTAGATGCTGCCGATGAGCGGGCGGCTGATATTTAGTTTTTAATTATCCTGTATCATTTGTTCAGTAATTTTTGAAAAGATAAGGGGAATACTGTATTCGTATTGTTTACCATTTTCATAATCGGATAATAAATGGTAAGTGTATCTTCTCTTATTTCTTCATCTTTAGGAACCGTATAAGTAAAAGATGTGGAAGAATAATTAGATATTTTTCCATTAACTACTGAGGCAGTATACTCCCAATCTTCTATTTCAGTAGTAATAACTACAGTTGTTTCTTTTTCTCTACCATTTTGTAATGCAGGCTTATCAATTTGCACTTTAAACGGTAAAGACTCCTCTGTAGCTTCGGTTACTTTGACTGTTTCAAGTTCTTCAGAACCCGTCTCAATGGATTGAGTTTCTCTTTCTGAAGCTATTGTTGATTCTTGAGCAGATTCAACAACTTCTTTCTTTTCATTTGCAGTTGTGTTGTTTGTAGAGCACGCACATAATAACATGGAACACAACATCAACATTATAGCTATTACTTTTACTTTCATATTCATTCCTCCTAACTCTAATTTTTCCTATAGACTAACGCCCATTATCTAAAATTGTTTGTACATGACTTGTGCTTGAATTAAGTTTAGCATATCCATAGACAACCTACAATGTTCTTTTTATTACGGTTTTCTTATCGACTTGCAAAGCACGTTGTTTCTGGGCGGCAAGTCCACAAAAGGGTAGCTGGCGCAGCCAGCGCAGGGGAAGTGTAGCGTCCCCTGTGAGGAATGGAGCTGATTGCAAATCTGCTGGAAATCATCTGCTTTCCGCAGGAAGCCCCCGGCAGGGCGCAACGCACCGGCTTGACCGGTGTATAGTTGCGCCCTCTTTCAGAGGGGCAGTCCACGGGCTGCGGCTCTGGAAGCAATCATGGCCGTTTCCGGCCTACGTCCTCTCCCTGAAAATCGTCGTTTCCGGCGAACACTTTTTCCATAAGCTGACGGGTGCTGTCCTGCCGGAACAGCAGCTTCAAGAACAAACTGACCTGTTCATCCGTGATGGCTTCCGGGTGGGGAAGGTAGCTTTCCAACATGGCGGCTCTGGTGCAAAGCCGGTGCGTCCGTTCCTTCCGTGTCAGCGTCTTTATCTGGTGTTCCAATATCTTTTCTTCATGCTGCGCCCTCTGCAGCTTCTTTTCCGTTTTCTCTATCTCCTGATTGAGTGCTTCCAGCTTTTCATTCATAGGCGGCTGTCCTCCTTTTTCGGAATGAGTACATATATCTTGTTGGGTTCCCCGAAGCCCTGACGCACTCGCAGTATCAGTCCGGCGTCCTCCAATTCATTCAGGGAACGCTTCACGGTCATGGTGCTGCGGGCAAGTGCCGCCGCCAGTTCCACGATGGGGAAATGGATAAATAAAATCCCATTGGTGTCCTCTATGCCGGATACAAAAACAATATCCAACATCCGGGCGTACATGACCTTGGCGGTGCTGCTGATCGGGAGCCGCAGCATGGCTCTCGGCAGCGGCATACAGGGCGGCAAGGGGGTGTCTGCGGTCATAAATTCAACTTCCATTCAATCGGTGTCCTCCTTTACTTTTCGTTTTGAGCGTTTGGAAAGATAATGGGGGCAGTCCACAATGACCGCCCGGAAACTCTGCTTGCAAGTACGCTGGCATTTCCGGCAAAGGTCGTTGTACGTTACCCGCCCCCGTTCATTGAGGAAGAAAGACAGTTCCAGCTTCCTCTTTTTCGGCATTCTCGGCATGGTGCTCCTTAAACAAAAATCCGCCCATTTCAGCCGTAACAGCCGCAATAGACGGATAACAGATTTTAGTGTTGTGTTTCGGGGCGATTTTCAAGGGAAAAGCGGCCATAGAGCCGCCCGGAAATCCCCCGTAGTATTACGGATAGGGTAGACTATGCCCTATCGGATTGTTGTGTTTCGGTATCAATTCGGTGTTCATTTTCGCCGGTTCTCCCTGATGTCGTTCCTGCCCCTGGCTCTCACAACGGCGTTTCGCTCCCTTTGGTACGCTCGTTGCGGTCATGGTTCCTCCATTTTCCTGCCGCAAGTCGTTGCGCTACATCGCCGAGGAGCATATCCCATACAGGCCGGTCATTCGATTGGAATAATCCATCGATGAACTAAGCCCATTATGGCACATTTTTGAGCCTTCTCCCGTATATCCACAAAGTAGGAAAACCGTCCCAAAAACGAAAATTTCCACGATTGCGGAACGGGTATGGTATAATGGGATGGACGGCGGCAGCCAGCCGCAGGAAGGAGCGATGTATCTATGAAAACCCGCATTTCCGTACAGGAACGCCTGAAAGATTTACGGGTGGAACGGGGCTTAAATCTGGAAGAACTGGCGCAGGAAACCGGCATTTCAAAATCAGCCCTCGGCAGCTATGAAAACGACAACGATGAATACAAGGAAATCAATCACGGCAGCCTGTTGAAGCTGGCAGACTTTTATCAGGTGTCCGTTGACTATCTGCTCGGCCTTACCAACAATCGGAAATATGAAAACACGCCGATAGAAGAATTACATTTGAGTGATGAAGTCGTAGAACTGCTGAAAAGTGAACGCTTCAACAACCGGCTGCTGTGTGAGATTATCTCCCATGAAAAATTCAAGGAACTGCTGGCAGACGCAGAAATCTATGTGGACGGGATAGCAACCATGCACTTCCATGACACAAATAGCTCACTGGCTGCTTTACGGGCTATGATACTGGAAGAACATCCCGAAGCTACGGCAGACCGGGCAATCAAAGTATTGGAAGCCTGTCAGATAGAGGAAGAAGATTTCTTCTGCCATGTGACGCACAAAACATGGGATGCCATTCTCCACGACATACGCAAGGCGCACGAAAATGACAGTGAAAGTGCGCCGGATACCACGCCCGCCGATGAACTGATACGGGAAGTACAAAAGGCCATGCAATCGCCGGGGGACAGGGTTCAGCAATTCACGGAGATATTCTGCAAGGCGTTTCAGCTTAAATATAAGCGGCTCTCACAAGAGGAACGAAGCCTTTTGAAGAAGCTGTTCAAGAAATCCCCGCTGATAAAACAGTCCGGTATGAACTTCCGGCGCAGGCCGTGGAAATGAAAACTGCCGTTGTGGGAATGATTGTTCCTGCAACGGCAGCTTTGATTATATATGAATTTGGAAATCCTGAAACTTAAACAATCCATTTCCCTGTTTGAGTTTTCCGGCTCTCTCTAATTGTGCAAATCCGGCTTCAATATCGGCTATCAAAGAAACGGGAATATCCAACTGATGGTGTCCGGGCAGAACTTTTTTTATATTGTATTTCCGTATTCGCCTTATAGATTGATAGAATAGCTTCGGGTCGGTAGTTGGGTAAAATGCGTCCAGGCTTCCCTTGTATATCAAATCCCCGGAATACAAATAGTTTCGTTCTGGTTCGTAAAAGCAACAATGTCCGGGAGAATGTCCCGGCGTGTGAACAACTTGAATTTCCCGCCCGCCTAAATTTAGAAAATCGCCATCGTGTAAAATTCTTTGTGGGATACCTTGAAAAATCTGATAAGCGTTAATATCAAAATCTCTTGGAAAATCACAAGGAAGCCTTGTCAAATTATTCTTCACAACTTGCAATGGTATCGGAAACCTGACCGATAGCCAGTCCTTTTCCGCTTCATGTACGGCGATATTATCAAAATACTTATGCCCGCCAATGTGATCCCAATGAACATGAGTTGTAACTGTCATAACAGGCAGCTTTGTCAGAGAGTCCACAATTTTTCTGATGTTGGAAACGCCTAAACCTGTATCAATGAGAATAGCATATTTTTCCCCACATAATAGATAACAATGTGTTTCTTCCCAGTGCTTGTATTCGCTAATAGAGAATGTATCACGGTCTATTTGCTCAATGGTAAACCAATTATCCATTCCGCATAATTACCTCCAGCAACTGAATTTCCAGTTAAAACCACTTTGCATTTTCATCTCTGAAATGTGGTATATTGCCATCTTTATAAGGGTCATACCGATTTTCGTTACAACCAAATTCTTTTAAGAGAGCAATCTTGCCATCTGGCGTCCATTCTATCAGTGACATTCCATCAAACGCTTCTACGTTACCGGCGTCCATCTTATTTTTGAAATACCATTCAACAATGGTTTGATTGCCTTTATGGAAAAATTGCTTGATGTCCCATTGCAAGACAGTTCCACGGGTATTCCATTCCTCAAACCAAAGTTTTATTTTCTTGGAGCCGTGGTACTCTGGCCCCCAACTTTCAATATATACGGCATTATCAGAAAATACATTAAATATACCCAAATCTTTTTTTGCAAGCCACATATCAAACCAAAGTCTGATAATTCTTTCTCTATTGTCCATTTCGCAGCGCCTTCCTTGTCAATTTAATTTTTCAGCGTCTTTGTCCTGCTCTAATTCAATTACATCCAAAATGCCACAATTCAGGGCTTCGCAGATACGAACCAGCGTTTCCATGCTGATGTTTTTGCCTTTACCCATGTTGGCAATCATATTTGTGGTAAGACCGGCGGCAATCCGCAAGTCCTCTTTCCTCATGTTGCGCTCAACCAGCGTGTGCCAGAGGGGTTTATAGCTTATGTGCATTTATCCTCCTGCCTTTCTCCCGGTTTCGGGGTTCCTGTTCCCATTATATCAAAATTCTTGCTAACTCACAAACATTTCTTGACACAACCGCCGGTTCCGTCTGGATTGTGCTTTTCCTTTCTTCTCTTGATTACATCTACTTAGCCATAAGCTGCTTAATGCCCTGTGATTTTGCTCAAGTGAGATAAAGAAGTAAAAGAAGTGTAAAAAATTTTGCCGTTCCTATCCGGCACTTGCGCATTGTGTCGGATAGGTCGGGCGGTTATTCGGGCAAGTCCACCTTGCCAACAAAAGAATAATAAATCTCAATGTCCTGTCTGCGGGTCTTGTTCTCGTCATAGCTGCACTCATGCACAACGATTTTCTCTACAAACTCCCGCAGCAGAGTAGGGGTAAGTTCTTCAAAGCTGGTATGCCGCCGGACAACATTCATAAACTTTTCTGCGTTCACGGTGGCTTCCTGTGCTTTGGAAAGCTCCGCTTGGATAGCGGCGGCTCTTTCTTTCAGCTCCCGTTGTTCTGCTTCATAGTCTGCCGACAGCTCTGTGAAACGCTCGTCTGATATGCGCCCGGTCACGCTGTCCTCATACAGCCGCTTGAAGATAGCGGATAACTCGGCTATGCGTTTCTCGGCGGCTTCCAGTTCCTTTTTCTTGGCGGCGTTCCTGCGCTTGCCCCCGTCCTCGTTCTGCTCAATCAAGAGCTTCATAAACCGGGCTTCATGCTTTGCCGCATAGCTTGTCACTTTCCGCAGATTGGAGAGTACACCAGCGGTCAAGAGGTCGGTGCGGATAAAGTGCGCCGTACAGTCATGGGTGCGCTTCTTGTAGTTGCCGCAGATATAACAGTCCTGCTTGCGCTTGTCCGTCTGGTATCGCTGCTGATACATCACGCTGCCGCAGTCCGCACAGAACAGTATGCCGGAGAACAAACCCACTTCATCATAGCGGTTGGGGCGTTTGCGCTGTTTGCGAAGCTCCTGCACCCGTTCCCATGTTTGGGTGTCTATGATAGGCTCGTGGTGGTTCTCGAAAATCACTTGCTTTTCCAGGGGATTTTCTACACTGTGCTTGACTTTGTAAGAAAGTTTTTCTGTCTTGAAATTTACCAGACAGCCTGTGTATTCCCGGTTTTCAAGGATATGCACTACGGTATTAGTCGCCCACTTGCACTCATAGCCGGGGTGGTAGCGGCGGGTGCTGCCCGTCCTGCGGTATTCCAGCGTCCCCGGCGTGGGGATTTGCTGCTCTGTGAGCATACGGGCTATCTTAGTCGGACCATTCCCAGCAAGGCAGAGGTTGTATATCTGCTTGACTACGGGTGCAGCTTCCTCGTCAATAATAAAATTTTCGTCCTCGTCCATGAGGTAGCCATACACAGGCTTGCTTGTGATGGGCTTGCCACTCATACCTTTTGAGCGTTTTACTGCTTTGATTTTCTTGCTCGTATCTCTCACCAGCCATTCGTTAAATATATTCCGCAACGGGGCAAAGTCATTGTCGCCCTGTGCGCTGTCCACTCCGTCATTGATAGCGATGAAGCGGACACCTTTCTGTGGGAAAATCATTTCTGTGTACATTCCCACTTGCAGGTAGTTTCGCCCTAACCTCGACATATCCTTTACGATAACTGTCCCGACTTTTCCGGCTTCAATGTCCGCAAGCATGGCTTGAAAACCGGGTCTTTGAAAGTTCGCACCAGAATAACCGTCGTCCGTGTACCAGCGCAGATTGGAAAAGCCGTTCTGCTTTGCATAGGTTTCAAGGATACGCTTCTGATTGGAAATGGAATTGCTCTCGCCTTGCAGCTCGTCCTCATGGGAAAGTCTTGGGTAAAGGGCGGTAATTGGTTGTTGGTTGGTCTGTCTTAACATAAAATCCTCCGTTTCCGACAGCCAGCCCCACTATTCCGTACCTTGATTGTACCACATGGGGCGGCTGTCTGTATAGCGGCAAAAGCGTCAAATCTGCTTCTTTATGGTCGGTCAAATCGCCGTTTTTTGTGTAGCAGCTTCCGCTTCCAGCACTTTCATCATCTTGTCGGCTGCGGTGTCGGTTGCGCCCTGCTTGAAGAAGCCGGAAACGGTAAGGACGGAGTTGCCCATGCGGATTTCCGTTACACAGTCCGGGCGGCGGTCTGTTTTGGTGGTGCTTGTCTGTTTCGTTTCTGTCATAGGCTCTCCTTTCGCTGCTTCATCAGCTGCTTTAAGCGTTCCAGCTTTTCCTGTGCGGTTTCCTTTCGGAAGTTGCTGCCCGTGAAGCGGACAGGGGCGCACATGGAAGTCAGCCTGTCATAGATACGGGCGTGGGGTGTGTCCTGCGGGTGCTGCAATTCCTCCAGCGTGAGGTTGGTCGTGGCGATCAGCGGCTTGCCGCTTCGGTAACGGCTGTCAATCACGCTGTAAACCTGTTCCAGCCCGTATTCTGTCCCTCGCTCCATACCGAAATCATCAAGTATCAGCAGGGGGTAGCTGCAAAGGCGGGAAATATATTCGTTCCTGCCCTCAAAGCTGGCAGCAAGGTCATTGAGTATCGTTGCAAAGTTTGTCATGCGAACGGCAACCTCTTTTTCCATAAGGGCGTTGGCGATACAGGCGGCAAGGTAGCTTTTTCCTGTCCCCACGCCTCCCCAAAACAGGTAGCCGATATTTTCAGCCTGCATGGTTTCCCAGCTCTCCACATAAAAGCGGGCGGTTTCGGTCTGTGGGTTTCTGCCGTTGTCATGCTCAAATGTCCAGTTCCGCATAGCGGGGTCGGCAAAGCCCCGGCGTTTCAAGTCCTCCACTGTTTCAAGGTGCTTCTGTCGGCTTTCGGCGGCTTGCTGCTTTTCACGGGCTGCCCGCTGGCAGTCGCAGTCTGTTGGGTGTCGGTCATGCCCTAACCATTGGGCGGTTTCTTTTGAAAAGTAGGCTTCTTTGGGCGTATGGCACTTGCCGCAGTATAAAAGCCCGTCCTCGCCTGTGTAGTCCTCCGCTTCGGCGGTAGTGGTTGTAATATCCGTAATCATAGCTTCAATCTCGTTTTTCATAAGCTCTCGCCCTCCTTACATGAATAATCGGGTATGCCCTGTTTCGGGGCAGCCTTGCCTTTGGCAGCGTCCTCCTGCGCCCACTTGTAAATGGTGGCTGCATGGCTCTGGTACTGCTTCCCGGTGGAAGCGATATGGCAGGAAAGCCGGTCAATATAATACTCCCACTTGTCGGGCAGCTCTGTTTTCAGCCCGGAAAGCTCTGTATCGGTCAGTATCACATTGTTGTATCTGCCATAAGCGGCGGGGGCGGGGTGTCCCGTTTCTCCCTCTCTCTCTTTTTCTATCTCTTTCTCTAACTCTATCTCTATCTCTGGTGGACGAATGTCGGACAAATGTCCGCCTTTTGTCCGGGGCGGTAAAAGTGCCTTGTTTTCCAGCCTTGCAGCCCGTTTTCTCTCGGCTTCGGTAGAGGACTGTCCTATCATCAGCTCAATATCGGTCATATAAAAAGCCCCGCTGTCAAGCTGCTCCACAAGCCCCAACTGCCGGAAAATCTCTAAAGCCCTTTCAACCGTCCCTATCTGGTGGCGGGTCAGTGTCGCTATCATCTGCGCTGTGTAGGGGATATGCTCGTCAAGCTGCAACTTCCCGCCGTTTTTCAGAGATTTTAAGTACAGCTTCAAGAGGATATTGGAATATAAAATCCCGTCTTTCATATCTTCCAGCAGCACAATGGAGTCGCTGTCAAAAAAATTCTCTTTCAGCTTGAGGTAGTAATACTTGCGGTTATCTGCCATTGTCCCTGTCCTCCTTTTTCCGGCGTTTGGAGTAGTAGCGGGGGCAAAGTATGATAACCGCCCGGAAGCTCTGCTTACAGCTATGGGTACAGCCCCGGCAGAGGTCGTTGTATGTGATACGGTCGCAGGTGGTATTCCCGACTTTTACTTGCCGCAGGAAAAAAGACCATTCCAGCCGCCGTTTCTTGCTCATTCTTGGCATGGGTGCGCTCCTTTCTGCCGTTTCCGCTGGTGTGGCGGTATCGACGGTAATTCTGTATCATCTCGGTATCATTTTCGGGGTTTTTCTGCCCTGTAAGCCCGTTAAAAAATCCTTTGGTATTGCGGGTAGAGTACGGGGCAGCCCCCTTGTTCTGTATGGGTTCGGGTACATTTTGGGGTGGTTTTTATCGTTCCTGTTCCTGCCTTTTCACAGGCTTGCGCTCCCGGCGTAAAATCTGGTCGATATTGCCCTTGACAGTCTGTAAGCGGCGGTATTCCTCCCGTTTTGCCCGGTAATCGTTGTAGCCGCTGTTTTTCTCTTTGATAAGGGCTTCAATCTCTGCTTGCAGGGCTTTATAGCTCGGCAGCTTGGAAATGCCGTTCTCCTTGAAATAACGGGCGGCTGCGTCTGCTATGATAAAGTCGCTTTCGTGCTTCTGTCGGTAGGCTGCTTTTGCTTTGGCGTTTTTCTGCTGTTTCAGCCCGTCCCGGACAGGGCGGGTCTTGGAATAGGCAAGCACCTGCCGTTGCAGCTCCTTTTTCCCGTTCAGCGTCTTTTCCACCTGCTTCAGCTCTGTAAGGCTTTCCTGCATGGCGGCATAAGCGGCAGAACAGGCTTCGTCCAGTTCCTCCGGGGAAGAAAAGCCGTACTGTTGATAGGCGGTAACAGTAGCTGCCATTTGCTTTAGGTTGTGCTTTGCCGCCCAGCGGTCATAGCCCACGCCCTTGCCCTCGGCTCGCTTGGCTTCCCGGTCAACCATGCGCTGCAAGGTGTTGTCTGCCGGGGTGGTTTTTGCGGCTTTTTCCTCCCGCAAGCGTCCCTTTTGGGTGTGGGGGTATTCGGGTATGGCTTTGGTCTGTTCGGCGGCTCTGTGGGCGTTCTGCGTGAGCAGGGCAAGGACAGCAGCCTTGTCAAAATCGTCCCCCAGCTTCCGGGCTGTGATAGGCTTTGTCCTGTCCGGCGTGAGGTAGGAAAGCCGCCCCCGGCTCTCCTTGACAGTTACGCCCTCCCGCAGCAAAAGGGAAGAAAACTCGTCAAAGCTGCCAGCTTGGGAAAGTGCCTGCCGTATCGTCCGGCGCAGCTTCGCCTTGTCCGTTTCAAACTTGGTGGGCTTGGTCGGCTGTCCTGCGGCTTCTCTGACAGCGTTCTCTTTATCAAGGGCAAGCTGCCCTTTCTTTGCCGCCCAGTATTCCCGTTCCGTTATCCGTTCCTTGCTGCCGTTCAAGAGGTCGATTTGGTAAAGCCCCTCCCGGTGGCACATCTCCATGACTTCACTCTTGAAATATTCCATAGCGGCGTTGGTGCAGCGGTGCTTGCAGCCCGCCCGTGTGTCGGCTGGTCTGTCCATGTAGGGCAGAAGCGGGACTTCGTAAATCCGCAGGGAGTTGATGACGATATGCACATGGATATTGCCGCTGTGGTTATGCCCGTCCGGGTGGGTGCATACAAGGGCTTGGTGTCCGGGGAAATGCTCTTTGCAGAACTGCTCGCCCAGCTCCTGCGCCCGGTCTACGGTCAAGCCGTTGTCTGTCCCGTCCCGTGGGTCAAAACTGATGATATAGTGGTGGCTTTTCACATCTTCCCGTTTTTGGTTTTTCTCATAGCGGAGATTGGCTCGCATACAGGCAACGGCGAAATCCTCGCCCCCGCAGTTGAGGGAAGAAATGCGGTAATCCTCCCTCGGTATCAGCCGCCCGTTTTCATCAAGGGTGGGCTTCATGGTAAACTCGTCATGCTCAAATGTGAGGTAGGCTTCCGCTGCGCCATAGTCGGCATTTTTAGAGCTGATATGTTTGAATGTTGCCAACAGCGTCACCCACTTTCTGCAAGACTTCAAACTTTAGGGCAGCAAGGTCGGAAATCGCCGCCCGTACCTCCCCGGCAAGCTGCGGGTAGGGGCTGTGCCACTCATTCAGCGTCCGGGCTATCTGGTTTAAGTTGCCGCCGATCCTGCCGTATTCGGCGGTCAGCTTCCCGACAGCGGCAAGCAGCTCGTCATTGACGGGGGAAACGGTTATGATGGGGCGTATGGCTGCCCCGGTTATGGCTTGCCGGATAAACTCGGCTTGGCTCATGTGGTAAGCAGAAAGCCTTTCCGCAAACTCGGCGTATTCTTCCTCGGTCATGCGTGTCTTGACTACCCGGCTGCGGTGCGGTGTGTTGTATCTTTTCATGGTCGGCAGACCTCCTTTCTGTGCGTGGTGTTCTCTCACTAATAGGAGAAAAACAGGGGGTAAAACGGAACTGTTTTTGAAAAAATCCGAAAAAATATTTTGAGGGATTTTTAAGCGGCGCAAGCCGCATAAGCAGGGTTTGGGGAAGGCACTCCCCAACAAGATTCCCGCAGGGGCAAAATGAGCGAAAAGCGAATTTTGGCACCTCGGTAGAATCTTGCTCTAAGAAAACGGCGAAACTCCCCCTTTACTCCTTACTACGCAGAGAAATGCAAATATGGCAAAGTTTTGAAAAACTTTTTGATAAAACTTTTCGACAAAGCTGGAAAATCAGCGCGGTTTTTGGTGCAAAAAAACAGGAAACCTTTTCTGATTTCCTGTCATGGTATGCCGCTGTAACGGGCGGCGGTTATTCTGTTGTCATTCCCCGGAAGCAAACTTGTAGCCCATACCTAAAACGGTTTTTATGTAAATGGGCTTGCGGCTGTCCGACTCTATTTTTTTCCGCAGGTTGTAAATCACATTTGCAACGCTTGACTGGCAGCTTTCACTTTCCATGTTCCAAACGGCTTCAAATATTTGTGTCCGTGTGAGGACAATGCCGGGGTTGGAAGCAAGATATACAAGGGTACTGTATTCAAGGCGGGTAAGGCTTACTTCCTCCCCGTCTTGAAATACCTGGCGTTGGTTCTGCTTTATTTCCAGTCCCGGAAAAGATAACACGGAAGCGGTTGTGATCTGCATGGGTTCAATCTGTATATAATCAGATATTGCCGATATGATTTTGTCAATCGCTGTTTCCTCTTGTTCGTTAAGTGTCAGCAGTAGTAATTTCCCCATGTTCATTACCTCTTTTATCCGTTGAATTTAAACTATATTTTTCTGTCGTGTTTTTGACAGTAAGCAACAAATATATATGATAGAGAGCGTAATGTCAATTTAATGCCATTAAAAGAGAAAGATGGTCTGTCTAATTATTATCATTTTGTTCATATGCACTTACGCTGCGTTTGGCATTTAGGCAATTCAATATATTGTAAATTTATCTATATCAGCGGGCTAACCTCATTTTCACAAAATAAGCTAAGTTTGTGAAGCGCTCTTGTGCAGGCAACATATAAGAGGTTTTTATCATCTTCATCATGGTAGTTTTGGCTATCTGCATCACAAATTAAGACAGTATCAAATTCTAATCCCTTTGACATATATACTGGTAAGATAAACACGCCTTGTAAATCTGATACGCTCCCATTTTTAATTAATTGAATATCAAGTTTGTGTTTAATTTTATTAAATAGATAGGTTGAATTTTTTTCGGTTTTACAAATTAAGCATATCGACTGAAACCCTTTCTCTTGGCATAATTTTATTTCCTTAACAATTTCATCAATGAAGATTTCGGAATTATCAGCAATATATACTTTTGGGCTATCGCCATTCCGATTAAAACTTTTTATCTGTGAACTTTGTTCAATGAACTTTAAACTAAAATTTAAAATTTCATTCGTACAACGGAAACTTTTATCCAACATAATAAGAGAAGATTTTTTCTTGTTCAATATTTTTTGAATTTGTTCGTAGAAAGAAATATCTTCTTTTTTGGCAAGAGTCTGTTTCATATCTCCTAAAATAGTAAATTTGGCATTAGAAAAAAGAAAATTAAATATTTCATATTGGAGAGGGTAGTAGTCCTGTGCTTCATCAATGACTACCTGCTTAATATTTTTATATTTATTTGTTCCGTATATTTTTAAATACAAATAAGCGATTGCTATTGCGTCATCATAATACAAGCTGTCTGCTTCCAAATTTTCCTTAGTATATTTCCAAATATTTTTTATGTTTTGTGACGGATTGCTATTTTGCAGCAGGCTATAAAAATAGGCTTCATTGCTAAATAATATTTTATATAATTCAACAATGTCAATTTTTATAAATTTCTGTATTTCCTGCTTGATTAGATTTTTTTCTTCTTTATGCCCCCGCCCTTTTCCTGTTCCAAATATTTGTTCTAAAATATAATCTTCTAATTGTTCTAATTTTATGCCTAATGGTGTTTCTGGTCTTCCTAATATCTTGTCTTTTAGAATTTGCCCGCTTACAACGCATTTTCCCTCATAATAAACATCTTCAAATTCTATCACTGGCGGGGTATATCAATGAGAAATTGGTCTAAAATTTCCCTAAAAAAACTTGACGTTTTAAATTCTATACTATTTCTTGAAATTTCCTTGTATTTTGAATTGACAATCAAGTTTTCTAAAAAATCATTTCTTGACTGAATTTTCCTGCCATTTAATAACTCACTAAGTATATCTTCAAACACGGAAGAAATAACATTATCTTCTCCCAATTCGGGCAATACATTTGAAATATATTGCTCAAATATAGAATTTGGGGAAATAATCATAATGTTATTTGCGGACAGCTTTGTTTGTAAACCTTGATACATAAGATAAGCAGCCCGGTGGAGAGCAATAGAGGTTTTTCCACTTCCCGCTACACCCTGTACCATTAGCAGGTCATTTTCCATATCTCTAATAACCACGTCCTGTTCATGCTGAATTGTTTCAACAATAGCTTTCATTTTAGCAGTAGTGTTTTGTGACAGTAATTGCCTTAAAAATTCATCAACAATCTGAACATCTGAATCAAAAAAATATTCCAGTGTTCCGTTTTTTATTTCATATTGGCGTTTCAAATTGAGTTCGCCTGTTACTCGTCCACATGGAGCGTCATAAAACGCTTCGCCTGTCATAAAACGATAGAAAACACTGGCAATCGGCGATCTCCAATCATAAACATACATCTCTTGATAGCTGTTTTTTCGTAGAGAAGAACGTCCAATGTATATTTTTTCAAATTCGTCCTCATCATCAAATTTAAAATCAATTCGGGCAAAATAGGGCGATTTTATCATCTTTTCTAACAGAAGTATTTTATGTTCTTCTTCTTCATAATCTATAATTTTGTCTGTAACAGGATTGATATATTGGCTTAATTCAACAAGTGCCTCGAAACCGTCTGATGTGTACAGTGATGTAATGCCGTGTTCTGTATTTTCACGCACATCTTTTTTGGCTTCGATAATTTCTGATTTTTTTTTGTCTGCCGCTTCTTTTGCCTGCTTTAATTGTTCCTCGGCTAAAGAGATTGTTTGTGCTAATCTTTTTTCTTCAAACGCTTTTTCTGTCTGATTATTCCCCATAATGATTATGACCTCCTTGAAAAATGAAAGAAAGTTTTACTGAAACATTGCTAGGCTAGTTTAGCATGTGTCAGCTTATATAAACAGTCTTGTATTCATAAAATTTGTATGGTATTATTACAGTGGGAGGAATTATGTTAGATATTTGATTTCTGCAAGCATATCAATTCTAATACGGGTAATTTAAACAATAAACAAATTGGGACAAAGAGTTATACCATTATGTCCCAATTTGTTATTACTCCATATCTTCAGCAGACAGAAACACAAGCCCGGCAAATTCTTCCTCAATCAGTTTCTTCAACTTTTCCGCTGTGCTCTATGCAGGTTCCCTTATCTCCATTCCAACCTATAATCTCTTTCTGTAAAAGCAAATCTTGTTCTGTGAAAAAATGATTTGGATTCCGTAGTAGTCGGCATTGTGCGTAATGTGTATAACTGGCTGTATCATGGAATTGTGGGTAACTCTGTTTGCAGGACGTGGGAAAGCTGCACTTTAGCTTTTCCATGTGCTGTGAATAGAGTTATCCATGATTCCATAGCCAGTTATGCACATTTCCATAATGCTTGTCTTTTGGTCTTTATCAAAATGAGCATATTGGTTATTAAGAAAAGCCCTGCATATTATCATATACAGAGCCATTCTAATCTTTTTACCCTCTACATAGAGCGTTTTCTTTCTGCAAAATTCATTTTACAGAATGATACCCGCTTTTTTTGCAAAATAGCCTTTTCTCCCGGTAAGTTCCGACTGTTTTTCCTTTGGCAGATTATTGAATAAATCCTCATAAAGAATATCGTCTAACTGCATTTCCCTAGCAAGTAAAAACACATTTAGACTAAGCCATTCCTCCCAAAGCCCTTCAAATAAACTATGGCTGTCTGTATAGGTGTCAAGTCCTTCAAAGCCATATGACGGTGTATAGCACTGCAATTTAACAAAACCGTACCTACCAACATCAACCACTAAAATATCTTCATCTTCCATTTCGTACAGTTCCGCAAACGCACCAATTACTTTGTAGCACATTTCCCGTTCTTTCTCTGTGATATATACTGTTTTTTCCATGCTCATTTACCTCTATCCTTTCAAATCGTGGAATACGGTTTTCAGTTTTCTTCTACTTCTAAACCACATATTTGAAATGCCACATACGCCATTTTATACGGAATAGAGGTTGGCTGTCTGCATTTATCGGTGTGTTACTTTATGGCACATGAGCATTTGCCGCAGGGTTGTCCGACCCGTAACCTTCCAGAAGGTTGATGACACCCCACACCGCCAGACCGGCGCCAAGAGCCATGACCAGAATTTTAAGAATGTCGATTGCCTGATTGAAAAATTCCATATACGTTCCTCCATTTTGTTTGTTTGATGGTTTTGGGTACAAAAAAAGCCGCCCACATCGGCGGCGCTTCGGGTCATCATGGCCCGAAGTTACACGAACTCGTCGCTGTCCAGATCATCGAAGTTCAACAGGTCAGCTTCTTCGTCCGTGTCGGAGCCGTCCACTTCGTACACCGTGTATTCGTCCTCCGGCTTTAGTCTCAATGGCCGGTGGCGGAACAGGCTTTCCAAGCGGAAGGCGTTTTTCTTTTTATCAAATTCGGCTGTGTACTTGTAATTCGGGTGCTTTTTCAAGTCATACTTCGGGGACAGGAAGGGCGGGAGCCCCCGAAGCTGCAAGATACATTTATCCCCGGGCATGGTGGTGATCTCGCTGGTAGTCATCAGCTCCCGGCCAAGCCGCTGCATATTCTGGCTGTAACTTTCAGACTGCCCCCGGCTCCGGCCTTCGGTCTGCATGGAGATGGTGGCCTTGCCCAGCCAGTTTTCCGAAATATCCTTTAGGGTGGAAGCCTCCCGGCCTCCGAGGAACACGATACTGTCCATGTTGCCCATGATGGTTTCAGAATGGTCCTTGTACAATGCCTTGCACTGGCTCATAGCCTGATAAAAGAGTGTCAGGCTGATCTCACGGGAACGGATGACAGCCACAATTTTCTCCAGCCCCGGCACCTGCCCGGTGTTGGCAGCCTCGTCCCACAGCACCCGCACATGGTAGGGCAGACGCCCGCCATAGGTATTGTCAGCCCGTTCACACAGAAGGTTGAACATCTGCGAAAAAGCGAGGGCAACCAAAAAGTTGTAGGTGGTGTCCGTGTCGCTGATAAGGAAGAACAGCGCTGATTTTTCATCCCCCAGCTTATCAAGCTCCAGTTCGTCATAGGACATGATCTCCCGAAGCTGGGGAATGTCAAAGGGGGCAAGTCTGGCTCCGCAGCTAATCAGTATGCTTTTAGCTGTCTTGCCGCTGGCCAGCTTGTATTTCTTATACTGTCTCACAGCGAAGTGCTGGGGACTGCGGCGTTCCAGCCCATCGAACATATAGTCAACCGCATTTTTGAAGGTTCGTCATCTTCCCGGACTTCCATGCTGTTTATCATTTCCACCAGCGTATTCATGTTGCGTTCTTCCTCCGGCCCCTCAAAGACGATATAGGCCACAAGGGCGCAGTACAAAAGGGTTTCGGCTTTTGTCCAGAACTCGTCGCCCTCCTTGCCATCGCCTTTGGTATTGGCAATCAGGGCGGTAACGAATTTCAAAACATCGCTTTCCGTCTTGATATAGGCCAGCGGATTGTAGTGCATGGATTTGGAGAAGTCGATACTGTTGAACACCCGCACCCTGTATTTTTCCCTTTGCAGGAACCGCCCGCACTGGTCGAGGGTGCCGCCCTTCGGGTCTACCACCACATACGAGGAATGGGCTTGAAGGAGCTGCGGGGTCAGCCAGAACCTTGTCTTTCCCGAGCCGGACGAGCCGATGACACAGGCGTTTAGGTTCCGGGCATTGGCAGGTACCTTCGGACGGGTGTTCATGGTAAGGAACTCCGTCCCGGTTAAAATGACATTGTTCTGAAATTTAGGGTCTACAAACGGCTTTATATCCTCCTTTGTTCCAAAGCGGGCGGTGCCGTACTCCGCATCCCGCCGGAATTTTTTTGCCTTCCTGATCTTTGACTGTATCAGCAGATACATCCCAGCCGCACCGGCAAGGCCCACCAGCAGGTCAATACCGCCCAGCCCCGGCCAGTAGGTTTCAAAGGCTTTCGGGAAGGTGTCGAGCATCCCCATGAGCTTTGTCCCGAAGTCTGTGCCGGGTGCAGTCCGGTAGGCCGTCCCGATTTTGGAAAAAAACCAGAACACAAAGAGGTACGGCAGGTTGGGGAGCACATATTTTCTGATCTTGTCACTCAACGTCCGTCCTTCACCGCCTCTCTGGTCCGCTGCTTCTCCTTTGCCTGCGTCCTGATCTGCTCCGTGAATTTCCGAAGCTGGCCGAGGATAGAAGGCTTGTCCTGCTCTTTGTCCAGCACCTTTGCACTGTACTTCTGGAAGGCCGCCGTGATAGCGTCCGCCTGATTGGCTTTGAAAAACAGCAGGTAATGGCCGGGGCTCACTTTATGGAAAGCGTAGTCCACATGGAACTCCTTCGCGATCCGGTCAAAATCCTTCGGGGCTCCCACATAGGGCATGGCGCTTTTGCCGCCATAGTGGTTCATCAGCTTTTTCACACTCTGGCGTCCCTGTGGGGTCAGCGCCTTCCGGTGGTGCTTTTGCAGCGTCCGCACCACCTTCCCAAGAGCGGCAGCCAGCACTTTTCCCGTGAGCTTCGTTGTCCTGATCGAAAGGGCAACCGTTTTTTGGTTTACTTCTTCCTGCATAAAACCTCCTTTCCGTCGGGGTTCCCGCTATCCGGGAGGCCCCCGTACAATCTCGGCGAACAGAAAGCCTCGGGCCAATGTGGCCCGAGGCTTACCGCTCGGCATCCCTGCCGGACGGAGCTTTCTTTTCCGGCTCCGTCTGGACTTTTTCGCCCTGTTCCCGCATGGTCTGCAAGATAGAGGGCTTCTTTTGAAGCTGGGAGGCTTTTCGCCGGACAGCGGCTTGATACATTCCAGCCGGTCAGCCGCCCGGATGGCGTTGTCCGTGAGCTGCCTCTGCCATGCACCCACGCTGGGAGCCCAACGAAAGCCGCTGCTTTTCAGCTCGGCCCGGGTGTCCGCGTCAGGCTTTCCGTCAAAGAACACCTGCAAGCGGTTGTCCTCCCGGTTCATTTCCACACGACCCCCATCGAACTCCCAGCCGGAAAATTCCTGCTGTGCCTGTTTGGAAAGCTGTTCGATACGGGCCTTTACCCGGCGGATCTCCGCGTTGTTGTTGGTAAGCTGGTAGCTTTCAAAGGGCCTCGGGTCGCTCCGCCAGCTTGACGCCATGCTTGCTTTCAGCTTTTCGATCTGGTCCGGCGACAGCAGCGCACAGCCATCCAGTTTGCCATGCTTGCGGTAATAGGCGTTGACCTCCTTCATAATGAGCTGGGAGCGTTCCAGCCCGTCCAGCTTCTTCTGGAGCTTTTCAATCGCTGCCGGGTCATCGGCGCTGATCCCGCCCATGCCGGTACTGCGTATCTTATCCAGCAGCCCTTGAATATACTGCCATTCCTCCATGTTGCTGTCCCGGGCCCGGTTCTGTTTTTCCTTCTTCCCCACCGGGAAATTGGCAGGTCCGGCGATCATCACAGAGGGAACCCTTGCGTCAATGGCAAAGCCCTGGTTCATGTTTTCAGCCAGCTTTCGGGCATAGGTGTCTAACAAATGGTCGATCTTCTCATGGTACATGGGGGCCACCCGGGATTTCTGCTTTTCCGCTATGGCGGCGGCCTTGTCCACCATTGCCCGGTATTCCGCCGTTGCGCTCCCTTCCTTGTAGTCGGAAAAGCTGTTCATTTCCTTTGCCCGGCGGGCGGCTCCTTCATTGATAGGGTAATAGTTGATGGTATGCACCTCCTTCATGCTTCGGGCCATGCTGGCCCGAAGTCCTACCGTTCTTCATGGGAAGGCCCCGCCTTGTCCTTTTTCGGAGCGGGCGGGGCTTCTTGAAACCGTTTGAGTGCAACGAGAATGGAGTGGACAGGTTCGGCCTTTTCAGGATAGGCAAATATCCGGTGTTCCGGCGGAATGTCCTGCGGCCCGTGGTAATACTCCTTGAAGCCCTCCGGGACTGCCGACACATATCCACCGGGAGCGAATACGCCGCCCTCGTTGATACGCACATCCCGCCCGTATGCTTCATAATCGAAGTAGTTCTGAATGTGCTCCGGTATGTCGATGGTCCCAAGCTCGTCGGCGTAAAGGCGGCCCAGCCCTTCATCATCGGAAATATCCGGGTAAAAGCGGTAAAGGTCAAGGTTCTGCGTCAGGTTTATCAAATCCTTCACGCTCCGTGTGTGGTTTCCCAAGACAAGAGCGGCTTCAAAGGTTTCCAGTCCGCCCTTATCCCGTACTTCCAGCAGGGCGTGGCCCAGCTCGTTCAGCTCGTCGATGTTCTCACATTCGTAGAGATGATCGTAGAGCCCCAGCACATCGCTGTCAAAGCTGGTAAAGAACACTTCGCTGTACCGTTTCCCGTCTATCCCGATTTTGGCAAGGGCGGCCTGCAACTCCTGTGTCGTCGTGGGGAAATGTACCGTTGTCCCTACCTCAATCCCCATCAAGGGGTACAGGGCGGTGTTGGTTATATAGGCTTCAAACATGGGCTCATTCCTCCTTTCCGGCCCGGTCAGCCAGCACCTCATAGATCCCGGCCATAATGTAATCGGCGCAAGGGAGGGCAATCGCGTTCCCCAGCGCCTTGTAGCGTTGCAGAGGCCGGATCTCCACGCCGTCCGCCCCGTACTTTGTCCAGCCCTCTGGCAGCCCCATCAGCCGTTCGCTTTCCGTTTCCGTCAGAAAACGGATACAGCCGCCCTCCGGGTCGCCCTCATACCAGAAGGCGAAGGGCGTCACGTCACTGGCTAAAAGAGTGGGAAAAGGGTCAGTTGGTAATCCGAAGCTGTTTCGGAAGGCCGTTTCTTCCTGCCTTTTTGCCGCTCCCCGCATACGGAAGCACTGAAAGGGGTGGATGACTGGTATCTGCCGCCCTGTTTCAAAAGAAGCTGTTCGATCTCCTTCGGCGGCGGCCCGCCCGCCCTCTCCGCAAGGCGGAGGAAGTGGGAGCATTGGACGGGGCTTAAATAGTATGTCTGCGGCACGTCTGCCTCCAAAATCCGCCACGACGAAAATCCGCTGCCTTCGTGCCAGCCTTCGGGTGCCTGCCCAATACTGGGCGTCCATGAGCCGCCAGCACACATCAGGCGTTCCCCCTCGCACCATTCCGGCATTTCCCCATCTTCCCGAAGGAGGCATTGGAACTTCGGTGTCCGAGAAGGCGGATAGGACGGCTCTAAAGTCCATCCGGTCATTTGTAGAAAACGCTCCCATGACGTTTTCCCAAACAGCGATAGCTGGATATAGGTTATCAGTAGCATCCCTCATTTCCTGTATGATACGAAACGCCTGATAGAACAGGCTTGATTTTGCCCCGGCAAGGCCGGAGCGGTTGCCGATCAGAGAAAGGTTCTGACAGGGGGAACCGAGGTATCACATGGACCGGCGGGATTTTCCCGCGTCCACCTTCGTAATATCTCCCAAATGCGCCATATCGGGAAAGTGCCTTTTGGTTATGGAGATGGGCGCTTTTTCAATCTCGCTGGCCCAGACCGGACGGATACCGCACCGGGAAGCAGCCAGAGGGAACACGCCGATCCCGTCGAAAAGGCTCCCCAGCTTAATGTCCGGCATGGCCCGGGGTGCCGTGTCCCTTCACGGCAAGCACCCCTTCCAGCGTTGTCGCCGCAATGCCCAGCCGTCCGGCAACCGCAATATCGTTTTTCACATCCTCGTCCACAACGCTGCCGCAGACGATCAGGGTATGAGAACGCCGCAGCATATCCCGGCGCATATCAATCCCGGCCTTATGTTCCTCGGGAACGCTGTCATTCAAAAACAGCGGCAGGTACAAGAGCGGGCAGATCGGGGAAAAGCCCGCCTCATAAGCAAGGCGGCAGTAGTGAGCCGCCAGCTCCATATCAACATCCGGCTCGCCGCTCCATGCGGCGGTCAGGTACGCTAAAGGTCGTTTCATTGGTTGAGCCTCCATTTCTGTTTTGGTTTAGGGAAAAGCAAGAGTTCGCCCAATCCCTCCGCCCCTTCCCCCGGGAAGGGGAACGGCTCTGGAGAATTTATATCCCCGTCGCTTGACCGGGAAAAAGCATAACCGGGAGAAATCCGTCAAGGGTGCCTCTGGCACCGCCTGCGGCGGCGCTGCCCTTGACTGATTTTCCCGGCTATGCTACGGAATAACTGGCGACGGGGAATCATTTATATCTCCAGAGCTTCGGGGCGCGGGGCAGAGCGCAATCCTCGGGCCATGCTGACCCGAAGTTTTAGCTTACTTTTCCTGTTCGGTTTTCTTCTCCGGTTTTTCGTGTTCCTTCTGCTGACCCTTCCAGTCGTCCAGCAGCTTGATGATCTGGTCCTTCATTTCCCTCGGCGTAGTTTCCTTGCCGAAATACTTGCTCAGTTCCGCACCTGTCAAAATCACTTTGTCTACCTCCTTTTTGTCCTCCATCATAATGCCGTCGATCACATCCCCGTTGAGCAGCTTCTTTTCGTCCAGTTCCCGCATACGCTTTGCCTGCGCCTGTGAAGGCGAGGACTGCTGGCTGTCAATGGCAACGGCGATATAGTTCTGGTTCTTCTTGCCGATATAGGAAAGCTCCACCGCCGTAGTAAAGCCCAGTTTTTTTTCATCCATCAGCTTCATCAAGTCGGGAACCAGCTCATTGAGCCGGATATACCGCTGCACCTGTTTGACCGCCATCTTATTACGCTCGGCCACAATTTCGTTGGAGCGTTTTCCTGCGTCCTTCGGGTCAATCTGGCCCGAAGTGCGGGAGCCTGGTGCTTGATAGCCTCAAGCTGCATTTTCAAGGCTTTGGCCCGCTCACTGGGGAGGATTTCTTCACGCTGGTTGAGATTATCCTCGACCATCTGCGTGATGGCTTCATCGTCTGTCAGGTTTCGGACGATACAGGGCATATCCGCATATCCGGCAAGCTCGCTGGCTTTCTGGCGGCGGTGGCCGGACACGATCTCATAGCCGCCATCCTCACGGGGACGGACGATAGCGGGCTGGGTCACGCCCTTGTCCTTAACGCTGGACACCATAGCCCGCATTTCTTCATCGTCCCGGACTTCAAAGGGATGGTTCTTGAAGGCGTGGAGTTCGTTCAGCTTGATATAGACGATCTGCTCCTTGCCCCGGCGTGGAGCATCCTTCGGTTTTTCGGGTTCCTTCGGAGCGGGAGCGGCCTGTACCGTTGGAGCCGTTTTTTTCTCCGGTTCCTTTTTGACCGCCTTTTCCGTTTTCTGTGCGGGAGCTTTGGATTTCGAGGCTGCGTCCTTGTCCTTATCTGCTTTCGGGGGACGGCCCCGGCGCTTCGGCTGTTCCGGCTCTTTGGGTTTTTCCTCTGCTTTTTTCGGAGCCTCCGGCTGCTTTTCCGGTTTCTCCGCTTTTGCCGGGTCAGGCTTTTCCACGCCGGGAGCTGCCGCTCGTTCCTCGGCTTTCTTTTCCTTCATAATTTCAGCGAAGTTATAGACAGAAACCTGTGGGGTCTTTACCTCTGGTTCCGTCTTTTTTTCCGGCTCCGGGGAAACGGAAACCTTCTCCGACTCTTTTGGGGGATTAGGCGGTGTTTCCTTGCCCGGCCCGCTATCCGTTACCGGCTGTTCCGGCGTTTTTGTGGTTTTATCATCTGCCATAAGCATTTACCTCCTGTTTTTTGGCATGAAAAAGGGGCTCAACTTTTCAGTCAAGCCCCCGTGGGAAGTTCCTCCTTTCTCCGCCATGATACAAAAATACCGCCCGTAGTCTCGTTTGGGCGGTACTTTGTGTAAGATTGGCAGTCCATTATTAAGTTTTTTATTATGTTCCCTTTGTACACCGTTGCAAAAGTTGGATGATACAGACGATGCCATAAAAAGGCGGAAAGAATGGCAGAAACTGGCTGCATCGTCCAGTGAGCTTATGAATGCGGATGTGAGGGCAACTTCCTCTGAATTACGTTCTTCCAAAGTCATAGAGGCAACTCCTTCACAATTAATCATGTCGCGCGTTAGCGTCAGCGCCAGCCTCGGAAATCTCTGGGAAAACTGGGATGTGGCGGATTTGAGCTTTCTGGATGGAACACATGGACTTGGAACGAAACAAAAACCGTATCAGATACGCACGAAACATCAGCTGATGGGACTTAGCTTCCTGGCGGCGTTTGGCATGCAGCCGGATTACGGCGAGGTGGAAGAAGAGATCGTGGGGGATTACCGGGGCGCATGGTTTGAGCTGACGGCGAACATCGATCTGGGAGGAATGGACTGGAATCCGATCGGTTATTACCGGGATGATTCGGAATTTTCAGGGGAGGTGACGCACCCGTTTACGGCAAATCTGGATGGAAACGGTTATAAGATTTCAAATTTCCGGTTTGCAGGAGGCAGTTCGCCGAATGTTGGATTCTTTGGTGCGCTGGATGGGGCGGAGATCCGAAATCTGACGCTGGAACCAGGAAAGCCGGTCAAAGGAGTGCGTCAGGTGGGAATTTTGGCAGGAAATGCGAAGAATTCCAAGATTTTTAATTGTCAGGTAAAAGGCGATGTGGAAGGAACCGGAGCGGTCGGTGGAATGATCGGGCGCATGGAAGGCAGCACGGTGGAAAACGGAATGGCACAGGTAACCGTCCGAACGACGGGACGTGCAGCCGGAGCGCAGGCGCTTGCGGGCGGAATCGCCGGGGAAGCGGCGGATGATTCTCGTATCATTGACTGCCAGGTCCGCACCGGGGATAACAGCACCTCGCGGATTCAGGGAACGGATGCGACTGTCGGCGGAATCGTAGGGCTTCAGAATGGGGCGGCTCTCTACAATACCTATGTAAATGGCACGATCGGCGGTTCTGGCAGCCAGAATGTCGGAGGACTCGTTGGAGAACGAATCAGCGGAGACTTGAAAGTGGGGCGGTTTGAGGGAACGATCGGTCAGTCGGGAACTGGGGCTGCCGGACACAGAGGAACCTTCATCGGATACCGCGCACCAGCTAATTATTTTAAATATGGGGATGACATCGCGTACCTGTTTGCGGATACGGAGGCGAAAATCGCAAACAATGTCTGTGGAAGCGGCATTTCAGATGATAACCAGTATACATACGCGGCGCACATCGGATATTCCCACGCGAGGGACAATTTCTTCACGCTGGTATCCGGCGGTGTCACGCGGGATGTGGACGAGCGATATTTTTATGAAGAACTGGAACAGGGGATTCTCTCGATTGTGGATGAAGAGCTGGGCGGGGAGATGGATGCGGAGTCGGTGGGGTATGATCTTGACCATTTTGCACCAAATGATGCGGGACGCCCGGTCCGTGGTTATCTGATTACGATTCCGCAGATCGATACCGTCTCCAATGGAACGAATTATTACGATGTGGCAGTGCTGGAAGCACGGGGAAATGGCGCGTATTACCGGACACTCGATAAAAAACGCCGCGGTGCGGTGGCACCGGGAAAGACGGTGACGGTCAGCACCTCGGCAAAGCAGGCGGAAAAAGCGCGCTTTCAGATGGAGGGAGTTCCGACGTACACGCGTGGGAAGAGCCGGAAAGATACTACTTATGTAAATGGCGGCGAGTATTGTTTTACGATGCCGGAGGAAAATACGCAGGTGTCGGCGGTTTATAAAAAGGTGGCAGTTTCGGTCGGTCTGACGCCGGGCGTGACGAAATTCCAGGTGGTGCAGGAGCGGACCGGAAACCGGAAACATCCGACGAAAGTCACACGCGTGATGGATGGAAATGGAAAATTAATTGCGACGTACATCCATGGAAATCTGCAGGCGGGAACACAGGTGCAGCCGGTGACGGTGCAGGCGATTGTGGATCGGAATAATGATGTGGCGGATGCATCGGTGCGCTGGAGTATCGACGATTCAGATTTGATTACGTTACTTCCAAATGACGATGAGGAAAGTGGTTATACGAAAAAGAGCGCGTCAGTCCAGGTAAATTTAAATAGTTCGTTTATCACTGATATAGTCCGGAAACTGGAAAAAGAGCAGGCAGACCGCGGATACCAGTATGCGATCGGAAGCGACATATACGGAGCGGGGCATCAGAACGGCGGCGTGGCGGTGCTGACGGCAGAGACGAAACCGGCGGCGAGCTTTGATGGAAAGCCGTGCCGGGGAAATGCGCGGATTGAGGTTACGTTCCAGATCAAGGATCAGACCTATGTAGCCAATGAGGAGGCGGCACTGGATCAGGAACAGTTGAAATTTGAGGTGGTGCGGACATTAACCGGAAATCGGAAACATCCAGATGAAACGATTCAGGTCACGGCACCGCAGGCGCTGAGTGCGTCTTTTACACCGGATTATTTTGACCGGAAAGAGATATCGTGGACTGTCGGTGATGCAGCACTGATTTCGGTGGATGGCGAGGACAAGTCTGCCAGTGTGCAGGCGAAAAAGGATGCAAAATGGATCCGGGATCTGATCGCGGCAGATCAGGGCAGACATGTGAATACACCATATGAAATACAGACAGCTTCCGGCAGCCGCACGACGAAGGTGACAGTGATCGGCGATGATATGCTTGGAAACCGGCAGACGGCATCGTGCAGAGTACAGGTGGATTTCCGGACAGTGGACGAATCGAAGATTTGTGTGGAAGGCATCAGCCTTATACCGAAAACGCTGCAATACGAGATCAAACGCACCCGGACGGGGGCGGGTTATCGTTCGGTGGAGGCATGGACGGGAACCGGTGCGAAAAAGCTGGCAGCGTCGGTATTTCCGGCGCAGGCGTTTAACCAGAAAGTGACATATCAGGCAAGTGATGATTCGCTGTATGTATCATCGGATGGAACCGTGACGGTCAATACGACGGCTTCCTGGATACAGGAGCTTGACCGTCAATACTTAAAATCAGGCAGCCATACGGCATATGTGACCGTGAAAACCGAGGATGGTGGCTTCACGGACCGGGCGGCAGTCACAATTCAGTATGAGGCAGTCGATCAGACATACAGCGGAGGTTCCCATTCGGGCAGCGGCTCAGGTGGAGGCTCTTCTTCTGGAAAGGGGGCAGCGGCAGGAAGCAGTGCAGCGAATGCAACTGGACCGGCATCGGGGTTCAGTGATTTGACAGGAGCGGGTATTGGAAATCTGACAGAAGGACAGGCAGGCCCCGGGCAGAATGCGGATGCGGCAGCCATACCGGAATATGTAGTAGCTGGAAACTGGCGGAAGAATGCAGATGGAACCTGGCAGTTTGAAGCGGGCGGTAGAAGCTATGCTTCTGAGTGGGCGGCTGTCTACAATCCATATGCCGATCCGGCAAAGGGGCAGAGTACGTTTGACTGGTTCCGATTTGATGCAGATGGCAGGATGGTGAACGGCTGGTATACGGATGTGGATGGAAACACGTATTATCTCTGGACAGAAATGGATGGAACACAGGGGCGTATGCTGACTGGCTGGAACTGGCTGCCGGGAAGCGATGGAGTGTTTCATTGCTACTATTTTCAGGAAAAATCCGATGGAATGAGGGGACGTTTGTATCAAAATACGCACACCCCCGATGGAAATTTAGTCAATGCGGATGGTGCCTGGGTGCTGGACGGAATAGTACAGACGAGAAGCTGAGAGAGGAGGAGAGAAGAAAACAGAGGTAAACAGGAAAATGAAGTGGAATGACACGGAAAGAATAAAAAATGGGGGTAAAAAAAATGAAACAGGATAAGAAAACAACCAATAAATCGGGATGTACAGCCGTACTGGCAGCAGCCATGATCGCAGCCGGAGGTTTCAGCGCTTATGCGGGCAATCAGGGGACGCATGGCGGTGAATGGAAGGACACAGAGAGTCTGAGATGGGAGTGGCAGAATGGAGAGATGAGTTTTTATGGAAATGGAAGTATTTTTTCAGAGCAGCACCCAGAGATCAGCGATCCAGAATATTACCTGAAAGAGGCAGTCCGTTATCCGGGGGAAGCAAATCCAGGGTGGAATACGAAGGGAGAACCGAAAGCAAATTATAGCTGGGCTTCGGTCGAAGAACTGCAGAAATTTGTCAATAGTTTTGACTGGATTCATTTGGATGAAAAAATGCGTCTTCTGTATGTGCATAACCGGATTGCAAACGGAGAGGGAGGTTTTAACCAGAATCATTACGGTTCGCCGGAAGAGGCAAAGGATTTCCCGGTTTTGGAAGGAGGCGTTGGCGTCTGCCGGGATTTCGCGGAAGAATTTCAGTTCCTATGCCAGATCGTAGGGCTGGAGTGTGTGACCTACACGCCGGAGTATCTCCATGATGCGTGCCTGGTGCGGATCGGCACGCAGTGGTATGCGACGGATCCGACCTCCAGCCTGCCGCTATTTTCAAATGCGAAAACATATCCGGTTGACTTTGAGACGGAGTTTTACCGCTATGAGAATAAGGAGCGGGAGCAGAGAAGAAAGGACTATGAAGCGGATCCAGACAGTCTTGCCAATGTGCTGGCGCTGACCTTGAGTATGCGGGGAGAAGGGACGATTTCCGAGTCTGCCTGGGAGAAAATACAGGCACCGATGGGGCAGATAGAAGAACAGTGGGGACGACAGGAAATATCAAGACAGGAGTATGAAAAGGGGATTATCTCGCTGCTGAAATCAGTTTGGGGAACTGAAAAATAAAGAAAACGAGGGACTGCCGGTGTTAAGGGGCGCGGGGCAGTAAAAACGAGGAGGAAGTTTATGGGGGAGTATCGGTACAGAGAGAATGTGAAACGGGGGATGGCGTTTGTACTGGCAATTATATTGGGAGGAATGGCTTTTTTGCCAGGATTCCCGGTTTTTCCGGCGAAAGCGGCACCTGCGAGTGGTCAGCAGACAACACTGACGACAGCCCATGGCGATACGCTGCTGGGACACAAGCTTTATTGTATCGATAAGGGCGGTTATGCGATCTGGGGAATTGCAGAAAAAGGGGATCTCTATGAAGCACACCGTCCCTCCCAGGCATCCGTTCCGCTGAGCAGTCAGGAACAGAAATATGTATTTTGGGCGATGCTCTCGCTCAAAGCCGCGCTGGGGGATGAAAAGGCAAATACATTTATCCGGGCGATCAATGTGGCAGCAAAAGCACAGGGAAAACCGGAAATTATCAAGATGGTGTCCGAGGAAGATCTGAAAACAATCCTCTATGTTCCAGCTGTGCGGGCAAAATATCCGTGGCTGGAGGCAGCTGCGTCAAATAGTGAGGCGTACATGCAAATGGGAGGAATGCTGTCTGGCGGAGGCAGCGGAAAGGAAAATACCGGTGTCGGCGGCGGAAAGATTCCAAATGTGATAGCTTCCAGCACCTCGCTGGGAACGGCAAAACAGGTAGATGCGGCGACTCTGACGCTGTCGTTTGCGCCGGATGGCTCGGATTGGGATTTTATCCGTTCTGTACCGCTTGAATTTTCAAACAATGACGGTGTTTCATTCAGTCCGGTTCCGACCGATGGATGGACATATATAAAAACCGACTCGCAGATTGTATTTAAAAATCCAAATCCAAAACCGTCGAAAGCCCTGATTCGTTTCCGGGTGGAAGGAACCCCATACGCTTCGGGCGGCGGGGGATATGCTTCGGCGGAGGAGGCGATTGACCAGTCGCTTCAAATCTGGGAGTGTGTGACCTGTTCGGGGACACACGGAGGCGGAACGCCTGCCAAAAGTGATCCGTGGATTCATCAGCGGATGGCATGGATGGAGCTCGGAATGGTTCCGGTCAATTATTTTGCTGCATTGGCGGGCGATCCAACCCCGGTACCGGAGCAGGGAGGCATTCAGTTTGAGGTATTTAGGCATGAAGAGGATTTTACTTCCACCTATAATCTACAGATGTATAAATACGATCATGAGACAGGGAAAGCGCTGGAAGGGGCGCGGTTTGGCTTCTTTGAGCGCTTTGACGATAAGAACAGGGTAAATACTGAGCGGGACGGAGCTGCCGAATTGTATGAGGGCGGAGAACCATATGCCAGTCATTATCAGGATGAGCCGGTTCTCTGGGATGGTTTCAGACAAGTGGGTTCGGCGGTAACAGATGGCGATGGCTACGCCTCCCAGACGGTGGAACACGGTTATCACTATGATAAGACGTTCTGTGACGGTCATCCGGCACCGGTCTTTGTACCTGTTCCAGAGGAAGAGGAGGATGAAGAGGGAGAAGTCATCAATGAGGATGAGATTGAGGCGGCGCAGGCAGAAAATATCCGCCTGGCAAATAGCTGGCTTTTGTGCGAAGAGGAATGTGAAAGAAAGGCGGGCGGAGACTTTGAGGGCGTCCATTTCCACTGGATAATGGAGGAGGTCGATGCAGGGGAGATAGAAGGTATCGCGTCAGACGGCGGCTCCGAGGGAGAAACACCCGATGCGGGACCGATGACAGGGGCAGACGGGGAAACTTCGTATGCAAAGTCTGGCTGCCAGGAGGACTGTGGGCAGACGTATGAGAAGTTCATTTCCATGAAGTACAGTTATACCTGGAAAGAATTTAAAGCGCGGGATGGATATATTCTGCATGATGAACATGCAGATGACCTGCCAATTGAGATTATCACAACCGATGCATCTGAGCATGGGGCAAATGCAGCCTTTGGAGGCGGATATTCACGTGATGTGGTGCTGGGAACGAAGAGTGTGAGAAGGAGTCAGGGCATCGGAGAGGCTTTAGAAAATCGGAATGAAGAAAGTGCGGGGAAGACAGGATTTTTTGGAAGAATTGGCTTAGACGCTCAAAGTGCGCCTGGTGGGACGATTTGGATGAATCTAACGAATTTACCAGGCGAGGATGCGGTATTTCCAGAGTCTTTAAAAATGCGTGTTTTGCCGCAGCAGATCGTTTTGTTTACAGCATTGGATGCAGCGCTTCTGAGGGAAGCGACACCGTCGGAGGAGGAAGCAACTGCCTCGGAGATGAAAGTATCTATTTCGGACCATCTGGTAAATCGTGTCCAGAAAGGGTTTGTGTTTATTGATGAAGCGGATGATGATTTAGAAGAAGCAGAAAAAGCGGAACGTGAAAGTATTCGGCGATATACGGCAACCGGATCAGATTTATTGACAACCGAGGCGGATTTTTATACAAGCTGGCATTCACCTTCTTTGTTGTATCGAAATCCTCAGTTGTCACAAAGAACGGAAACACTGGCGGGGGCGGCAGCAGAGTCACTATTTTTCCCTGCCTATGAAGCGGCGCTTGTTTCCGCGAGTGTGGGTTCAGCGATAGAGCCGGGAAGTGCTGGCAATTTCAGCCATTGCAATGGTGCAGACGGCGAGAAAGATGCCTGGAGGATCTACGATCATCGGACAGAGGGCGAGGTACATATCAATAAAAAGGATTTGGATCTGAAAAAGGGCGAAAATGAGTCTTACAATGCCCTTGGAGACGCACAGGGGGATGCGACGCTGGAAGGCGCAGTGTATGGCTTGTTTGCAGCAGAAGATCTGCTACATCCGGATGGGAAAACAGGGGTAGTTTACCGGGCAAATCATCTGGTGGCGGTGGCGACGACAGACAAAAATGGCGATGCCTCGTTTCTGGCATGTACAGAGGCGCCGGGGCGAACCTATGATTATTCGAAAGGGACAATTGCGGATGCAGCGGATGGATGGCGAAAGAAAGCGCCGGGAAATCTGTATACACAAGATGCGGCGATCGATGATTATACGGCAGATAAAGCCTGGGAGCGGATTTATTATAACAATACGTCAAAGAATGGAAATGCCTGGATTGGACGCCCGCTTCTGATGGGGGAATATTATGTCAAGGAATTAAGCCGATCCGAGGGCTTTGAACTTTCGGTTGGAAATAAACTTCACGCAGTTACAAACCTGGGACAGGATCTGGAGGCAGCGGTCCTGGAACCGGGAGAAGGATATGCCCATATTTCCATGCAGATGTACGGGGAAGAGCAGGCAGGCGATGGCGGCGCTGATACGAATGAAATTTTCTTTTCGGCAGAGTCGAAGAACACGAAAGATGGAGTTTATGAGATTGTGGTGTCAGGGCTGCCGGAGGGCGTGAGCTTTTATCGAAAAGATGAGGGAAAAGGTACGGTTTCGGTGGAAGCCGGGACAGGTGAGTATGAAAAAGTTTATACCGGGGAACTGGCAGCGGCAGAAAACGACTATCAGTATCCAAAGTACAATGCGGATGGCACGCCGATGAGTAAAAAGGTTCCGATTGATTATGCGGCGGGGTGGATGCGCCAGGTCCGGGTGCAGGAACTTGTGCCGGAGACAGTGGAAGCAGTTCTTTTGCAGGCAGAAACGGGAATGACAGAGGAAGAAAATGCGGACAGGCTGGTAAAGACATTTGATGTGGATGACTTTTGTTATCTGAAAGGGAAAGCCGAGCGGGTACTCCGCAGACATGCGAAAACAACGCCGAGAATACCGGGAGCAGGAGGAAATGCATATTCCAGTATCTATACCGGCGTATTTGACCGGGGTGTCCGGGAAGGAGAGCGGGACGTGTACGGCGTCAGCGGTGTGACGCCGGGAGAAAAGGCAGAAAAAACAGTGTATGGTTCTCCGGTTCAGACGATTGCGGTGCCGAAAACAAAAGATGGAATCTCAATGACAGTGGGAGACGCGATCACTTCCATTCTGGATTTTTATCAGACCCATCCATATATCAGCTATGGCGGTCTGGACGCGGTGCATGAGTATTCGGATTCGTTTGAATTTACGGTATATGCAGGAATTTTAGGAATACCGGAAAATTTTATGGTACTGGGAAGTGATCCGGAGAAAGACAGCTTGATTTTTCACCGGGCAGAGTGGCTGCCGGATAATATGGAAATGTGTCCGCGTTATGTGTATATACCATATTCAAATAATCGCGAGCGGGACGCATTTGGAACGTATACCGATTACAGGGAAACAACTGCTGGAAATCAGGTGATGGCGTCGGCACTTTTGCAGACCGATGCTGTGATTGAGGGAGATGGTACGATTGTTCCGAAGGAAAATGAGGTAAATGTCTATTACAAAACCGGGGAAATTCCGCACGATGCGGATGGGCAGCCGATCCGGGTATTTATTTACCAGGAAAAGACAGAAACACAGCAGCGGGAGGTGACGGAGACAAAATGGGTTCATCAGGCAGCAGACTGGAATGCAGACGGAAAATACATACTGCAGATCAACGCGAATTTTACCGATAGTTTTGGTGTAAAAAAAACAAATGCAGGTGTGCTGGAAGAGCTGGGATTTAAGGCGGTATTGAAAGAGAAGAAGGTTACACTGAACGAGGAAGAAGCCGCAATGCTGGGAAATGGTTTCTTTGCCGGCCACCAGATGAACAGTTCCAGCTATTACACGTGGGTAAAACAGGCGCGGGCAAAGGCATATATCGATTCTGGACGTTCCGGCTTGATAGGGGATGATTCTTATGTGGTCCCGGTGGCACTGGCATACCCTGGGCAGGAGACCACCTATCAGGATGCCGGGACAAGAAAAGAACCGCTGGGTGTACTGGAGCGTGTGATCCGCCAAAAGATAAAAATCATCAAAGATATAGCGACGACACCGGAGACCACCTATGCACATAACACTTATGCGGAAAGTGGACATACCGATCTGTTTACGGAAAAAGAGGGAGGGAAGGAAAATGTCGCTTCGGCACTGCCAAATTTCCGTTTTAAGCTCTATTTGAAATCCAATCTGGAACGTCTGTACCGGAATACGGATGGCGAAATCGTGTGGATGAATCGGGATGGAGAAGTTGTCTCGTTGCCGGAGGTAAAAAAGAATTTTCCGCTGCTTAGAGAATCCTTTGCTCCGGTTCAGAAAATTTTCACGCAGGTAACTCATAAAAAAGATTCCCAGACGGCTGGTTCCGTCAATAACAATGTCTGGGACAGCGCAGTGACGGCAAATGATCGTCTGTACGAATATGGAAAAGACGGGCAGATCGCGGATTCGAAAGAGGTCAATCAGGGATATACAAGACTTCTTGAGACAGTCATGCGGATCAAGGAAGATGGAGCGGGAGCGGTACGGGAAGTTCCAGGCTATCAGTATGAGAAATTTTTCGATGCGATGGCGGTGGCGAACCGGGATAAATGGCAGCGGGCAGATGCAGCAGATACATCCTTTAAGCCGTTTGCATGGATCCGTACGGGTATTTTTGGAAGCAGCGGCGGAGAAACAAAAGATCCGGTGCATCATAACAATGCGGCGATACAGAATCAGAGCCGTACGTCAGAAGCAGCCGTAGAAAATGCAAAACGGTCGGATGCTGTCCGTCAGTTTGCGATTGACTGGTATTTGAAGAATGAGGTAAAGAAGCAGAACATTCAAGCATTGGGCGGACAGGAAGGCTACCCGGATTATATCTATGATGAAGCATTACATCAGGCAATTTTAAAAGCAGAGGAATATTTGAAGCCGTTTTTCTCCTATGATTTGGACGATTTATACGCGATTGAGTGGGACAGCGCGGAAAATGGAGGTTCCGATCGGGACAAAACAACGTTGTCAGCAGAAAAATTAAAAAAATCCGAGGAAGGTTATTATTATGGCGTTTCGAAATACCTTCCTTACGGTACCTATGTGGCAGTCGAGCAGCAGCCGTATTCGGGAGCACTGGAAGATTTCAAAAACCAGCATTATCGGATCGACCAGCCGAAAGAAATAGAAGTCCCGTCGGTTTATGAGGCAGGTGGAAACCTCGTATCTCCGGAAAAAAAGTCAGCGGATTACCGATATGACGCTTCGGCATCGCCGGAAACGCTGGCGGCGAACTATCAGATCCGGATGAATGAAGAGTGGGGAGATACAAATCAGGCGGATTTGAGGAAATATGTGATCCGCGCACATGGACAGGATGGAAATTATGAGATTTATAAGTATGGTCTGGATGCGGATAAACGGCAGGGAACGATCTCCTATCCAGGCGGAAGCTATGACTACAGCGGATTTTCGCCCGCTCAGAGGGAAATGGCACCGTACAAGGACATTTATCGGTCTGAAAATGCAAACAGCCGGTACCGGAGCAACGAGAAGGTAGAAAGCTATTACCGCTATGGTCGATCTCAGAGCAGGCAGGGTGGGCAGATTCAGTGGAATATCCGTATGGAGAGAAGACGGATGATAACAATCCGGCGGGATTTTATCTGAAAGATCATGTCAGGACAATCACCGGGGCGCTGACCGGGTTTGACGGGCGGTATTTTCAGGGATTGGTGCCTTACAGTGTGACAGAACCGGCGGCGGAGTCCGCCTATGATGCGTTGGGATTTACCGGCTACGCGGATGGAAAATACCGGAATACGTTTTATGCTGCAAAGCTTCGGATTGAAAAACTAGATTCGGAGACGGGAGAGAATATTCTGCATGATGATGCGGTGTTCGCTATTTATGCCGCCAGCCGGGACACGTCGAAGTACAGCGAGGGGGAGGTGCAGTTTTATGAAAAAGATACACAGGTGACAGCCAGCCGGGAATTTTTGGAGGCAATGGGGGCAAAGAAAATCGCGCCGGTTGATTTGAAAACGCTAATTCCGTCAAAATACCCCTGGAAAGCACCTTATACAGGAAAATATACAGGCATAATCCCGGCAGGAACTCCGATTTGCAGTGAAACCGATCAGGTGGTGATGCGGGATGCCTTTGGGACGCGGACGGGCACATTCCAGGTTTATTCGACGCTGCAGGATTTTGGTGGTTTGGGGGAAACTCTGCCGTCCAACCAGAATACAGGATATCTGATCACGCCGCAGCCGCTGGGAGCAGGAGCCTATGTGTTGTGTGAATTATCTGCACCGGAAGGATACGTGAGAACGAAACCGATAGCGGTGGAAGTGTATTCGGATGAAGTGACGTATTATCGGGACGGAGAGCGCGGTCAGCGGGTGGCAGCTGCCGTGTATGGAGAAATGGTAACCCGGATAAGCAGCAACGGAGAAGCAGTCCAGAACCCGGATGGAACGAAGTCAAATGGCAATAAGCCGCAGGACCGGGGGGATGTGGCGCGGATTTATGTAGGAAATACGCCGATCCGGCTGGAAATCGCGAAAGTAAAACAGGAGGAAACGGAGATTTTGTTTAAGTTGAGCGATCGGCGAGAGGGAACTTTGACCGAGCTTTCGAACCGTTATGGTCTTGAAAATCTGGAACTGGCGTACAATGCGTCGGGAACGTTCCTTGGGTATGGGTGGTCAAAGGGCTGGCTGGATAGTCTGAGGGCAAAACAGGAAGCCGGGGAGAGGATTGACCTGATTTATGAGGATCAGGTTTTTACTGGAAAGGCGATCTGGCATCGTGTTCCAGATATAGCGCACGCATTCAACCGATATCTTCCAGGTGCATCGATGCGCCTGTATGATGCGATCGAGGTAAAGAAGAACGGGGACAGTGAGGACCGGGCGTATGCCGGTGTCAATGTGGTGCGCGATTCGTTTGGAAATGTGACCCGGATGTATGTGCAGAAAGGCTATTCGGGAAACCGGCTTCTGTATGTGAGGGATAAAGATCAAGAGGAGGAAGATAGCAAAGGAGAAAATAACAATTATAAACGATATACGCAGGATGACCGGTTCAACGACCAGGGGAAAGGCAGATGGATTCTCAAGCGGGTTGAACGCGAAGATACAGACATTTTATATTACGATCTCGGGGCTCTGGAGGTATTTACGACACTCCGGGGCGTGCGGTATGCCTATAACGAAAAAGGCGAACCAGTGCGTCCGAAAGACAGCGAACCGATCTATGCGATGAAAGACGGCGTTCCATTTCTGGAAATTGTAAGCCCCAGCTATGAAGAAATGGTGTACAGCCGGAAAGAAAGGCGGTTTGAATACGTTCCTTCCGGGACAAAATTCTATCATCTGGCATCAGACGGAAGCCGGGACAGCGAGGTAGAACCGTACACGGGAATGGCATATGTGACGGAGGAAAAAACCGGCAAAACATTGGTGTGGGCGATCCAGGTATCTAAGGATCACTATGGAAATGTGATTGCCAGGGATAAGATAAAGACCGGCCGTGTGGCAACGATGTATGCTGATACGGAACAGGAGTACACGATTGGAACATATGACGGAGGTCTGCTGCAGCCCCATGTCAATCCGGTTTTGAATGAAAATGGGCTGCCGGTTTATTACCAGCGTTCCGCTCAGACCTATATTAAAGGATATCCCGTTTATGATCGGGATGGCGATTATGTGCGTTACCGATACAGCGATCTTCTCAGAGCTTACAATGCCAATGCATGGGATCTGCAGTTGAAGGCAGCACTCTATGATATTGGAAATGATCCGGAAAAACGGGAAGATGATCGACCGCTGTACCACCGTCAGGGTGAGGCGTATCTGATGGAAAACAGCTGGATAACCGGGGATGAAACGCCAAACGATCCGTTCCATACACGGATCAGAGATGGGCAGGTGGATGTTTTAAAACGCGTCCCGGCGGGAACGTATATTTTAGAGGAGACACGCGCCCCATCCGGCTATGCGAAACGGATGCCGACAGGGCTTACGGTAGAGGAAACCTGTGAGGTACAGGAGCTGCGCCTTACTAACCGCCCGATCACGGTGCAGATCGAAAAGATCGACGCGCCAGAACAATATCAGCAGCCAGTCCGGGACTATGATCACATTTTGAACGAATCGGATTCTAAGACCTGGGAGGAAGGAAAAGGGGGGTATACGTTTTCAAGTGTGGAAGGAGCCGTGTTAGCGCTCTATCCAGCAAAAAGAGTTGCGAGTGATGATTTGGAAACACATCCGTCCGGGTATTATCTGGAAAAGAAAGGGGAACTTCCGGCGAACTGGACGGTACTAGATGAGAGAAACCAGAAAAAGACAGTGACTGCCAAATGGACCGTCGGAAAGACGCCGATGGCATGGGAGGGGATTCCGGCAGGCGATTATATTCTCGAGGAGATAGAGACGCCTCTGGGATATCTGACAAATCAAATGGAGGTGGAAATCCAGGAAACTTCTAAGCTGCAGCTCATCACGATGCAGGAAGATCATATAAAAACCGCCTTTTTCAAATATGAGAAGAAGGATGGAAAAAAAGAATGTCTGCCGAATGCATATGCGGCGGAGCTGACCCTGTATGAGGCAGTGACAGATGAAAATGGAATTGTCATGGAGGCGGATGGAACACCGCGCTATGACCGGGAAAAACAGGTGACGAGATGGAAGACCGAAGATGCGAAAGCCTACAGCCAAGGAAGCGACAGCTTTGCAGCCCGCTATCAGAAGCTGTATGCAGAATATCATACAAGGTTCAACACGGTTACATGGTGTGGATATACCGCTGAAAAACAGGAAGAAACAGCGACAGAACAGGGCGAATCAGTGCGTCAGCTCTGGAATCTGGGAAATGGTTCACAGGTGCTTGTTCAGGCGACGAAAAATCTGCAGTTAGATGGAAAAGCAGGCTACAGCTATGATTTCCGATGGAATTACCAGGCGGAGGGAACTCTGGTCAGCTATGATACCTCCGATGGGATTCACCGGATTGATTATTTACCGCTGAATCCGACGAAAAATGATTTGGCTTCGAACAGAAAGAAAGGCTATTACGTTCTGGTGGAGACGAAAACACCAAGCGGCTATCAGAAAGCAGCACCGAAGCCGGTGATTGTCGAAGAAACTGCTGAAATTCAGCTTTACGGGCTGGAAAATAGGGCAAAGTCTGTCTATATTTCCAAGCTGGGAAGCTCAGGAGAGGCATCCGAAGAGGCAATTTATCTGGCAGGCGCAGAACTTGCTGTTTTCCGGGCGGCACAGGATGGAAGCCTGGTGCAGGAAAAAGAATATTTAGTGGAACGCTGGATTTCTGGATCGGATGGAAAGTTTACAGAGGAAGAAGCAGAAAAACAGGAGATTCCGGCAGGCTGGAAGGCAGGGGACTGGAAGCCGCATCGGATTTCTCCGATTGCCTATGGAGCTTATTATTTGGTGGAATTTTCGGCACCGGCAGGTTATCGCCTCATGGAACCTAAGAAATTTATTGTGGCGGCTGCTTCGGAGGAGATAATCGAAGCGGTTAATACGCTGAAACAGGGGCGGGTTCGGGTTGAAAAGGTGGATGAGAGAAAGCCAGAGGAAAAACTGGCAGGTGCGGTGTTTGAAGTGAAAAACAGAGAGACGGGAGAAAAGGTTCAGATGGAGACAGACGAGAGCGGTCAGGCGGAAAGCCCGTTTCTGCCAATCGGAACGATAGGGGAGAATGGAAGCTGGATTCCGTACCATTACGAAGTCCGTGAGACGATGCCGCCGGATGGATATCAACTTATTCCGCGCGTGTACGAGGTGCTGATGGAAGATCAGAAGGAATGCGAGGTGCTAACGTATAATCTGACGGTGCCGAATGAAACAACGAAAATCAAAATTTCCAAGATGGATTTCGATACGGGTCTCTTTGTGTCAGGAGCAAAGCTGGCAGTGTATGAAGCTGGATTTTTGGATGGTGTGTACGCTGAAGCGGGTGAGGCATTGGAATCCTGGATCTGCGATGGGAAAACACACGTGATAGAAGGAAAGCTGATTGCCGGGCACACGTATCTTCTGAAAGAACTGGAAGCGCCGGATGGATACACTGTGCAGAAACCGATGATTTTCACGGTGTCAGATACAGGCAGGGGGATTAACGCAGCCAGAGATGGTGCAAATGCGCTGGAGACAGAGACAGCAGACGGTTTATTTGACAGCATAACGTCTCTGCGGGTGCAGGGAAGAAAAGCACTTCGTCTGGTGAGAACACTGTGGGATTTGGACAGTGGGGAAGAATTTGTACTTTCTTCACTGATGGAAGCTTCTGCGCCTTATCTGGAACGAGAAAAATGTGAAAAAGAGGGGGTGGCGGAAGGACATCGTTTCGAACTGCGGGAGATCATTGAGTTCAGTGACGGCAGCCGTCGGACGATAGGAAAAAATACATTCCGTCTGAATTGGGATGAGAACGGACATTATCCGCTGACGCTTCGAACATTAAAAGGAACGAGGTATCGTCTGGAAGAATATCATCAGAAAGAGACAGATGGCAGGGAAGTGGAAAGCTGGATCCCGGAAAACAGAGATGGCCTGGGATATATCCATGAAATACGAAATCCGGAATACAGCGACCCATGTGGCATCCGCGCCGTTTCCCCGATTGGAAAAGACGGAGCAGCGGTGCTGCCGGGAAGTGTAATTGTATATGAAATTACATATCGGAACCAGTCAGATAAAAAAGAAAATATGAAGATTGGACTGGAAATTCCAGCTGGGTGTGAACTAATGACAGCGGCTTCGATGGGCGGAGCGGAACAAATAGGTGAATCCTGGTATTGGAATATAGAGAATGTGGCAGCCGGATCAGGAGGCATTTTGCGGGTGGCTGTTCTGGTTGGAGAGCATATAAATGAAAACGGACAGGAAAATCATTCTGGTATGACGGTAACGGCAACGATATGGGGAAAAACGGGCAAAAGCTATGAATCCTTCCATCCAATTCTATCTCCGGGCGCAATTGTTATCGCCGGGCGGGTGACGGGAACTGCTGCGGCGTTGTTAAGGCAGGTAGATATAACATATACGTTATACTTAAAGAATGCGGAGGGAAAAGAGCTTCCAGGCTTGATTTCGTACACAGGTTCTAAATCGGGAACGCTGCGAAGTGGAGGAAGCCTGACGCTTTCTTGTGGCGAATCGGTTGTTTTGACAGGAATGCCGTGGGGAACAAACTATGAGGTTCGGGCACAAGTTCCGGCACAGACTCCGGATGGACTGCCGATCGAGTGGAAGAGTACAGGAAGCACGGGACGGACCTCCCGGCAGGGAAATACAGTGCTCTGGGAATTTCATCAGAATGATCGGTCGGTGCGCGAAGTGCTCAAACGTGGGAATAGATACCGCCTGGTTGAACTGCTGGAACTGGACGGTGGAAAAACGGAAGAGGTGGAGTCGAATCAGATGATTTTTTCTCTGGGGGACGATGCACAGATAGATGGAATTGGAATGATAGATTCCCCGACAAAGCTGGTCTTTTCAAAGACAGATCTGGGCGGAACGGAGCTTCCGGGTGCTCAGATAGAGATTCTGGATCAGTCTGGAAATGTAATCGAATCATGGATTTCTGCGGATCATCCTCATGAGATTATTGGAACGTTGACACCGGGAAAGAGTTATATAATGCGCGAGACGGGAGCGCCGGATGGATTTGCGTATGCGGAAGAGATTCCGTTTACTGTTTCCGAGGATGGAACGGTCGAGCGGATTTCCATGCAGGATAAGCCGACGCACGTGGAAATCACAAAATACAGTGTGACGGGAGAAAAGGAACTGCCGGGGGCGCGGATGGAACTCTGGGAGGAGAAGGAAGGCGGAACCTTGGTTGATTCGTGGGTATCTGATCGGGGCGCCCATGTGATAAAAGGAAAGTTAAACGCTGGAAAAAACTATGTGCTGGTAGAAAAAACAGCGCCGGATGGGTACTGGAAAGCAGAAAAAGTGACATTTACGGTATCACTGGACGGTCGAGTCGATCAGGTGAAGATGTATGACAGACCGACGGAAGTGCAGGTGGAGAAGCGGAAATGGAGGGAGCAGAAAGGAGATAGCGAATTTGTAAAAGGTGCCCTCCTGAGGATTTCTGATGAGACTGGAAAGGTAATATTGGAATGGATTTCTGAAGAAAAGGAGAAATGTATACAGGGCATTTTAAAGGAGGGCTGCCGCTATATTCTGGAAGAGCTGGAAGCGCCGGAGGGCTACGAAAAAGCCGAACCAGTTTCATTTACGGTTTCAGAGGACGGAACGGTGACGGTTGTGCGGATGTATGACCGTTTGAAGCCGGAGAAGCCAGGGCGACCGGGACATGGTCAGCCGGAATATCCAAAGAAAGTGATAGAAGAGCTGAAAGAGGGCTATTTAACAGTTCACGTGCCAGAGTCGATCTGTGGAGAGGGGAAAATTGTTCTCGACGGCAGACAGATGAAGCCGCTTCCGAAGATGGGATATGGAGAATCAGCCACCTGGGAAGTAGAAGGTGCTTATCAGGTCGAGGACGAAAAAGAGCGTCTGAATGAAGCAATTTCACTGATTTGGAAGTGGAAACTGGTGATTGGACTGATATGTATGAGCGCTGGGGCAGGGCTGGCGCTCGCAGAACGGCGAAGAAAGGAGGAAAATATAAAAAAGAATATGGAGAGGAATGATAAGGGCAAGGAGGAGTAAAAAAATAAGAGAAAAATCAAAATCGATCAGATGGCAGAAAAAGGGAAGGGAGGGATTTTATGGATCAGATGGCGAAAGGGCTGCTCTTCGGAGCAGCCGTACTGAGCCAGGCGGCTGCGGGATGTTTCCCCGCTGCCGCGGCATCCATCGATCGGGTCAGGATTCGGCTGGCAGCAGAAGAGCTGGATGAAATGGGAATGCCTGTTTTGGAGGCGGAAAGCCGGGACAGGGCATATAGCGTCACTGGTGTGGAACGAATCTCCGGTGATCCGGCAAGCGGACCGGCGATGGATGGGGCAGAGGTGGGAAAAAAAGAAAATGAACAATATAAAGGGAGCATACAAGCCGACTCTGAAAACATAGGTACCAAAGAAGTTTCTTTAGAAGAACGAAAGATAGCAGAAATCCATGCAGAAGAAGCTGCCCCGGAAATTCTATACGAAATAGAACTGGAATCCGACGCAGATAATCCGTTTTCCGTCCTTCGCCAGGAGGACATCCGGTTTTCAGGGCTTGGCGCGGTATGCAGCAAGGCAGTTCGGAAAGATAATGGCACTACATTGCTTTTGACGATCGAATTACAGGATGCCGGAGAGATAATAGGAACGGTGGATGCAGCAGACTGGGCGGAAAGGGGAATTGGCAGGTGGAAGAAAGCGCCGGGGGCTTCGGCATATTTGGTGATGCTTTACCGAGATGCAAAGCGTGTCGGACATCCGCATCGGACGAGTGCTGAACAGTATGATTTTGTACCGTTGATGCAGACCGCGGGCGTATATCATTTTAAAGTGATTCCTCTGACAAAGAAGGGAAAGCGCGGTCAGGCAGCAGAATCGGCATGGAGGAAAGTGACGGAGGCAGAGGCAGCTCAAAACCGGGAAGAATGGGGAGGGAAAAAGCCGGGATGGCAGCCAGAAGGGGAAATTCCATCGTATATTTTAAAAGATGGTGCATACCCGCAGATGGATTCTCTTTTGGTTGGGGAAAAGTATGAGCAGTTTAATGAAAAGGGAGAAACCATGTCGCGAACCGTAATATTTTGAGGATTTTCGTATAATTTATAAAAATCAGTTGAAAAAGCAGAAGAAATGTGATAGCATACCTCACATAAGTTCGTTCCTGTTTACTGAACCGTCCTGACGAGTGATCGAAGGTCAGTCAGGCAGGGACACTCTGGAGAGTCTCCAAAAAGGAGCGCCGAAGGTGTAAGACGGATGCACGTCCATGGTATTCGTTGATCTCTCAGGCAAAAGGACAGGGCATACAACCAATCACAATGGAACCAGGGGATGAGTTCTATTGTATGCATATGTTCTACTCTTTGGAGAGCTGATTTGTATCAGCTCTTATTTTATTACTCGATCCCGGATTTATAAAAGAGCCGGAATCGTAACGAAAACATAGAGGAGGATAAAAAATGGACACGATTTTGACACTGGTAAACAAAGGCAATGATTTTCTGTGGAGTTTTCTTCTGCTGATTCTGCTGTGTGGAACGGGCATCTATTACACGATTCGTCTCAAATTCATCCAGGTAAGAAAATTTGGCGAGGGCTGCAAGCATGTGTTTGGACATTTCAGCCTGAACGGAGAAAAACATGAAAAAGGGGAAATGAGCCCGTTTCAGTCGATCATGACGGCGATCGCAGCACAGGTTGGTACTGGTAACCTGGCAGGTGCGGCGACAGCGCTGTTTGGCGGCGGTCCGGGTGCAATCTTCTGGATGTGGCTGAGCGCGTTCTTCGGAATGGCGACCATCTACTCCGAGGCGGTTCTGGCACAGACCTACAAGACAGAGGTAAATGGTGAGGTGACAGGCGGACCTGTCTACTACATCAAGGCGGCATTTAAAGGTAATTTTGGAAAGGTATTATCCACTCTGTTTGCTATTTTTATTGTTTTAGCACTTGGGTTTATGGGCAATATGGTACAGTCCAACTCGATCGGTGCTGCGTTTACAGAGGTATTTCAGGTATATGGAATCAATATTCCGCCGATCACGATCGGTCTTGTGCTGGCAGTACTGGCAGGATTCATTTTCATTGGTGGAACCAAACGTCTGGCAGCTGTGGTAGAGAAGGTTGTGCCAGTTATGGCAGGCGTTTACATTGTAGGAAGCCTGATTCTGATTGGTCTTCATATCAATCACGTGCCGACAGCATTTATGATGATCATCAAGGGCGCATTTGATCCGAAAGCGGTAATGGGCGCTGGTGCTGGTATCACCGTCCGCGAAGCAATCCGTTTTGGTGTAGCGAGAGGACTTTTCTCCAATGAGGCAGGTATGGGTTCCACACCGCATGCTCACGCACGTGCGAAAGCAGAAAGCCCGCATCATCAGGGGCTTTGTGCGATGATCAGTGTCTTTATTGATACATTTGTTATTTTAAATCTGACTGTATTTGCAGTCCTGACAACGGATGCGATGAGCTCCGGCAAGGATGGTACAGCGCTGACACAGGCGGCATTCATGCAGAGTTTTGGAAACTTTGGTTCTATTTTTATTGCGATCTGCCTGCTGTTCTTCGCATTTTCGACGATTCTGGGATGGCATTTCTTTGGCCTGACGAATGCGAAATATCTGTTCGGCGAGGGCGCGGCAAAGGTTTATTCCTTCATCGTTGTGATTTGTATTGTCATTGGTTCTATGTTAAAGGTAAATTTAGTATGGGCTTTGGCAGATTTCTTCAACGCGCTGATGGTTATTCCGAACGTTTTGGCATTACTTGCATTGAGTCATGTGGTTGTGGCGGCTGACCGGAAAGCGGAAGCGATCACGAAAAATGTGACACAGGCATATCGGGCTGCAGAAGAAAAGTAAGAGCAAATAAAAAAAAGAGAAGATAAAAGGTAACTGTTCAGTAGGTCTGCGCATTTACTGCGCTGACCGTACGAAAACATGGGGCAGCAGGCAAAAATCCCATTGCTGTAGGCAATTTTTAATGGATTTTTGCGCGTGACTGTGAAGGTACTGAACAGTTACGATAAAAGTGAATTGTAAGCGTAAAAAGCGAGCATTAAACAATCATTCAAAAAAGACCTGCTTATGTAGTGAAATACATAGGCGGGTCTTTTTTATGAAAATGAAAACAAATAAAAAACCAAAAGTCCCTAAACAGCTGCCATTACCTTCCGCTCTCTGCAAAAACAAGGAGTCTCCCTCGTTGCTGTCTGCTTTTCAAGCATTTCATCAGTCAATTTACGGACAGACTGCAAAATTCTCAGATGTGTCTCCAGAGGGAGTGCATCAACGGTCAGTTCCGCTTTTTTCGTGCATCCATCCACACCGCCTGCTGCCACAACCCGGCGGAGCAATTCTGTCTCGGTGCGGTCAGACGGGAGAAGATTTCGTCCTAATTTCAGGGAGAGCAGGGAGGCAATGCCCCAGCCCCACCAGTTGGAAACACCGCTTGCCAGCGTCAGGTCTGCTGCTTCTGCGGTGCAGATAAGTTCGCCATGTGGAACTCCTGAGAGAATTTCACGGCGGAAGGTCCCCATTCCCATCTCGTTGCCGCCATCTCCGATGGAAATGACCGTGGCACCAGCTTCTCTGGCAGCAGACAGGAAAAGAGCCGAATCCGTGATCATGTCGTCGAGCTGTTCACCGCGCATGCTGTGATAATGTCCATTTTCAGCTTTGCCTGGGCGCTCCAGGCTGATCAGATGGGTCGGTTTTGCATCACGGATAAAGGTGCGGATAAAGTTATCCGTATTCTGTTCCGGCAGACGGATCAAGGTTGCCTGCGGAGCGCGGAAGCGGAGAGCCGCTTCCAGATGCGGATAAGAAGACCAGTCGGTTACGACTGACACGCCGCAGCCAGCTGCCGTCAGCGCTGCTGCGAGGTTGGCAGTTCCGGAAGGTCCATCCGTCTCGCCGGTAATAGAACCGTCTGGCATTCGAACCGGGAAACCGGTCAGAAGAACGGCTCTTTTCGCATGGGCGAGAGAAGCAGACACAGCCGCAAGTGGGGAAGCAGGCAGAGATGCTAAAAGTCCGCGACCGCCAAAATCCTGTTTCATAATTGAATCTAAAGTTTCATAAAAAGTCATGGTATCAATCCTCCAGGTATATACTGCATTGTGCAGAAATTGACAGGGGATTTTCTATCTGGATGATTCGAGCGCTTATTTACTGGATAATTTCCAAATCAAAAAAGATTGGCAGCAATCCGGTATGGTAGCTGTATCGGAATCATGTGCAATAAAAAAAGACCCACGTATCCTGTAAGATTCATGGCTCTTATTTACGAAGGGAGCATCCGGGCAGGAGTCCCGATAAATAAAAGAATCTATTTTATTATAATTGTATTGTAAATGAAAAATATCAGACTGTCAATTCCAAATTCATTTTACGGCTGACAGAAAGCAAAATTTGGAATATAATAAAAAAATGGGGTAACTGTTCAGTAGGTCAGCGCATTTACTGCGCTGACCGTACGAAAATATGGGTCAGCAGGCAAAAATCCCATTGCCGTAGGCAATTTTTAATGGATTTTTGCTTGTGGCTGTGAAGGTACTGAACAGCTACAAAATAGGCATATAAACAAGCTCAGAAATAAAAGCAGACAAGAAAATGGATAGAGAGAATGAAACGAGAATCAAATGAGAGAAAAAAAGAAAATGACCGCGCCGCATCGTTCATGCGCTTCTGCGAGGTAGTCCGCCATCTCCGTGCCGAGGACGGCTGTCCGTGGGATCGGGCGCAGACGCATACATCGCTGAAACCGTACTGCATTGAAGAAGCGGCAGAGGTGATTGGCGGTATCAATATCTGGGAGGCGACCGGCGATGCGGAGAACCTGAAAGAAGAACTGGGGGATTTAATGCTGCAGATTCTTCTTCACGCGCAGATCGCGGAGGAAGAAGGACTGTTTACGATACGGGAGGTCATGGATGGCGCCAGTGAAAAAATGATCCGCCGCCATCCGCACGTGTTTGGTAAGTCGATGCTGTCCGAACAGGGAGAACCGGTCACGGATTGGGATGCAATCAAGAAGCAGGAAAAAGCCGGAAAAGAGTGGACGGAAGCGTATCTTCCGGGAGCGCTGGAAGAGGCGGAGAAACTGCTCGAGCGGGCAGAGGAGCGGAAAGGCATCAAAAAATAATGTTTGAGGTGCCTTCAATCTGAAATAAATAGAAAAATCTATATATAATAAAAAGGCATTCGGTCAAAATGGAATGCCTTTTTTGAATCCTTGTAAACTTGTAAAGCGCGAAGTGATGGGATTTTCAAACGATGCCAATATGAATGATAAGATTTCCCGTTCATTTATAAATGCTAATTCGTACTTTTCGGCAAAGACTGACTTTCCTTTACGAGATCCTCTAAAGTAATATTATAGAAGAAATTGTGTACAACCTGATCAAAGCGTTTCCACATCGGCAGGGTCACACAGCTTGTCTGACGTTCGCACGGCGGCGCATCCGGTGCAAGGCAGGCAACGGAAGAGAGAGAGCCTTCGGTCAGTTCCAGAATCTCTCCGGCGGTATATTCATTCATCGGACGGGTCAGACGGTAACCGCCGCCTTTGCCGCGCTGTCCTTCCAGTAATTTATTTTTGACCAGAACCTTCAAGATGATTTCCAGATACTTTTCAGAAATCTGCTGACGGGTGGCAATTTCATTCAGTGGTATATATCCAGCAGAATTTTGTTCCGCCAGATCGATCATAACGCGCAGGGCGTATCTTCCTTTTGTTGATATCATTCGGTAACCTCCTTACTATTAACCAATTATAACGCAAGGTAATAGGACTTTCAAGGAGAAAAGCGTGGAAAACAAAGAAAAAAAGTTTTTTCCTAATACCTATTGACAAAGTTGGTTTATAAGAGTATCATTAAGCCATCGAGTTCGGAAAGAACATGAAAATGAAAAGGAGGCAGATACAATGGCAAGACAGAATATTTTATGGAACGGAAATCTGATGTGTTGTTGTCGAATGTGTAATTCCCGGGCATTTTATATGGTCAGGTAAATTTGCATATCTGCCGTTCAAGAGAATGACAACGATTTAAGATGCAAGCCATTTGCCCGGGAGCTTAAAGAAGATTAAGCGGTCCGGCTTTTTATTTACCCAAAAAGCCAAATATACATTTGCATAAGCAAATATAATATTGCGGAAAAAGCAATTATTTTATAGAAAGCTTGAAAATAAATGGAAAAACGCTTGCTCAAATAAAAAAATGAATATAAAATAAAAACGAATTTACATACTAGGAAATAAACTTCCAGAAAAAGAAAGAGAGGTATTTTGAGATGGGAAACTATAGATTTGAGACTCTTCAGTTACACGTAGGTCAGGAGCAGCCGGATCCGGCAACCGATTCTAGAGCCGTTCCGATTTATCAGACCACTTCTTATGTATTTAAAAATTCCGCCCATGCGGCAGCACGTTTTGGTCTGGCAGATGCCGGTAACATTTACGGACGTCTGACCAACTCCACACAGGATGTATTTGAGAAGAGAATCGCAGCACTGGAGGGCGGCGTTGCAGCACTGGCAACCGCATCCGGCGCAGCTGCTATTACATATACAATCGAGGCACTGGCAGCAGACGGCGGTCACATCGTAGCACAGAAGACCATCTACGGCGGCAGCTATAACCTTTTAGAGCATACACTTTCCCATTTCGGTGTATCTACAACTTTCGTAGATGCTCATAATCTGGAAGCGGTAGAAGGTGCAATTCAGGAAAATACCCGTGCTATCTATCTGGAGACTCTCGGAAATCCGAATAGTGATATCCCGGACATCGACGCGATCGCTGAGATTGCACACAAACACGGACTTCCGTTAGTCATTGACAATACATTTGGTACACCGTACCTGATTCGCCCGATCGAGCATGGCGCAGACATTGTCGTACATTCCGCTACCAAGTTCATCGGCGGACACGGAACCACTCTGGGCGGCATCATCGTAGATTCCGGTAAATTTGACTGGAAAGCAAGCGGCAAATATCCGGCAATCGCAGATCCGAATCCGAGCTACCACGGCGTATCTTTCGTAGAGGCAGCAGGTCCGGCAGCATTCGTTACCTACATCCGTGCGATCCTTCTGCGTGATATGGGCGCTACGATTTCCCCGTTCAACGCATTCCTGCTTCTTCAGGGAACTGAGACATTGTCTCTGCGTATCGACCGTCATGTGGAAAATACCAAGAAGGTTGTTGAGTACCTGTCCAAACATCCGTTAGTAGAGCACGTAAATCATCCGTCTCTGCCGAATCATCCGGATCATGCCCTGTATGAGAAATATTTCCCGAACGGCGGCGCTTCTATATTCACCTTTGAGATCAAGGGCGGACAGGCAGAAGCTCATAAGTTCATCGACAACCTGCAGCTCTTTTCCCTGTTAGCAAACGTAGCAGATGTAAAGAGCCTGGTTATCCATCCAGCAACAACAACCCACTCCCAGCTGACCGACGAGGAGCTGGCAGATCAGGGCATTAAGCAGAACACCATCCGTCTGTCCATTGGTACCGAGCATATCGACGATATCATCGAGGATCTGGAGCGTGGATTTGCAGCTCTGAAATAAGTAAGAGTGTGTCGGGCTGAGAATCCGAGGCATATACATAATAAATGGTAAATTGATAAAATGCGGTGTCATCTGCCAACTCTTCTTTAAGCAGGGAAGAACGGCAGATAACGCTGCATTTTTACTATTCCATTTTGGAAGAAAACGGCGTAGAAAAATTCATGCCAAACTGCCCTTTACAGGGTAAAATGCTGAATTGTTGGGATTTAAGGAGGAAACGGGGAGGCGAGTCTTGACAATAAGGGCGGGTAAGTGGTAATTTATCAGATAGAAGGATACAGAGCTGTACATTTGTGATATAGGGGGGCTCTGGATTCCACCATAAAATTTAAGAATGAGGTGCAAAAAATGCAGGAGATGAAACCGATTAAAGAAGGAAAAGTCCGTGAAATTTATGACAATGGAGACAGCCTGATTATGGTTGCAACGGATCGTATCAGTTGCTTTGATGTTATCTTACATAATGAAGTGACAAACAAAGGCAAAGTACTGACACAGATGTCCAAGTTCTGGTTTGACCTGACGAAAGACATTATCCCGAATCACATGATTTCCGTAGATGTAAAAGACATGCCGGAATTCTTCCAGCAGGAGAAATTCGAAGGAAAGAGCATGATGTGCCGTAAGCTTGAGATGCTTCCGATTGAGTGCATCGTCCGCGGTTATATCACAGGAAGCGGCTGGGCAAGCTACCAGAAGACCGGAAAGGTTTGTGGAATTGAACTGCCGGAAGGCTTAAAAGAGTCTGACAAACTGCCGGAGCCGATCTACACACCGTCCACTAAGGCAGAGATTGGCGATCATGATGAAAACATCTCCTATGAGCAGAGCGTAGATCATCTGGAAAAATACTTCCCGGGCAAGGGAAAAGAGTATGCAGATAAGCTGCGTGAATACACGATTGCACTTTACAAAAAATGTGCGGAGTACGCACTGGAAAAAGGTATCATTATCGCAGATACCAAGTTTGAGTTCGGTCTGGATGAGAATGGCAACATCGTTCTTGGTGATGAGATGCTGACTCCGGACAGCTCCCGTTTCTGGCCGGCACAGGGCTACGAGGCAGGACATTCCCAGCCGTCCTTCGACAAGCAGTTTGCACGCGATTGGCTGACCGCTCATCCGGGCAATGACTGGACACTCCCGCAGGAGATTGTGGACAAGACTATTGAAAAATATCTTCAGAGCTATGAGATGCTGACCGGCGAAAAGCTGGCATAAGCGGATCGCTCGATGCAGCCGGTCAGGTAGCGGAAGAAAATGCATTGAATAAAAGAAAAAAAGCTGCTGTGAAAAGGATGAAATTCTTGTTTCGCGGCAGCTTTTATATATAGAAAATAGAAAACAAATGTATCGATAGTTCGCGCTCAGCAGCAGGGGGACTGTTTACAGATGGGTGCTTTTGAAAGGGGAAATGAAAGATGCGCGATTTTATGGATTTGTTTAGCTTAAAGGGGAAGAAAGCGATCGTCACGGGTGGAACCAGAGGGCTCGGCTATGGCATGGCAGAGGGACTGTGCAGAGCGGGGGCGGAGGTTGCCATTTTGGGAACAAGTGAGAAGGTGCGGGAGAGCGCAGATGCGCTTGCACGGATAACCGGGGCGGTGGTTCACGGAATAGTGGGAGATCTGGTAAGAGAAGAGGAGGTTCCGGATATCTATAATCATCTGGTGGAAAGCCTTGACGGTCAGGCGGATATATTGGTAAACTGTGCGGGAGTTCAGCACCGGTGCGTGGCAGAAGATTTTCCGATGGAAGAGTGGAATCGGGTTCTGCGAGTAAATTTAGGTGCTATGTTCCAGATGTCTCAGCTGGCGGCGCGGGATATGCTGCAGCGTGGATACGGCAGAATTATTAATGTGGCATCGATGACATCCTTTTTCGGAAGTGTGATGATACCGGCATACGCGGCAAGTAAGGGTGGCGTGGCGCAGCTCACGAAAGCCTGCTCTAATGAATGGTCGTCGCGTGGTGTGACCGTCAATGCGATCGCACCTGGTTATATGGAGACAAAGCTCACATCGGATATGAAAGCCAAAAATCCGGGTCAGTATGAAGAGGTAACGGCGCGGATCCCGATGCACCGCTGGGGGAAGGCGGAGGATCTGGCAGGAATTACCGTGTTTTTAGCGAGTGACGCGGCAGAATATATAACGGGAGCGGTAATCCCGGTGGATGGCGGCTACCTGGCGAAGTAAACGAGAGAAAAGGAAAGAAATATGAATCTATTTGATATAGTAGGTCCGGTGATGGTCGGACCGTCCAGTTCCCACACAGCGGGCGCGGTTCGGATTGGATTTGTGGCGCAGAAGCTTCTTGGGGAACCGGTTAAGCGGGCACGGATTGGTCTGTACGGCTCATTTCTGGCAACGGGAACCGGACACGGAACCCAGAAAGCACTGATTGCGGGACTTTTAGGGATGGCGCCGGATGACATGCGGATTCCGGACAGCTTCCACCTGGCAGAGGAGAAGGGGATTGAGTTTTCCTTTGATGAAGCCAATTTAAAAGAGGCGCATCCAAATTCGGCGGAACTGGAGCTTGAGGGCATTTCCGGGCGCAGTCTGACGGTAGTAGGTGAATCACTGGGCGGTTCCCGGATCAATATTGCGAAGGTTGATGGGATCGATGCTAATTTTTCCGGCAGTTATCCAACCTTGGTTGTCCACAATGACGATCAGCCGGGACATGTGGCGGATGTGACGGCGATGCTGGCGCACAAATCGATCAACATTGCGACGATGCAGCTCTACCGTGCGGCGCGCGGCGGCATGGCAGTGATGGTTATTGAGTGTGATCAAGAGATTCCGGAAGAAGGGCTTGTGTGGCTGCGCCGCCAGGAGGGCATCAGGAAGGTAACGTATTTAAGTCTTCGATAGGAAGGGTTCATATAAGAAAAGGAATGGAACGGGAAAATGGAAATGTTATATCATTCAGTGAATGATCTAATCCGCTTAGCGAACGAATATCAGATTCCGCTTTGGAAGGTGGTTCTTCTGGCGGATGTGCAGGAACGCCAGGTGACGGTGGAAGAATCGTTTGAAACAATGCGGCAGATGTATCAGGCGATGCGCCAGGCAGATCAGGAATACGACGGCTCGATCGTCTCGGCAAGTGGAATGGCGGGCGGCGACGGAGAAAAACTGCACGCATACAATGCCTCCGGTCGCAGCCTGGCGGGCGGATACATGGGGCTTGTGATGGAAAAAGCGGTGAAAATGGGAGAGTCCAACGCCTGTATGAAACGAATCGTGGCGGCTCCGACGGCGGGCGCATGCGGGGTGATTCCGGCGGTATTTTTGTCGTATGAGGAATATTGTAAGGAAACGGAGAACCGGATGGTCGAGGCACTCTTTGTCAGTGCAGGAATCGGTGCGGTTATTGCAGAAAATGCGAGCATCGCCGGTGCATCGGGTGGATGCCAGGCGGAGATTGGTTCAGCAAGTGCGATGGCAGCAGGGGGGCTGGCATATCTGCAGGGCGGCGATGCGGAGTGTATCGCGAATGCAGCGGCATTTGCCCTCAAAAATATGTTGGGACTAACCTGTGATCCGGTCTGTGGTCTGGTTGAAGTTCCGTGTATCAAGCGGAATTCCGCCGGCGCCGTCAATGCGGCGGTCAGTGCGCAGATGGCAATGGCGGGAATCAAGAGTGCAATCCCGGCAGACGAGGTCATCGATTCCATGCGTCGGATCGGCAATGCGCTTCCGGCTGCTTTACGCGAGACGAGTGAAGGCGGTCTGGCAGTGACCGAGAGTGCCAGAAAGATAGCGGAACGGATGGGAAAGAAGGAACACATTGCTAAGAAAACCCGGGAAAGCAATGAAAATCAATAGAACCAGACAGCACGCGATTGCAGAACCTGTCAGAACTGTTCCGGCTGCTGATGAGAAGATAAAATTGTAGAAGAAAGAGCAGCAATATAGAAAAAGCTCTGTTTAAATGATACCAGAATATTCTTAAAAATCACAAAAAAATATATAAAATAGCAAATTTAGAAAAATGCTTGACTTTCTGGGAATGCTCTGGTATCATAACATACGTCCTTGAGACAAGGACAAAAACAAAACACGAAACGAAAGAAATGATTTGAAGATTCTTGATGAAGTCAGAAAAATTTCAAAAAACGTGGATTTGTAAAAAAATAAAAAAGTGTTGACAAAAGCAAAAACTTTTTGATAAACTATAAAAGTTGCTGCTGAGGCAACAACAAAGAACCTTGAAAACTGAACAGTATGTAAAACCCTGAAAATTCTAAGAACAAAGGCTTTTGGTTAAGCCTTGAAGTTTAAGAGAACATTCAGAACAAAACCAAAACAACAGTAATAACGGTTAAAATTAGCCAAGCGAAATTTTGACTGGAATCAAAACTTTAACATGAGAGTTTGATCCTGGCTCAGGATGAACGCTGGCGGCGTGCTTAACACATGCAAGTCGAACGAAGCAATTTAGCGGAAGTTTTCGGATGGAAGTTAAATTGACTGAGTGGCGGACGGGTGAGTAACGCGTGGGTAACCTGCCTCACACTGGGGGACAACAGTTAGAAATGACTGCTAATACCGCATAAGCGCACAGGACCGCATGG
>NZ_QUEL01000015.1:0-74488 GCF_003478145.1 Clostridium sp. AF29-8BH | reverse complement strand
GCAGATTTCGTAGGCGCTGAGGAGCTGATCCCGAAGATCCAGAACGAGGGATGGTTAGACTTCGACGTAGTAGTAGCTACTCCGGACATGATGCTAAAATATACTTAGTTCCTTTGCATTGATACAGATGTTCTAAATTAGAATAAAACGTTTCTTCTTGTTCCAACAAATTCATCCTTGTAAAATGTTCTTGCTGCATCTCTTGATATATTTTCACTTTTGCCTCTTTTGTTTTAACTGAATTTATATTATAAACACATCCAGCTAAAGTAACCTCTATAAAACTTTTCTTTACCTCTTCATAAATTCCTTTTTCATTCAGCGCATCAAACACTTGCTCATATGCTTCAAAAAACATTTCTGGATTTTTACTTTTTACACTTTGAAGATTATTCTTTTGTCCAATTCTATAACTTATTAAAACCTCATCTATATATGTAATTTTATTCGCTAACGCTAACGATAATAATACAAAAAAAGCATCATTTGTATGCTGCAATTCCTGAAACTGCAATTTTTCTCTTTCAATAAATTTTCTACTATATAATTTTGTCCATGGACACGGTGTCGTAATATTAAATATCTTTTCCGGTATATCCTTTCGTGAAAATACTGACTTATCTCCTATATACTCTTTCCGCAAAAAATCCGGTCTTTCTTTATGTTCTCCATTATCTACATTAAAACACTCCCCTCCAAACAAAACTATATCTGCATTTACTTTTTTCCCTTGTTTATATGTTTTTTCCAATAGTCCTCTTTCAAACAAATCGTCCGAATCAAGGAATATAACAAATTCTCCATTTGCTTGTTTCAATCCATTATTTCTTGCAACTCCAGCATATAAATTTCTTTGATGTAAAATTTTGATTCTATCGTCTCTTTTTGAATATTCTTCCAAAATTTCCAATGAACGATCCGTCGAACCATCATCTACACAAATAATTTCTATTTCTTTTAATGTCTGACATATTAAGCATTCAATAGCTTCTTCTAAATATGTTTCTGCATTATATACTGGCATTATAACCGAAACTTTAATTTCACTCATTTGTATTCCTCATTAAATGTTATTTTTTAGGACTTTTTTCGGCTCCATAAAGCCAATTTAATACAGCGCGGTATATATAGCAAATATTTTCCAACTCGAAATGTTATTGAATTTTTTATTGCTTTTATTTCATTTTCCAATCTCTCATCTTCTTTTCTTTGCTTTTCTTTTAACAAAATCACTTCGTCCCTAAATCTTCTATAAAACGGATATCCATACTTCTCTTTTCTATCTATTTCTAAACAATCATACACTCGTCTGATCCACTCTTCAATTTCTGTCTCACCCTCTATAATTCCACAACAAATTATCTCTCCAAACTCCTCCGTCATCCGAAACCACGTCAAATCAACTAGTCTTTCCAGATGATTTCTAACTGCCATATCCATATCCATATAGATACCCTTCAACAGCGCTATCCGTTTTTCTCTTGTCCATTTCAAATCTCTATGACCATAACGATATCGATACACCACTTTCTTTACCGCATAAAACTTTTCGGCAGTAATCATCGCTTTTACAAAAAATGGAGGATCCTGAAATCGAATCAATTTAGGGAAATACAACTGATGTTCTAATATAAATTCCCGATTATATAAAAATCTATGATACCCAAAATCAAATTGCCAATCCCTGTATTCAATTACACCCTCTTTTTGAAATACATATCCAAAATACTGTTCTGGAAATTCTGTTCTGACCTCTCCCGTCCTGTCATTGTATTCACTAAACTCCCCGCCACATATCTGACACCCACTATTTTCCGCTTTTTCAAAAAGGACTTCCAGAATATCCTTTTCTGGATACCAGTCATCTGGATCCATAAAAATCAGATATTTACCGGAAGCCTTTTTAATTCCGTTATTCCTTGCTGTCGAAACTCCCTGATTTTCCTGACGGATCGGTAAAATTCTGGCATCTGCTTTCGCATATTCTGCCAGAATTTCCCATGATCGATCCGTTGAACCATCATCAATACATACTACCTCTATCTCTTTTAAAGTCTGGCTCAAAATACTGTCCAGGCACTCTTTCAGATATAATTCCATATTATAAATAGGAACAATTATTGATACTTTCGTCATATGCTCTCCAATCATTTCTATTTTCTTTGTTCCATATATGCATCACATACAGTCTCTACTTCGCCAGCCATTTTAAGCACCCCATGATCCAACCACGCTGCATGATCACAAAGTTTTTTCACTGTCTCTATATTATGTGACACAAATAATAAGGTTGTTCCACCCTCCAGCATGTGACTCATGCGTTCCATACATTTCTGTTGGAAAAGGAAATCACCTACTGCCAGAATTTCATCAACAATTAAAATCTCCGGCTTAACCATCGTTGCAATCGAAAAGCCAAGTCTGGCAGACATACCGGATGAAAAATTTTTAATTGGAGTATCAAGGAAATCATGCAATTCTGCAAAATCCACAATTTCATCAAAATGCTCTTCCATAAATTTCTTCGAATGTCCTAAAACAGTTCCATTCAAATAAATATTTTCACGAGCTGTTAAATTCGGATCAAATCCTGCTCCTAACTCAATCAGAGGCGCAATCTCTCCATTTACGGTAATACTCCCTTTATATGGCTTTAAAATTCCACTAATTGCCTTTAAAAGTGTTGATTTTCCAGAACCGTTCACGCCAATGAGCGCCCACGCTTCACCTCGTTTTACTTTAAAAGAGACATCTTTTACTGCCAGAAATTCCTGAAATATCAGTTCTTTTTTTATCAGCTTAATAATGTATTCCTTCAGGTTATCAACCTTTTCACTCGCCATATTAAAACGTATGGTTACGTGATCTATTTCGATTGCATAATCTTCCATTTCAGCACCTGTTCCTTAAATATATAAAATAAAGTCATCCTGTTTTCGCTTAAACATTAAGACTCCAAGCACCAGCATCACAAATGCTATCAACCAGCCGCCCCAGAAAACACGTGGTCCCGGAAAACGACCATAATAAACTAAATCTCTAAACTGCGCCACATAATAATATAACGGGTTCAATCCCTTTACGATAAAGGCAACACTGCCTGGTAAGGACTCCACCGGATAAAAAATCGGTGTTAAGTACATCCATGCTGTAATAATTGCCTGGTAGATATACTGCACATCTCTAAAAAAGACATTGAACTCTGCTAAAAAGAATCCCAAACCACAACAAAAGATATATATTTGAATTACTACAATTGGGAACAAGAAAAAGGTCCAATATATATGTGCTCTTGTGGCAAGCATAACAATAAATAATGCTCCAAACGAAAATAGCAAATCCACCATACAGCTCGTCACCTTCGATAAGGTAAAAATGTATTTTGGCACATACGTTTTTTTCAAAAGCGCCGCATTGCCCGTAACAGAGGTCATCGCCTGGTTTGTCGATGTAGACATAAAATCAAACAACATCTTCCCCGTAAACAAATACACCGGGAAATTTTCAATATTCCGGCTGAACATCGTCGAAAACACAATCGTCATAATAATCATGACAAACAACGGATTCAGCACACTCCACAGATATCCCAGAAAGCTGCGTCGATATTTTAGTTTTATGTCACGGCTTACCAGCTGTATCAGAAGATCTTTGTATTTCATAAAAACATTGATCCGGTCAATCCAAGCCCTCATTTTTTGGTTCCTTTCTCTATCTCCAAATACTGTTTCCATGCATCCATGCATGTGAATTTTTGAATCTCATTCCGGTATTTCTCGGCTGCTGATTTATGTTTTTTCATCAACCTCCATGCGTCACGGTAAAGTCCACAAGCCAGCCACATCTGTTTCCAGTCTTTCTTTGCCAGAACGGCTTTTCCCGAAAACGGCTCAAACAACACAACTTTTTTCTTCCGGAATGCCTGGAACGGAGATTCAACTGGCGATAAAGCGATTATTTTTTTATCCGCAGGAAGCAGCCAGCCATTGAATGTGGCTTTTTTTACCAGATTTGCCGCTTTTCTCGCCGGGCCGAAATATTCGTTTACCGTTTTCACTTCATAGGAATCCCGATAGTCTTCCGCATATTGTTTAATCCGACGATAGTCTTCTTCCCCTAATTCTTCCTTCAGATTTTCAATCGGTTTCATTGCAACCTGCTCTCGAAGCCAGTTATTCAACTTTTCTGCATCCGTTTTAGATAACCATTCCGGTCCACGGCAGAAATCATAGAATGCCTGATATGCCAATCGCATTTCTCCGTAGCGGAATTCAATGATATCCACTGTAATACGTTTCCAAATCCATTTAAGGATCTCTGTTTGACTTCTCTCCTTTTCGATCAAAGCGGTCGTAATTAATGTATTCCGCACATCGTAATACGTATTTACGCCTGTAAAGGTAAGTTCAAACCCTTTATGCCATACGCCAAATCCATTTAAAAAGACGATTCCCGCTTTCTGGTTTCGAATGCCAAATTCGATATCATCATGGTGAAGAAACAGCGGGATCGGCAGATTATCCGGGCGCACAAGATTCAAACTCATGCAGCAGCACCACCAGCCGGAATACGGCGTGTTTTTATGAACTGCTTCACACATATATTTATCCGTACATGTGTGGAAATCTCTTAAATCTGCCAGTGGGAAATCATTCTTTACTACAAATTCTTCAAACCACTCTCCGGCTGCCTGCTGAATATACAGGAAATCCTCCCGCCACAAGCTTCCGCCTAAGGTAATATCCTCCCACTCATCCTTCCGCATCCCCAAAAATCCATACGCCCGCACAAACAGCTCCGGATCCATGACCGCATCGTCATCCATCATCTGTACGTGTGTCAGTCCCAGGCGTTCTTTCTCCTCGATCGCTTCAATCATGCCTCTCGTAAAGCCGCCGGCGCCGCCGACATTTCGGTTTGGAATGATGCGAATTGTATCTGGATGCTGGGCAGCCAGGCGGCTGATTTCTTCGTGTTCCGAGAGTGTTCTCCCATTATCCACCAGCCAATAGCAGAGATTCATCGATGCATTTTCCGGGCGCTCTAAAAAGCGGAGAACACTTTTTAAATTTCGCAGCACATACGGTTCGCGTTTAAATGTACAGACAACCGCCGCGATGCGAACCGACTTTTCCTCCTGACATTTTCCCTCATACCACCCAGACAGCTGCGGTACATCTGATTTGCTGCTTATTCCTGGTTTTACTGAAAACCAGAATACACCTTTATCCGTCTCCTGATACGGAAATTCCAATGTCAGCGGCTCCGGCTGTCCGCTCAATTCGATTTCACGGATCATGGTTTCGTCATGTATCAGCCGGACTGCCTGGCAATCGCCCACTTCCAGATGCAGCGTCAGTGTTTCCTGATTTGTATATTTTTTTCTTTTTTCTATATAAAAGAGATTGAAATAGCCATTGAAATCAATCCACTCACCATCCGGTGGAAATACAGCTCTTCTTCCCTGCAAATGTCCGGTTCTGGGAACCGTATATTCTGTAATCTCATCCGCTCTTCTCCTTCTTTTGTTTCGTCAGAACTGGCGTTTCTGATGTTTCAGCACCCAAACCGCCGCCCCATACAACCGATACCGGCTCATCCGGAGCGCCTTTACCGCCTTATTCCGGTTTGCATGATAAATTCCCGGATATTTTTCCAATAATTCCTTGTCAAACCGAACCAGCTGATTTCTCACCTTTTTATCCGCCGGAAGGCTCAAAAGGATCTTGACTCTTCCTGCCGCCACGCGGGCGATTCCGCTCTCAATATAGCGCAGTTTTTCTTCAGAGCAGGCAATCTCTCCATTCCGGCATTTCTGATAAAATGCACACAAGGATTCCAGCACCCGGTCGTAATTTTTCTTATTCTGAATCATTTTTTTCGGGCTGACACTCTGACCTGCACGTCCAATCCGGTACTGGTAGACAAAATCCGGCAGAAAGGACACGGTCCGCACCCACGGAATCGGATACAGGATGTATTCCGCATCGACGTAATAACAATGTTCGTCGATCGAAAGCGGCATCTGTCTCAAAATCTCTGTCCGCCAGGTAATCCCATGCATTTTCATATAAACCTGATCAGCGATACCATCCAAAACGTATGATTTTCCGTATTTCACACCCTTGAATGGCTCTTTCATCTCCGCCTTACTCGGAAAAGAGGATTCCTCCCCGCTTCCATTGTCAAACCGCCAGTAAAAGCCGCTGACAACCGCATCATCGCTGGTATGTGCCAATGCATCTAATAAATTTGAAAATGCCTGCGGCTCGACCCAGTCGTCGGCATCGACGACCTTTAGATACCGGCCGCGCGCCTCCCGGATGCCGCAATTAATGCCGGAACCGTGACCGCCGTTTTCTTTATGAATCACACGGACTGTATCGGGATAGATTTTTGCATATTGATCTGCAATTTTTCCGGTGTGATCTGTCGAACCATCGTCTACCACCAACACTTCCAGGCACGACTGCCCATTTTCTGGTATCTCGCATCCGGTTCTGTCTCTCCTTTCTCCATGTCTGAAATTTCAGGTTTTTCAAGAACTAGACGTTTGTTTGTACATTCGTCACAGAGAGAGTCCAATGTGTATTTAATATATTTTTCCGCGTTATACGCCGGGATGACGACTGTCAGAAGCGTTTCCATTGTCCGCCACTCCTTCCGTACTTTCTTTTAACATCATGATCTTCGGGGTCATCAGCATCAGCTTCAGATCCAGAAGCAGAGAATAATTCCGTATGTAGGTCAGATCCAGTTTCAGCTTGTCATAGGAAGTCGTATTGTATTTGCCGTAAACCTGAGCATAACCAGTCAGTCCCGCTTTCATTTTCAGGCGATAGCAAAATTCCGGGATCTCTTCCTCTATCTCCGCCGCCAGCTCCGGCCGTTCCGGGCGCGGTCCCACAATCGACATCTCGCCTTTCCAGATATTAAAAAGCTGCGGAAGCTCGTCCAGACGGGTTCTTCGAAGGAAATGTCCGACCGGCAGAATCCGGTCATCATTTTCAGCCGCCAATCTAGCGCCTGTTTTCGCTTCTGCATTCTGAATCATCGTCCGGAATTTGCAGATCTGGAACTCTTTTCCTCCCTCTGTCAGCCTCGTCTGCTTATAAAACACTGGTCCCCGGTCGGTCAGATAGATTGACAACGCCACCAGCAGAAAAAATGGCGATAAAACAACGATTCCCAATCCTGAAAAGAATAGGTCAATCGCCCGTTTTACAAACCGCTGTCCCCCGGAAATTCCTTCATTTCTGGACAGAAGAAGCGGGCTGTCGAAAATATCCAGTTCTTCGGACGTCCGAATCAGAATGTCTGAAAGTTTCGGCACCGTATAGGTACGGATGTCCTCTTCAAAACATTTTTTCAACAGTGCATTCCGGTCCTTGGCCGGAATATCGCCGATAATCAAGGCGTCAAATGCTCCTGCTTCCCGGATGATCGCCTCCATTCCCGCCCGGATATGAATCGCTTTCACCAGGTAATATTTATCCTCGCGCGAATTAATTTTTTCCATCAGATGAAATGCCGGACGATCGCCGCATACCAGAAGCATTCTTCTCGGCGGAAACAGCAGCCGGTACAGCCGCTGAAATAAATATGTCCAGACGATCGCCGCCAGAAGCTGTACCAGCGTCATCGCCAGCAAAATCCGCGGATCGTGAAATTTCTTATCCAGCAATGAGATTTGTATATAGGTAATAATATTTAAAAGCCCGATCGACAGTATCTGGGAGCAAAGCAGATTTCCCTTTTTCAGATATCCGATCCGGAATCCCCCATATGTATATAGGAAGAAAAACAAAATTCCTGCATACAGGGCGATCATCAGCCAGTTTCCTCTTCTCCAAAATGGAAATTCAATTAATTTATTGAAATAACCGTTCCAGACGCATCTATAAATTCCCGTCAGGACAGCCATCAAAATGACCGCGCCTCCCATTCGGAACAGCCTCTTGAATGGTTCGTATTGTCTCAAAATCGTATCCTCTCGCAACTGTCTGCTTTCTCACAGGCAAACTCCGCGTACAAATGTACGGTTCTTACCAAACAGTTACTTTCTTTCATCTTTTTTTATCCTGAACTATCAGGCGTGCATTCTTTCCCGCAACTTTTTCTGATACAAATAGCCGCGAATCCCAACCGGCAGTATGCTTGCCGCCACACGCACAGCACAGTTACTTATATATTCAGGAAACGTCAAAAATCCACTTTTATAAAAATGGGTCTGCAGACGCATATTTTCTCTCGCATACGCCAGACCGCCGCGCCGCTGCATCATGCCATTTCCCGTTCTCGCGTATACCAGCACATCCGGCAGATTTTCCGCCCGATAACCAGCCTGCAGCATCCGCACCCATAGTTCGTAATCTTCGGCGCCCTTCACGGCACGATAATTGCCAACCGCTAAAACAGCGTCCCGCCGCATCATAACCGCCATGTGGTTCATCGGGTTGCGCCTGCGGGCAAATATAAGAATCTCCTCATAACCGCACGGCAGCGTCCGGGTACCGGTGATACAACAATCTTCTGGAATCTTCACCGGCTCTTTCGGTGTATCTATCGTCCACTGCATATTTGCTGCTTTTTCCAGCGAATCCATCTCAAACTCGGCAATCGCCCCGCTCGCCAGCGCCAGCGCTGGGTTGCCTCGGAACTGCACCAGCTGCTTTTCACATCGTTCCGGACAGGCGATATCGTCGCTGTCCATGCGGGCAATCAGATTATTTCGGCAGCTTTCCACCCCTGCTGCCAGTGCCGGTCCTATGCCGCGATTTTCCGGCAGACGCACGATTTTTATCTGTTCGGACCATGTTTCTTCTAATTTTCTGATTACTGCATCGAGTTCTTCCGTCAGCGGACCATCGCAGACCAGGACAAACTCATCCGGGGAAACACTCTGTTTCATCATGCTGAGCGCCGCCCGGTAAAAATAGAACGGATTTTCCTTTCGGTAAACAGGCATCAGAACGGAATACTTCATATCAAAACTTCTCATATGCCTGCCACCTGCTCCCGGTTTTCATCGCCTTTTACACGGATCGCCAGTTCGACCCGCCGTGCTGCTCCCAGCATCGGTATCTCCAGCGTCACAACCCGTTTTCGGATTCGTTTCCGCACGATCTGTCCCAGCGACTCTCCCAATATGCCTTCCGCCGACACGAGCTCTCCCGCCTCGTTTACCTGTACGAGAAATCGTCTTACCGTATGCTGCGGATCCTCTCGAAGCAGACGTTTCAGGAAATCTTCCTCCGCCTTTTCCAACGGTACTGCCTTCTCATCGAGCGGAAGCTTCGCAGAACCAGCCAAAATTCCTATCTTCTGTTCCAGTTCTCCCGCATCATCCGTATCCACAAAGATATATCCCGGAAACATCGGCTCCACACCGATGTGATAAATCCCGCCCATCCGCCAGGACCGTTCTTTAGACAGCACAAAACAGGGCTTATCCGACTCTCCCGAATAAACCCGGTTCAATTTCTCTGCCATCTCAGCTTCTCTTCCTGCAGGCGTTTGTACTGCGTACCACATACCGAGCTTCTTCCTCTCGTTTTTACAGTTTTCGCAGAATACCTAGTTCTGCGAAATTTGGAGGAAATTTCAGAGACACAAAAGGAGCTTTATTTTGACAATATTGATTTTTAAATAGTATTAATCGGAAATTTGGTAAATAATTGATCAGAAATGCGTATCTTAATAATTTCATAATAGATTCTTGGGAGAAACTTCTATTGAATTCGCTCTAAAAGCATAGTATAATGAACAAAGATTTCGCAGAACTAGGTATTCTGCGAAATCTTTATTGTTTGATTTATTTTGCAATATCATACAGTATATATACACATTATCTTTATGCTCAAATTGTGTATAATTGCCCTTACTTAGTTTTTTAACATACAAAAAGCAGAGATGGATCTTTTTATGATTTCATCTCTGCTTCCCAATTTTCTTATTCTTTTATGTCCTACCGAATTTTCTGATAGAGCCGTATATCCCTTAATACCGTTATCTTAGATACTTACTTTTTCTTCACCATACACCGTTTCTTAAAAAACGAAATGCCATAGCAGAGTACCTGATCGTAGTCATCCTCATACTTCTTCGCATACACTCTGTCATCAATCTGCCACAGAGCTGTATCGCACTCACTTTCTAATTTTTCCAGATTTTTCGTATACTTTGCCTCAAAGACTGCAACCCGTGCATTGATGGAATCGTAGACGACCACATCGCTTCGACCTTCTCCATGCTCCTTATTGGAATCCACCATATACCCAGCACCGGTAAAGATTCCAGCGAGAAAAGCATGGTAAAAATCTTCCCGATAATCATGGTAACTGATCGTGCGCCGCAGCAAAGCATTCATCTCTCTTGTAATGCCCTCGTTGTCACCGTTCCAGACCGCATCAAACAGGGCATTCCGATCCCATTTCCTGGTGCTGTCATCGAACCATTTGATAACGGTCGTTTCAAAGATCTCTTTAATTTCCGCATTCGGAATCATAAGGACAGCCATGCCATCTGGCAGATCATCCTTATAATCAGCTCTGCGCGCTTTCGTTAAGTATCCTGTCAGATACAACATGCTCTGTTTTTTATCGCCTATTTCAAATAAAAAAATTATTTCTGTCTCGCCTTAAACGCACGGTCAATCTCCCGCTTCGCGTCCTTTTTCGCCAGATCGTCTCTCTTATCATACAGCTTCTTACCGCGTGCCAGACCAATCTCCACTTTTACGAGACTTCCCTTAAAATACACCTGCAGCGGCACCAGCGTATATCCTTTTTCTTTGATCTTTGACATCAGGCGGCGGATCTCCAGTTTGTGGAGAAGAAGTTTCCGCACACGCAGCGGATCTTTGTTAAAGATATTTCCCTTCTCATATGGCTGATATGCATGCCGAATACATACACCTGACCGTCGCTCTCGATCTTGATAAATGCTTCCTTGATGCTGCATTTACCCATGCGGATCGATTTAACCTCGGTACCGAATAGCTCGATCCCAGCTTCGAATTTATCATCGATAAAATAATCATGGTAGCTTTCTTATTGTTCGCCACCATCTTGATTCCTGCTCCCATTTTAATTCCTCTTTCCCTCTCTACTTTTTACATCTTATTTTACAATCTTCTACTTCCAGTACACCGCCGGCATAAAATCAATCGTCCTCGCATACCGGTCGCACGCAGTCACGCGGACGCGGATAGTCTGACCGAGCTTGTACGTCTTTCTCGTCATCTCTCCGACCAGCTCATAGTGTGCTTCGTCAAATACGAAATAGTCGCCGCGCAGTTCATTGACATGAACTAATCCTTCCACCGTGTTCGGTAGCTCGACATAGAAGCCCCAGTTGGTGACACCGGAAATGACTCCCTCGAATTCTTCTCCGATGTAATGTTCCATGTACTGGACTTTCTTCATCTTATCAGTCTCGCGTTCGGCTTCGTCAGCGCGGCGCTCCAGTGCCGAGGTCTGGACTGCCACTTCCGGCAGGATTTTTTCAAAATGGGCGGTTTTTCGCGCATCCATATTGCCGTGCAGGCACTCTTTGATGATCCGATGGATCTGCAGATCCGGGTAACGGCGGATCGGGGAGGTGAAATGGGTATAGTATTTCGCCGCCAATCCAAAATGACCGGAGTTCAAGGTCGAATATTTCGCCTGTTTCATGGAGCGCAGCGTCAGACGGCTGAGCAATGCCTCCTCCGGCGTGCCCTCGATCTTTTCAAGCAGCTTTTGCAGCTCTTTCGGGTGGACTTCGCCGCCCGGCATCCGCAATGTATATCCAAAGTTGTTGATGAACGTGCCGAGTTTCGCCATCTTCTCCTCATCCGGTTTCTCATGGATTCGGTAGAGGAACGGCATTTCCTGCCAATAATAGTCCTCGGCTACCGTCTCATTTGCCATCAGCATGAAATCCTCGATAAGCTTCGTCGCCGCGTTGCGCTCATACGGCTTGATCTCGATCGGGCGTCCTTTGGCGTCGAGTAAAATCTTGCTCTCTGGAAAGTCGAAGTCAATCGCACCGCGCTCCTGGCGCCTCTTGCGGAGAAGCTGCGAAAGTTCTTTCATTTGCAGGAATAAATCCACAAATTCCTTATATTTCTCCTTTGTCTCTGCATCATCATCCGTGATGATCGCATTGACCGCCGTATACGTCATCCGGCGATCGACGCGGATCAATGTCTCTGCAATCTCATGTCCGATCACGACGCCTTTGTCATTGATCTCCATGATACAGCTCAGCGCCAGGCGATCCTCGCCCTGATTCAGGGAACAGATACCGTTTGAGAGTTTATGCGGCAGCATCGGAATGACGCGGTCGGTCAGATACACGCTCGTTCCGCGCTTTAATGCCTCGCGGTCAAGCGGGCTGCCCTCGCGGACATAATGGGTCACATCCGCGATGTGTACACCGAGCCGGTAACCCTGCTCCGTCTTTTCCAGCGTGATCGCATCGTCGAGATCCTTCGCTTCCTCACCATCGATCGTGACTGTCGGCAGATCGCGCAGATCCTTGCGTCCCGCCTTGTCCTCCTCGCGGACGGCATCCGGGATCTCTTCAAGCTGCGCCATGACCTCCGGCGGAAATTCTTCCGGCAGACCGTATGCTTTTACGATCGATAAAATATCGACTCCCGGATCGTTCATATGTCCGAGAATGCTGGTAATCACGCCCTCCGGCTTCTTATCCGGGCTGTTTCCGTAATCCTTGATCTTCACGATGACCTTATGACCGGTCACTGCGCCCGCGTCACACCCCTGCGGGATGAAAATGTCGCGTGAAATCCGTGGATTGTCCGGAATCACAAAACCGAAACCGCCGTTTTTCTCATACAGACCGACCAGCTCCTGATTGGCGTGCTCCAGGATCCGCACGATACTTCCCTCGGCTCTGCGTCCGCCGTCGCTCTCCTGCTCAATCACAACCAGCACCTTATCGCCATGCATCGCGCCCTTTGTTTTTTCACGCGGAACGAACACATCCTGCTCACGTCCCTCGATTGTCACAAAACCGAAGCCCTTCGGGTGTCCCGAATAAATACCTGCCTCTGAAAATGTCTCCGGGCGTCCCAGCTTGCCCTTGCGGGACATGCTGATTTTTCCCTCTTCCAGCAGATGATCGATAACCCGCTGCAGCTCCCGGCGCTGTTCCTTCGGAATATTTAAAAGAAGTGCCAGCTCCTTCAGCTTCATCGGCACGTATGCCGGTTCATTCATGACATCCTGAATCATCTTGCAGCGGCGGGTAAACTCCTCCTCGGAAGCGCCAGCATCCTCACGCTCCTTCTTGCCGCGCTTTTCGCGCTTCTTATCCATCTCACGCTCAAGCTTTCGATCACGGTCTTTCTTTCCCGCTTTATCCTTTTTCTGGCGCACCGACTCCTCTTTCGGACCTTTCGCACGCTCCGGTTTTTTCTTCTTTTTTCCGTACCTCTCTTCCCACTCGCCGATCAGCCCATCCCCGTCAATCTGGCGCTGTACGCTGCTCTCCCGGCTTTCTCCGGACATTTTCTCTCCCCGCGCTTCTTCTTTCCGCATCGCAAACCGCTGTTCTGCATTTTTCCGGATCGTCTCCAGCATCTCGTCCGAGAGCTTCATCTCCGTCTGCTGACGTTTTTCAAACGCCTCTCTTTCTCTCCTGCGATTTTCCGGCATTTTCTGTCCTTCCTCTTTCTGTGAAGCTGCCGCACTCTGCATCTGCGCCTGGCGCTTCTGCTGTTTTGCGTATTTCTGAGCCTCGCTTCTCTTTATTTTTCCCATGATTTTATCAAATATGTTCAAATTTATCTCACTTCTCTTTCTCAATATGAAAAAAAGGCTGCCACGCGACAGCCTCTTAAAGGTTCCTTACAGGAATTTCAAATTCAAAACTAATGCAAGGATCAGCCACAGAATTGCAGCATATTTGGTCAGCTTCTCCAGCTTTCCTTCCATAGAACGGCTTTTATTTCTGCCCCAGTAGCTGTCAGCCATACCGCCGATGGAACCGGACAGACCTGCCGATTTGCCCTCCTGCAGTAGGATTACCGCCGACAGGAATACACAGATAATAATAAATATGATCGTAAGGATCGTCTTGATCATCTTCGCACCTCCTGAATAAACATAGTAATCATAGCATATTTTCGGCGGAAGGACAACTGTTTTTTTCCCGACTTCAACCCGGGAATTTGCCGTATTTAAATGCGAAGCCACGGCAAATTCCGTTACCGGGCTTGATTTTATCTCCCGTCGTGCGATACAATAGAATTCTATCACATTTACAATCAGCGAAATCCTTTTTTTCATGGGAACAGCTATTTTTTATCATAAAACAAGTCAGGAGGGTTCTATTTTGAAAAAATTCACTTCGGCGTTTGGGCGTCTGTTTCTCTCTGCCGTCCTTATTTTCCTGGTGTTCTACACCATGATGCCAGCCATCAATCTGCACGATCAGGATTTCATCGTATTCCTGATTATCTGCATTCTGATTGTACTGGCAGTCAACTTTATGGAAAGCATTCTCATATTCCTGAAAACAGTGCAGCAAAACCGCGGCGTCGAGATCGTGCGCGATCCTGTGACCGGACGGATGGTTCTGCGGCGCAAGTACGCCGACGCCTCCGGCAGTCCGTTTGCCGGTTTTAAGGCGATGGGACGCCCGTGCAAATATGGCACGATCGCGATCGCTGTCCTGATCTTCTTTTCCCTGATCGCCTCGGCGGCGGGCGTCCAGCTTTTTAATGCGTCCCGCTACCGCGATCTGATCACCGTTACCGAGGGCGATTTTGCCTCAGATGTCGCAGAGCTTGGCATGTCGCAGATCCCGGTCGTTGATAAGGACACCGCCTCCCGGCTCGGAAGCAAAAAGCTCGGTGAGATGACCGACCTGGTCTCCCAGTTTGAGATTCAGGAAAATTACACACAGATCAACTACAAGGGGACACCGTACCGCGTGACGCCTTTGCGCTATGCCGACCCGATCAAGTGGCTGTACAACCAGAAGAAGGGACTTCCGGCATACATTGCTGTCAATATGGTCGATCAGAATACCGATCTCGTCTGGCTGTCCTCCGGCATGAAGTATTCCACCAGTGAATATTTCTTCCGCAATATCAACCGCTACATCCGTTTCTGCTACCCGACACGGATGTTTGAGACGGTCTCCTTCGAGATCGACGACGATGGAAACCCATACTGGGTGGCGCCGACCATCGCCTACCGGATCGGCTGGTGGAACGGCAAGGACATCGACGGCGCGATCCTCGTCAATGCTGAGACCGGCGAATCTAAGTGGTACGCCAAAGCGGATGTCCCGCAGTGGATCGACCAGCTCTATGATTCGAACCTCATCATGGAACAGCTCGACGACAACGGCAGATTCCAGAATGGTTATTTAAACTCCATCTTCGGTCAGCGCGGCGTGCGCCGGACGACCTACGGCTACAACTATCTCGCCATCGACGACGATGTGTGGCTGTACACCGGCATGAGCTCTGTAACCTCAGATGAGTCGAACATTGGCTTCGTCCTCGTCAACCTGCGGACGAAAGAAACGAAATTTTACACTGTTCCGGGCGCCACCGAGCTCGCCGCAATGGATTCCGCGCGCGGACAGGTGCAGCACTTAAATTACAGTGCGACCTTCCCGCTTCTCTTAAATATTTCCGGGCGACCGGCATATTTCATTTCCCTGAAAGATGCTGCAGGGCTTGTGAAAATGTATGCGTTCGTCGATGTCGCGCAGTACCAGATCGTCGGCACCGGACAGACGATCGATGAGGCGAAGCGCAATTACCGTGAGACGCTGGGACAGGAGGAAATCGAAGATCCGACTGCCAAGGAACCAGCGGCAAGCGAAACTGTCTCCGGCACGGTCGAGGCGATCGAGAATGTCGTCGTTTCCGGTAACACCTACTACTATTTCACGCTGACCGATGACCGCACCGACAGCGTCTACACCGCTGCGATCACCGTTTCCGAGCGGCTTCCGTTCGTGCAGGCGGGCGACTCCGTTTCCTTTGAGTGCGTCGAGAATGGTTCTACAAAAGAAGTTATAACCTGGAGGTAAGATAACATTGAAAAGTGAAGATATGATTTTAAAGGCAGCCATCGTGCACATCCTCGATTCTTCGGTGGGAATCCCGGTTCTCTCCGACCAGAACATGGAGGTCGGACCCGATTTTTCCGACTTCCTGAAAGCGCATATCGAGAAAATCACGGAAAGTGACGATGTCAAGCACTGTACATTTGCTGAAGGATCCGAGGTCAAAGAGCTGCTGCAAAACTGCACCCCGGACAATTTCGTCGAGACGAGCAAACAGCTCGCCGAGCGCCTCTACGACATCATGAATGCGAATATTGACATTCCAGCCGCCGATGTGGCGATGACCGTGTTCGGCTGCAAGGGCAAGGATTATCTAGCATTCTTAAAGATGAACTACAAGACCTCCTACACGCATCAGACCAGGGAAACGGACGGCGGCAACAGCAACGAGATCATTTTACAGCGCGCACTGCTTCCGGGACAGGGACAGCGCCTCTCCGAGGCGTTTGTCCTCGATCTCTCCGACGGCTCCCTGATTCTGGCTGAGAAAAAATATGAGGTCAACGGCGAAAAATGCTTCTATTTCTCCGAACTCTTCCTCGAATGCCGCGCCCCGCTCTCCCAGAAATCCAAGCTCGACATCGTCACCCGCGCCGTCGATCAGGTTGCCAAAAAATATTACGGCGACGAGGATGCACAGAAAAAGATGGAAATCAAAGACATTATCTGTAATGAATTAGAGGAACAGGGCGAAATCAAGGTGTCCGAACTGCGCGAAAAAGTGTTTCCCGGCAGCCCGGAGATGCTCGAGGAGCTGGATGAAAAGCTCGACCGCTACAACCTCTCCTACGAGACGGTCGCGCCGAAAAATGAGCAGACGATCAAGAAATTCCAGAAACAGAAGCTGTACACTGACACCGGCATCGAGATCACGATCCCGATGGAAGAATACAGAAATCCCGACCATGTGGAGTTTATCACCAACATGGACGGGACAATCTCGGTGTTGATTAAAAATATTGGGATGCTGAGCAGTAAATAGCCTCTCACACAAAATTTATTTATCGGCTGATTCAAACGATTGCGATACATAATAACAGAAACATCCATCAGTCATGCCGCTGATCAAATCTTGTATACACCTCACAGAACCGCGCCGCAAACGACGGCTCGCGTCCACCCGCATACAGATGAGAAACATCCCCAAAACTGCTCATGCGGAAGGATGCGACGCCGGAGCGGCGCTCTTCTGTACAGAGCACCGTCACCGACGACGGCGCCGCACAGGTTCCGTGCCAGAGCTGCATCGGAGAGATATTTAAGAGATGGGAAAGCAGGACGCATTCGACGCCAAAATGACAGAATAAAACAATCGTGTCCTCATTCGGTGCCACGGCCCGGTAAAACAATCCATTTCTCACATATCCGTGCCGCCTGAGCAGCCGGTCAAGCTCTCCATTCACCCAGTCGTACTCTTCTTTTACATGGGCGTTCTGAAAGACTTCTGTTTCATGCCAGTGATCCTTAGCAAAATACTTCGGCTCCGCCATCCACGCATCTGGCAGCCAGTCCCAGACACAGTGCCCGGAATCCTTTCCCGGATGTACCGCCTGCGGGGCAAATTCACGCAGCCAGCTGCAGGTTTCTGCCGTGCGGCAGGCTTTTTTTAAGGTCAGGGACGCCGTGTCCTTCGCACGCCCCAGCGGCGATACATAATAAGCCGCTACCGGAATCGGCGCCAGACGGTCTGCCAGAAGCTTTGCTTCCTCCCAGCCAGCCGGGGTCAGGGAATCAATTGAGTAATCAGGATCCGCATGGCGGACAATCAGAAGGCGCATAGGAAAACTCCTTTCGTAAAGAAATGTTACAAAACCAAAAAGCGCGGTGCTCATGACCAAGGGATGTATCTGGGCGCGGGCAAAATTAGAGCATCTTCCGATACTCCTGCTTCCACCCATTTAAAAGTTCTCCCGCACTCTCCATCCGCCGGACCGGATTGCGGTCAAACATCGTCTCGACCATGCGGACATTCCCGCACTTCTCTGCGGTCTGGTTCGCCTCGTCGAGTTCCCGTTTCCAGATCTTCTTCTGTTCCGGCGTCATCGCAGCCGCATGGCGCTCCTTAAGCTCCAGCTTCGGGTCAATCAAGGCAAGCTGGTACAGGTGCTTCAACATCTCCGGGCTCTTGTCGAAATTGTAGGCCATTTCATAAGCGGTGAACGCTTTCTCAAACCAGAAAATCCCGGCATACGCCGCCCCGATATTGTTCCAGATCTTCGCGGTAAATTCGTCCGTCAGCGATTTGACCCGCCAGTCCTCCAGAATCCGGTTGTAGTAATAGATCGCCGTCCCAAACTGCCGCAGGCGGAAATAGTAATCCGCCGTCTCCTTCCGGAACTCCGCCGCATTCATTTTGCGAAATGCCGCCAATTTCTGGCGGTATGCCGCAATCTCCTTTGCCGTATAATAACAGCACTCCTGCAGAATCACGATCGGCAGCTCGTCCTGGCTCTCGCCGCTCCGCTGCCATGCCTCCAGTTTGCCGGCCAGAAACGAAAGTCCCAGCTCCGAACGGATAAACTCAATCAGGCGGTCATCCACAAATCCATCCAGCACCAGAAGCGGATTCTGATAAATGACATAACACAGCTCCTGCGATGATGCGATATGGACGCCCAGCCGTTCTATGTAAAAAGGATGTCGAACCGGCTCCTGCCGGCAAAGTATCAGACTCATAATGAAACCTCTTGTTTAATCATCCGGTTTGTCGCCGGAAACAATTCTCCAAATCCCAAATCACGTATCATGACGATCATCGTGTCTTCCCCGGTAAATCCAAATGCCATCTCGATCCGGGTTGTCCGGTCCGGGCGTTTCGGGAATCCCTCGAGCGGAATCTTCACCGTCTTCTTTTTGCGCGGTTCCAGCGGCTGGAGTGAAAATTCTACTTCCGGCGTGCCCGACACGATAAATTCCGCCGTCATTTTCGTCTCATACCAGCTGTCCCCGGCGGATGCCAGCACCAGCTGTCCCTCTTTTTCACGCTCCTGAATCTTTAGGGAAACCGTTGTTTTCAGCCGCCCCTCACAGATACAGGTAAAATGGTACGCACTCTGCGCTTCACAGAGATCTTCCGATCGGATCAGCGCCCCTCGGGTAAATACATCCATCTCCGCAAACACCCGGCGCCGTTTGCAGATCTGCTGCATAAAATCTGCCGCCCAGTCCGTCTGTGCAAATCCCCTGCCGGTCAGGATGATCGCTGAAAACAGGCGCTTCTGCAGCAGCCGTTCCGCACAGGAGGAAAGAATCCGGTCTGCCATCTGGATGCCCGCGTCGCTGTCCAGCACATTTAAGTGGAATGACTCCTCCAGTTCCTCCTGATCCGCGACCACCTGCATCTGGCGCAGCCCGCGCTGCACTCTCAATTCATAATAATGAAGACCATTCTCCGAAAGTTCAAACATTCCCACCTGGTTGCTCCAGACTTCCCGTTTCTGGCTCATCACGTAATATACAAAGCTCTCCGCGTGACTGATCACATGCACCCGGCTCCGGTCGATTTCCAGAAAATCGGCACAGTACATCAGACAGTCCACCAGCTTTACCTCAAGCTTTGGCACCGTGATCACCAGGTTTTCTATCTCTTCTTTTCCGGACGCCTGTCTGGGAATCGCAAGCACCTGCTTCAGGAACATTTTCAGCAGATATAAGCCCTCGTAGCGGACGCCGTCGATCGTGGCGGTGCCGTCCTTCATCGCCAGGGAAAGCAGCTTATCTTCCACTACCATGCCCTCTAACGCGCCCCCGGCACTCTCCTCTGCCACCCGCCAGACGTCCGAATCCGGTTCTTTTCCGATCCGGGTCGGAACCGACCAGATCGTCTCCTGACCTTGACAGGATATATGTGTGCATGAATCACACAGATCCATGCCAATTATAAGTCCATTCATCTATCGTTTGTCCGTCTGTCCCTTTCCTCAGGCGATCGGGAAAAGTGCGCTTACCGCCGCATCTCTCTTCTGGTACTCCCGCATCTTTTCCCGAAGCGCCGTCTCGTTATTTACTTTTAAAGAAAGACTCATCTCATTGAGCGCCGCAAACCGGCTTTCCCGGCTGCGTCCCGGAATCTCCCGGCAGGAAATCTCTCCCTTTTCTTTCGTCTTCCGGACGCCGTCCTCTTCCTCTTCGATCTGATATTCCAGCGTCTCCCCCTCAAAAATCACCTTTTCACGGATGTAAATATCCCGGTAAACGAGACGCATTTCCTCATAGTGGAACTCTTCCTCCTGCGGCAGAATCCGCAGCCGCAGATACGGGCGCACCGCCCGGTTTCCGTGATACTCGATGATTTCTTTATCTAAAATATTGCCCGGGATATGGATAAACCGCGCCAGATCCTTAAAATAGGCAAAAATCATACCCGCATCTAAAAGCACATCCACCACCGACTGGCACAGGCGCCGCTGTTCCTCCGAAAGCTCCGGCAGCGTCGCATAATACTTTGTCAGCGCCAGCAGATAAATATCCGGGATCCGCTCCCGATCAGAGCTTCCCTGCACAGCACCCTCCAAAAATGCGAACACCTTGTCGTCCGTCGGACGGTTTTCCAGAAAATATTCCACGCTCTTGACCGTGAAATACGCGCGCACGATATTTTCCCCTGTTTTCTTGCGTGACGCATAAAGCTCGAACACCCGGTCTAACTTTGCTGTATTGCCGGTAAAGAGCATCTGCGCCACCAGCCGTTCCTCCAGATCGTACGTCTCCACCCGGAGCCGCAGCCCCTGCATCAGGACGCGGTACATCTGATCCACCGTACCGTTGAAATGTTCGCATAGATAATCGAGAATCACACTGTCCGGCTTCTCGTGTTCAAAGACATACCAGGTCAGATAAAGCAGGTGGTCATCCCGGTCAAAGAGATTTTGAAGCAGCATTCTCCCGCAAAGCCGCAGCAGCAGATTGACCGGCAGACCTTCCAGACCATACCGGCACACCATCTCATACGCCTCGCTGAAATGCCCGCACCGGATCAGCGTCCCGCAGACGCCGTTTCTCTCATCCCGCGTCAGCTGGTCCTTGTCAAGACTCAGAAGGTATGAAACACTTCCATCCTTTTTCGCATCCTCAATCCCATCCGCCATCCTCTTATAATACCGCACGATCGCTGACAGCACCTTTGCCCTAAACAGCGGGTGCAGCTCCATCTTCTGATCCGCGTGCTCCAAAAGGATCGCATCGTCCCCGGTCAGCACCTCCTTGCGGCAGGCTTTTGCACACGCATTCATAAAGAGGAACGGATGCATCGGATTCATTTCAAAACAGGTCTGTAAAAGTTCCTCCATATCCGTAAATACCGGCTGGATGGCGCAATTTACCCGCGCATACCGCGTCTCATTTTCATCCTGGAATAGAACCAGATCGCGCTCCGAAAACAGCGGCACATACGCCGTGCCCTCGTTCAGCACATACGCGTCCTCCGTCATCTGCTCCTCATGGCGCACCACCACGTATTTCATCGCCGGTTCCCGGCATTCTACCCGGCAGGATTTCAAAATCCCCGGCAGGACACGCGCCATCTGCGTATCGATCAGTTCCGAATAGATCAATTTCCGGTACAGGACCGCCAGGGCACCGTCTATCCGTTCCTTGAAAAGCTGATCCACCGCAAACTCTTCCATCGCCCGCTCGTACATCCGGTAAATATCCGAATCCGGCGTTCCATATGTAAGAAGGTTCGCATAAAGCTTCGCCAGTGACCCCGCATCCAAATTTGCCGAATACGAAAAGTATAAAAATACCTCACGCGACATCAGGCGGTCATAATTCTCCGGCATCGCATATAAATAATATTCATACAGGCGCGTCAGACTCAAATCTGCCTCCAGCGCCCGGCTATACCATTCAAAACAGGCTGTCTCCCGGCAGTCTCCCCGGATCAGCATTGCACAGAGCGCCTCCAGAATCTCCGTCTCCGGATACAGCCCGTAAAGTTCCGTCAAAAGGCGTCTGTAAAACTCCCGGTACGAACGGGACGCACGCATCACCCGGACCGCCGCCAGTGCCAGCTCGCGGCTGATAATTTTCCGGCGTGCCCCATAGTACAGGGCATGAAGCTCAAAATTGCCCGCATTGTCTAAAAGGATCGGATCACTCTCCAGAAGTTTCAGTCCCGCCGCATAGAGGAATGGGCTGTGACAGCCGTCCTTAAACTCCTGCTCCATGCTGATCAGCACCGTAACCGGATTTTTCTGCAGTTCCTCATCCAGACGCAGAAGCATCAGATAATAAAACAGGCTGCTACCCGTCTCCTCCGACGCATACTGCTGCAGCAGGCGGATCAAAGTGTCCTTCTGCTCGGCATTGCCGGTCAGCGTCACGTACAGATAGCGGTACAGGCAGTTAAGCTTCCGGTCGCCCGATATTTTAAGCGCCGCTGAATCCTGCAGTTCCTTTAAAATCGTCTGCACTTTCTCGCGCCGATCAGTCAAAAGGTATAATTCCGCCTGCAAAAGACGCAGTCCCGCGTCATAGTGCGTCATTTTCATCAGATCCAGCTCCCGCTGCATCTGGTGAACCGCCTCCGTGCCGCCGATCCCATTTTCATACGCCAGACGGGCAGTCAGATAATTTCCAAGCTCTTTCTGGAATGACATATGTGCCCGGTCGCATCCGCCCGCATCGGCAGCCGATGCCTCGATCGGGATCCGCACTGTTTCTCTGGCAGTGTGAATCAGGACGGCACCGAAATTTTTTCCGGCATGCAGCCGTTCCGCCAGAATCCGTACCGGAAGACGGAGCAGACCATCTTCAAAATCCGCCTGCGTCGCACTCTTCTTCGGCAGATGGAGGAACTCGCCGTCTGCCGTCACCTCCAGGTACACACTGCCCCAGTTATCCATCCGGATCTCGATCGTGTCCTCGACATTCTCAGCCAGCTCGGCATATACGCGCGCCCTGCCCGGAATCGTCAGACCGACCGGCTTTTTCACGCCCAGTCCAACCAGAAATTCTTCCATAAAATTTGCCCGGCTGCCGTGCCCCTTCAGGCCGTCATAGAGTGCCCGCACATGCAGATCCTGCATAAACGGCACTTCCACAAAATCCGGGTACTCCAAAAGCCGGAGCGCCGTCTCCATATCATTTTCCGCGACGCGCAGAAAATCTTCCGCCGTTTTCAGATCACCTAAAGTCTTCCCGGCGTCTGCCACCTCGACGTGAAACTCATACGGAATCTCCTCTTCCCCGCAGTTTGTCACCAGATAAAAAGAACCCGTGATCGTGTCGCCTGCCGTCAGGAACGAAGTGTCCACTTCATATACGATCCGGCACCGGAGTCCGCCAAACGAATTGTTATCCCCCGGAATCCGCACCCGCAGGTTCGAGGAATACACAAATCCCTTCACACTTAATCCATTTTCGCTCCCGATCCATAAATTTCTCTGCATCAGGGTATTCATCCGCAGCGTCTCGTCTATCTTTTCAGGCGACCAGGTCATCTTCGGCTGTTCCGAATCGATGATTCCCTTCGCCAGCCGGTTAATTTTCTCTTTCATTCCTATCACCTGCCGTTTCATTATCCTGTCCCGGTAACTGCTTCGTCTTCCCACAGTTCCGTCGGTTCGAAATCTCGCACCTTATATCATACCATATTTTGTCTGCATTTACATCAGGGAATTGGAGAATTTCGCTGATTGCCCATCCAGCATTTTTATAGAAACAAGCGCTATCGTTTTCTAATTTTTCTTAATTTCCTAATCCCAGTCGCCCACATACAGGCGTGTGCCAGTCTGCCAAGCTGTTGGTTCATAGATCGTCCAAATTGGATATGGATATGCTTTTCCTTGCAGAGAATCATCTATTGCGATCGTCTGATCAACGCCATTGGTGCCTGTTTTGGACGACAGGTCAGCGGCACCTGTCCTGGTAATACTGAAATAGCTGTCCTTTACAGAGCTGCTGTCTACATAAGGTACGCCGATGATTGCTTCGCTTAACTTCGGCAGATACCAGCATTCTTCCAGAACCGAAAGACTGCCAGCTTCCAGCTGTGCGCCCTGCCACCAGGTATTGTTCAACTGACCAATATAGTGTCCAAGGAACATTGAGGTTCCAGCCGCTTTCACACTTCCTGTTGTGTAGCAGTTCGAAAGAACCAGTTTTGCAGAATCATATTTTCCAAATAAACCGCCTGCGATAGCATTATATGTATTCGTTCCACACACATCCGCTGCACTGAAACTCTGTACTACCGAAATCGGACCATCCATCCACCCCACGAGGCCTCCGGCACACCAGCCGCCTGACACATTTTTTCTATCTGACAGCACTTCCGCACCACTTTCCGTATAACCGTAAGAGCGGTTCCGTCCGCCGACATAACTGTTTTCAATGCTGAATTCTTTCCCGGCAGTTCCGCCATTCTGGTTGTTTTTCAGGTATCCATACAAACCTCCGGCGGTTCCAGTTGTATCCACATACCCAGAGAAGAAGCTGTTTTCCAACTTCATCTGACCAGAGCTCTCGGCAAAGCCGACCAGACCTCCGCTAGCATCGGTTCCCTGTATCCGTGCATTTTTTCCTGAAACATATACGTGATTCATCACTAAATCACTTACTTTTGCTTCCCCGATCAAGCCTCCGGTTTTTCCTCCACTTATTTGCAGCGTCGGTGCATCTACAACTACATGGTCGAGTGTCAGACTGCCACTATTCGTGCTTCCAACCACCGCGCCTGTTGCCAGCGTTCCAGAAATCCGGGATTTTCTCCATATATATGGATATTTTTAATCGTTAGATAGCTGTCCGCCGAAGTGCCTGCCTGTGCCACCAGCCCTGCTGTATTCTGCCCCTGACAGGAAATGTCCGGATCCTTCAGATTCAAGTTTGATATCGTCAGATGATCCGTCTTCTGAAATAAAGCCGCACCATTCCAGGCAACAGGAGTTATCTTTAAGCCTGCAATCGTATAACATTCACCCAGTTTTGCTTTTTCTTTCTCATCCACCTCCGCATCATAAGAGATAATATCCGGGTTGTTAATCGGCCAGAAACTTCCACCTTCATACTTGGAATTTCCCGGACTGTAGATCGTCATCTCTCCGTATGCATCTTTCACCTCTTTACAATACGCTTCTGTCTGTGAGGTAATCGAATCATCCTCCTGCCAGAGAATATTATCGGTCTGAATGACCCGTGTGATCTTTAAACCACCATAGCCTTCTCCGCAGAAATTCAGATTCTGCAGATGACGTCCATTGGCGACCTTAACCGTATAGGTATCCGTTCCATCACCATTTCGTTCAATTACATCGGCAAAGCAGCTGTTGAACTTGTATGAGAGCTTTGTATTTTCTGTCGGCGGATAGCCATCCTCGCTCAATTTTACGATAACATTTTCTCCATTTATGTAACCGCCCGGCTGATAACCTCCCCAGGTACCCAGACTACAGAAATTTCCACCCTCACGTGATAAATCATCCAGATAGAAACGCAATTTCAACTTTTTCTCTTCCGTTATGCCTATTTCAAAACGATTTACCCTGTTTTCTGCAGCAAAGCTCGTCCAACTGCCATTTGCCTCATTTTCTGCACAGCTGGCAGCTTTCTCTTTCGTATCTACAAAGCAAAATTTCGATCCCGTTCTCAGAGTATTTTCCTGCAAATCACCAGTATTGACTTGGAGAACATACCACATCGTTTTACCGCTCAATTCGCCGGTAATCGAAAATATCAGATGTATTCTCTGATTTTCTTCAAGCGGAGACGGAGAGACATAATTGATATACAGCCTGTTTCCAGTATGCAGCGCCTCTTCGTTCTCGCCCTTGTCCCAGTCCCCGACATGGTTATTCAGAAACCACGAAAATCCCTTTGAAGCGTCCTGCGCAGCAAGTTTTTCCGCTACTTTCTGGATCGTCGGCATCGGATAAATCGGTATTTCTGCTTTCTTTAATTCCGGATCATACGGATATGTATTCCGCTTTTCCTCCGTATCTTTATTTTCTTCCTCACTGCTATCTGCATTCGGATCCTTTACACCAAACAGACTTGCAAGAGCCTCGTCATATGCAAGCACATACTTCTCATTCACCTTACTGCACACATAGCACCCCGGATAAACTGATTTTTTGTTCGTCCCCGTACCACTCGTCTCCGATGGAAGTATTCCATTCGTTTTACTTGCATAATCATAAAACGCAACAAATGCGGATGCCTTCAGTGCCGACGCCTCTTTCTCGTCGTCCGATTCAATTTCATTGCCGTTTCCGTCCGCCGCCGTACCGCTTCCACCTTCCGTTTCATCCGATTTTTCCTCAGCCGTCGGCGAATACACCGACGCCGACACATATGTATTCGCTATCTGACTGTCTGCCGGAAGCTGTGCGGCGAGACCCCCTGCGAATCCGCCGGTATATGCCGCTACGTTATAACGTCCGGTAAGATTCTCAAAGGCTGTATTGGCGTTTGCCCCATTCCCTGGTTTTTGGGAGGTATCAAACTTCTTGTTTGCTGTATGACCGCCGACATAACAGCTCTGAATCTGCACCGTGGAACCGCTTGCGGCGGCTGCAGCTGCTGCTTTCTCAGCAGTTCCGACCAGACCGCCGGCGTACATACCTTCCACATAGAGCGCCGCTGCGCTGTCGGTCAGGGAAATTTCCCCCTTTGCCGTGCCGATCAGGCCGCCCGCCGTTCCCTTTAAAGCGCGGATCCGGTATTTGCTTTCTTCCTCCAGCTTCAGATCGGCTGCTTTTTCTGTGCTGCTTCCCAGCTTATCACGGAAATGATTCTCCGCCAGCGCATCCTGGACGGTCAGACTGCCGCCCTCAAATGTGCCGATCAACGCACCGGCGGAAGCGCCAGTCTGCTCTGCCTGCACCTGTGGATATTCCACCTGCACCTTTTTAATTTCCACCGTTGGCAGCTTTATAGTTCCCCGGGAATCCGTTCCCGGCGTCACCGCGCCGATCAAAGCGCCTGCATTCGCCTTCGTCCGGACCACCGGCTGGCGGATCAGCAGGTTTTTAACCCTCATATCCTGCGTTACCGTTCCAAACAGTCCGCCCGTCCCATCTACTGCTGTGATTGAACTTGCCGCCGTTTTTCCTACCTGCAGACCATCAATCCGGTATGTATTTCCCTGATAGTCCAGTGGATACGGCAGGCTAAGCGGAAGATAGCTTCCCGCCTCCGTGGTATATGTCTGTGCCGTCGGGTTCGTCCGATCTGCATTCGTTTCATCCGTCACCCGGTAGGCAATCGAGATGGTTTCCGCATTCTGATTCAAAAAATTCGATCCAAATGCCGTATGCAGCTTCGCCACATGTCCGCAGTAACCGCTCTCGTCCGCAGTGTTTTCTCCCGCTTTCCAGGTCAAATCGCTATTCTGCATCGCCGTAACCGTTTTGGGCGTAGTCACCGCTCCCGTGTACAGCTGATCCGGCTCCCAGCCTGAAACCCTCTCATCCAGATTTTCCAGATGGCGGAAGCTGCCGATCCCCACGCTTCGGTCCGTACCGATCGATGCAAAGAGGCTGCTGCCTGAATCTGTATTGCTCGTCTTAACCTGCGAAAGCGCTTCATTGTTGAAAACCTGCGCGTACACAAAGATATTTTCGCCCGGAATAAAGGAGGCAAAACCTCTTTCATCCTGCTGAAATGTCATATCCGTCTGTGCCGGCTGGTTGAAATCCATAAATTTGAATCCTGTACTTCCGCCCGTGCCGGCTGGCGCCGTTATATCATCCAGAATGACCTGATACGTTCCATCCGAATCGCCCGAAGTTCCGGACACCTTCGCCACACGCGCCGAACGACTGCTTCCCGGGGCATTGATCTCGATGTAGCCGGTTGTACCGCTCTTTTCTCCCTTTACAAACAGGCTCAGCGAATGTTCATTTTTATTCGGATCCCCGATTTCCGCATATAAAATATCATCATTCACCAATTTCACTGTCGGTGCCTCGAATTTCTCCACCGGCAGTTCCGGAACTTCCAGATTTCCTGATGCGTAATATCCGATCGGCAGCTTCTGATCCTTATAATTGGAGTTAGCACCCGTAAACCGCTCCCGTTTTCCGGCATCAGACGCCGCCGCCAGAAGTGCCTCGCTTCCGATATCTGTCTGCACAAACTGATAATGATCCGAATACCACACCTCGCGGACCAGTCCTGCCTCCGGATCATAGAAAATAAGATAGCTCCCGTCTGCACGGACAGTCTCATCCATCGATCCAAATGGAAGAAGGCGCTGCCGGATCTCCTCGGTCACATTCGCAGACACCAGCGCTGCCTCACCGCCAGGCTCTTCTTGTTCCGATTCAGGCTGCCCTGCCTGTTTTTCCGGCACATAGAGAACCGCGTAGATAGTTCCCTCTTTCTCCTCCGCCAGCACTGTATTTTCTACCGAAATTCCCAGCTTTGCCTGCTTTTGATCGTCCGAAAATTCCCCCTGTGCCTCCATATGGAGCAGACGCGGAATCGTCCCATTGGAGACTTCCAGTGTCAGATGATTCTGCGCCGCCAGAAAGATCTCCTTCGCCGTCTGATCCATCTCCAGACGGCGGAGCTTTCTTTGGTAATGAATCACCGCAACAAAAGAAAGACTGGCAAGAATACCGACAATCGCAATCACCGTCAAAAATTCCGCCAGTGTAAACGCCGCCCTTCTCTTCTGTTTGTTCTGTCTCTTCTGCTCCATCTGTCCTCGTTCCTCTTTTTATTGTAACTGTTCAGTACCTTCACAGTCACGCGCAGACCTGCTGAACAGTTAGTTTTTATTTTATTTCTGATCCAGGTTGACTGCACGCACGGTCAGGTTAATCGGCTTTACCACCGCTTTCCGGGAAGTTCCCATCGTATCTTTTTTCCGGTAGATCGCCAGATTTTGAACCGTAAAGCACGCCGTCTCCTCCGAATAGGTGTAGCCGTCAAATGCCGTATAATATTCATCCGAGATCGCCGCCTGCGTCAGCAGAGGTATCTTTTTATACGCATCATCGTAAGTATAATCCCCATACCATTTTTCAATGCCCGTGCCAGACCAGTCTGTCGCACTAAAGTGCAGCCACAGGTGGCTGTTTCCACTCCGCAAAAGAGGTGTTACCATTTCTCCTGTTTCGGAAGTCCCAGCAGAATTTTTCACTTCCAGCGCATTGGCAAATTCATCGGTCATCAGCTGCGCCGTGAGCGACAGCGCCTGCTCTGCATCTGCCTGATCCTGCGTCCTCTGGTAAACATTTTTTACCATCATCACGCCGCCTCCAAGCACCGTGCCGATCGTGCCGAGAATCACAATCGCCGCCAGCAGCTCCGTCAGCGTCATACCGTTCTTTGACCGAAGTTTTTTCTGACATACTGAAAAGAGCTTCCGGTGACCCTTGGATGCCGTCTGTTTCTGCTGCTTGCAATGCCTATTTCTGCATCTGCGGCATTCACATCTCTCCTGTCCCATCTCTGTCTCCTCTATCGGTATCTGTAAAGCAGCTCTTGTAAGTTTACCTCTTCCTCTTCTGCATCCGAATCAGCCTGGCTCACATACAGCACGATGGGATACTGTCCCGTCCGGTAATTCGTCTGTGTGCCTGTCTGGTAGGCATTTGACGCCAGGCTTTTCTTCATGCCGCCGGTTCCAGATGCCTCCAGCTCCAGAACATATCTGCCCGACGCCTGTTTCGCTGTCCGGTTGTTCTCCAGCTGATTGCGGCTGTCATAATAGCCCGCCATCTGCTCTTCGCCCTGCCGCAGCATCCTGCCGGACGCCAGAAATGCACTCAGAAACATCGTCATTCCCAGAGCAATCACAAGAACCGATATCAGTACCTCTGTCAGTGTCTCGCCCGTATTGGCACGCAGCTTTCTTCCAGCTGCCCATTTCATTCTACTTATCATTCTGCAGCAGCTCCTTCTCTATTGTTCCGTTCTGCCAGCGGATCGTCGTAATGATGGTCGTCGTCGTGATCGTGTAGGAATCGTCATCGCCCTGTACTGTGACCGTCTTATGCTCGGAGCTATGTGCTGCTTCCAGCTCCAGCCGTTTCTCGCACCGCTCTTCCTTCCTGTCATCCGCCGTTACTGTATCTGAGATAACCGCCTTGATTTTATAATCATCCGCCATCCACAGACGTACACTGGTCTTTAACGGGTCAATCGTGTTCCCGCTCATTCCGTCTTTCTTCACTGACAGGGTAAAATCTTTGTACGCCATTTCTTCCTCCGACGCATCGTCCCTGTCTGCCAGCTTCCGATACTCATTATTTCTATAAATATCCACGATCAGTGAATCGAGAACCGCGCTATTCCCACTCTCTGGGCTTGACAAATCCGAATCCGTTCCATAGAACTTCTGCCACGACGCCTCATTATCCTTGTTTTTCCGGCCGCCGACGTAGTAGCAGTAAAAATCATCCTCATCGTCTTCCTCGTCTTTCCGGCTGTCATGCACGATCACTTCCTTGATCTTGACTATATTCTCCGTCTTCTGCAGTTCATCCCGCAGAAATACCGCCGCCGAGTCCACCGCATACCGCTTCTGATCTTCTCCCGGAAGATTCCGGATCTTACCAGCCGATGCAGAGGCGGACGCCAGAATGATCGACGCGCCTACCCCGCAAAACACAAAAAACAGGAGCGCCGCCATCAAGCTGGCGCCATCCTGATTTTTCATACAGCTGAAAACCCGCTTCCAGATTTCCGGGTGTTTTTCACTGTTCTCTGCTTTTTTCATGCTTTATTCTCCCAGCGCCGCCTCTGCCGCTGTCTCAAGGTCCGAACGCTGCAGGTTCGACACATCCGCATTCGCCAGTCCCGACGGTGCCTGCGCCTCTTCCGGTTCCAGATCCAGACCTTCTTCTGATTCCGCATCGTATCGGGTCTCAAAATAAGTCAGCTGGAACGTCACTGCTACCGGGTGGATGCGGATATCCTTTAACTCTTCATCTTCCAGATCTTCATCATCTTGAATGCTCAGTTCCTCGATCAGGCAGCGGTATGGTCCTTCCACTACCTCATGAAGCATCGAAACAGCGTGATCAAACGAATCCGCCGTAAAAGAAATATTCATCGCGCGGCGGATCTCCATTCCGTCCACCTGCGGCTCTGAATACTGGAAAGTAAAATCATACGCATTCGCAAAAATACGGTTCAGCTCCTCCGTCTCCGTCTTGAAATGATTGTAGGCCGGAACCATCGGCGCATTCGATGTCTTGTTTTCCTCGATCTCTTCCTCCATCTGCCGGATCTGCATCGCTTTCATCTGCTCCAGCTGAATCTGGGCATCCAGCTCCGCCGTGTCCGCCGCCTCAATCCGCCTCTGCACCGGCAGGTAAAATCCGGCATAGTAGCCGCCCGCGATCAGGGCAAAGACTACAACCAGCAGCACTATTTTCTGTGTTTTTGTTAATACATATTTCCCTAACGAATTCATTTTTCTTTGCCCTCTTCTGGTTCGTTAAAAAATACAGCCATTGACACTCCCACCTGCTTCAAGGATGCCAGAGCTCTCTCTTCGCCATCTTTCTTCACTGTTTCCTCCAGCGAAGCGGTCACATAGCGCGCATTCGGATCCGCCTGTGCATCACGGACCAGCTGCGAAAAGAGTGTACCATTGGGAATGGTTCCTTCCAATGACATCTGATCCGAGGTGATCGAAACACTCGAAACTGCCGTCAGCGGGAAAATCTGTGATTTCAGGGAATCCAGCATCATCCGGCGGTCCGGAAGCTTACTCTCTTCCTCATTCAGATACCCATTTCCATAATGCGCGTACTCTGCCAGGACCTCACCGTACACCTCGTTGGATTTCTCCAATGTACGAAGCTCCTTCTCTGTCGCCGCATAAACCGCCTCTGCCCGGTCTGCCTCCTGCAGGGGAAGCATTACGCCAAATCTCGAAAATCCGTAGACAAAAACCATAAAAACGGCAAACGCGCCCAGCTCCGCCGCTATTTTCCCTTTTTTAGTCTGCTTCTGATACAGATTGATGCGCCGTTTTTTCGGATACTTCGGACCGCCAATCTGCATATTCGCGATTGATTTTAAATCAGCCACCGCTCTTCCTCCTTATGCAAGTAATACACCGTATGCCTGTGGGCTGTCGATCCACTCGTCTTCCTCATCCAAAGAGACCTCCGGCAGAAGCTCCGCCACACTCCGCACCGGCAGATCCAGCGTTTCTTTCAGCGCATCAATCAATTCCCCGTATCGTGCGCCTCCGCCGCAATAATAGAGGCTGTCGATCGTATTATTCACATTGTTGAAGCTATAAAAGTTCAAAACTCGCATGACCTGGACGGCGCGGGTCCGGTACTGCTCCTCCAGCACAGCCGCCATCTTTTCTTTGTCGGTCTCCTCGCGGTTTTCTTCCTCCACCTCAATTCCCAGTTCCTGCATCTTGTTCTTATCTCCCAAACGGATCTGCTCGATCTCCTCACAGCCCGGCTCCATGGTACGGGTAATATCATAGATCCCCTGGCGAAAGAAATGGATCCGCAATGCTTGGGTTCCCAGATCGAGAATCGCATAGTCTTTCACAGTTTCCGATTTTTCTGCCCCCTCTGCGTTCTCTTTTTCTTCCTTTTTATGAGGTTCTGCATTCAGCTTTGTCTCCAAAGCCTTCTTCTCATCCGCCATTCTCTCTTCTGCATATTCCAGAATCCATTCCAGTCCCAGCACGGCCGGAACCAGGCCGACCAATTTCAAGTGTGCCATCTTGGCCAGTTTTTCAAATTGCTGCGACAGCTCTTTCGTACACGCCGCACCAATCAAATCCATTTTTTCCTGATCCGCATAGATCATCGCATAATCAAAGACGTACTTATCCATCTCGTTTCCGATATAATCATGGAACTCATATGGAAGATTCAGCCGGAGCTGTTCCTCTGTCATCAGCGGCAGCTCAAAGCGCCGCACATACGCATCCTCCTGCCGGATGACAAACACGACGTTCCGGCAGCGGATCGCATACTCCTTCAACAAATCCTTTATTAAATCCGCATATTGACGCATATCGTTCCGGTCGATCCCCTCGACCCGCTCGCTGATAAATTCGCGAAGCTCGCCATTTTCCGCATATGCAATCTTGATACGGTAATGTCCAATCTCAATTCCTAAACAATTCTTCATCTCTGCACTCCCTTTAAAAGAGCCCTGTATACCATTGTGTCCATATATCTCCATACAGCAGCATACAAAAACATGCCGCCGCAATCGCCGGTCCAAACGGAATTTTCTTCCTCCGACCGATGACAGAACCTGCAATTCCCAGCACACAGCTGAGAATCAGGAAAAATAATACCTCCCAGGCGGAACGCATATACAGTCCCGTCACAAAAAAAGTTTTACATCGCCGCCCCCCAAGCTTTCTTTTCCGGTCAGGCGGTCAAACAGCAGGGAAAGTGCCAGCATACTGACAGCCAGTCCGGCACCGGTCAGAACTCCCCGCAGCATCTGTCTTCCCGGTTCCGGTAAGCCCAGCGCCGTGCCGAAAAAGATCAGGATTCCGGCTATCTGAAGCCGGTCCGGTATGATCCACGCATGCAGATCTGTGAGTGTCAGACATAAAAGCACCATCCAGAGCAGAATTCCCCGCAGTGCCAGCACCGAGACATCGTACCGGTACATAATCAGGCAGCATGCAATTCCTGAAACAAGTTCCGTCCAGAATGCCTCCGCCGGGATCTTCGCTCCGCAATAACGGCACCTGCCCCGCAGGCACAGCCGTGAAAAAAGCGGTACCAAATCCAGTACTCCCAGCACATGACCGCAGGCATCACAGTGGGATCTCCCTTTCAAAACGGACGTTCCGTTTAACATCCGCCCTGCCAGACAGTCTGTAAAACTTCCGAGCGCACAGCCCAGAATAAAAGTAATCATCAAAATGTAAATTGTTAAAAATGTGGTTTGATGCAGCATCAATGGAATATCTCCTGTCCGTACCCATGTTCTGTCTGTTTGTAAATCCCCAATATTTTATATCTTCCAAGATATGTAAAACGCTATCTTTATCTTAAAACGCCCAATTTCATTTCTTTTATTTGGCGCCAAATCCCGGCTTTGGACCAAATGGATTCTGGCTGGTTCCCCCAACTTCATTTCCCTCATAGAAAGGAGCGGTCTGAAGCGGAGACGTATTCGCATATGGATTAGCCGCCGGATTTCCGATGTAAACCAGAATATCTGTACACGGTGTCTTGGCTTCCATCGCCGTCTTCCGGTATTCCTGCCCCAGGTCATTTACCTTCTTTGTTCCACTTCCCTGTGCGTACTCAATGTGCGCGTTCTCTCCCTCTGCCTGACAGACAATCTTTCCCTCTTTTACATTGTATCGGTAATAGCGGTATTGCTTCTGCGGCTGGTTCTCGTAGCGTTCCAAGCTTTCCTTGCTTCCATACAGCATTGCCACGGCCGCCGCCTTCGCCGCACGGACATTCGCCTGATTGGCTGCGATGACCGCTTTTTTCCGCTGTGCCGTAAAAATCGGAATACTGATCGCCGCCAGGATCCCTACGATCGCTATCACCACCAGCAGCTCTGCCAGTGTAAAACCGTGTTGGTTCTTTTTCATTTGCTCACCCACTTTTTATCAAAATGACCTGCTGACTTTGTTTTGATTCGTGCGTTGCAGGCCACGCTTATGTATCTGACAATGAATGGATTTTTCAATCCTGAAAAATTTCTGATGTGAACATCACTTTCATTCTAAACGTTACTGTTCACACACGTGTGCCCAGCAACGGGATTTTGCCGATGCTGCGCATTCCAAATCGGCAAAATCTGCTGCCAGAACTGTATCGTACGGAATTTTCAGTTCAGAAAATTCCTACCTGTGAACAGTTACTTCTAAACCTTCATGTGCCTGGCAGTCAGGTGTACCACCACAAATGAAAGCTCTGGCAGGCGCATTTAGCAAAAATGGATGGGAAACCCCATCCATTTTTCGTTACTGTTCTCGCATACATGCTCAGCAACCTTTTTCCACGTATGTGGTTTTATTTTGCATATATTGTAATTTTTGCACCATTAATAACGTCAGTGTCTTTCGTCTTCGTCGGTTCGATTTTTACATTAATCTGTTTATACTGCTTGCTACCCTTTTCTTCTTCAATATCACCCTGTTTATTCGCATCAGCTACTATAGACGCATCATCCTTGATTGAGGTAGCTGTACCAGTTTTTAAGTCATAATCATAAATCATTGCGGCGTCACTATTCTTATCTATCTCATCCGTCATATACTGAGCTACCGCTGCTGCTTTCGCCGCTCTCATATTGGCCTGATTCGTAGCGATTCTAGCCTTGGTCAGCTGTGCCGTAAATACCGGAATCGAGATTGCAACCAGGATGCCCACGATTGCAACAACCACCAACAGCTCAGCCAGTGTGAAACCTTTTTTGTTCTCACGAACTTTCTTGATTAAACCTTTCATAAAATCAATCTCCTTATTGTATAGTATTTTATTAATGAACAGAGAATTTCCTCTGCGCCATCCAGCCTCTGCCGTATCACATTTCACATGTGTGCAGTCAATTCTTACATCAGATCATACATTGTAAAGATAGGCAGATAAATCGACACTACAATGATACCCGCAAAAATCGCAAGCACCACCAGCATCGTCGGTTCCAGCAGTGCCAGAAGCCGCTGAATTCGATAATCCGCCTCGTTGGCGTAATAATCGGCAACATTGTCCAGTGTCTCCTCGAGCTCACCGGTTTCTTCTCCGACGGAACACATATCGACCATCGTCGGCGGGAAATATTTCTTTCCCTGCAGACATTCCCCCAGACTGCGTCCCCGCTCGATTCCTTCGCGCATGGAGCGAACATCCTCGCTCAGAAGTGCATTGTCCATGACCTTCGCCGTCGTGTCAACCGCCTGATTGATCGTGATACCCGCTGCCAGAAGCACCGACATTGTATTGGCAAATTGCGCTGCGCCGTTCATCTGGTTGATCGCGCCCACAAGTGGAAGGGATAACATGAGCTTGGCTTTCTCAATCCGTCCCTGCGGCGTATTGCCGTAGACCTGCGAACCAATCTTCAAAAACGCCAGCACCGCCAGCATCAGTAGCCACCACTTCGCAAAGAAATGGGAAGTCGCGATCAGCATCCGCGTCATCAGCGGCAGCGTACCGCCCAGATCGGCAAATACATCTGCCAGTGTCGGGATAACCTTCGCCATGACGATAATCAGGACAACCACCGCAACCGCAACGACAAACAAAGGATAGGTCATCGCTCCCTTGATCTTCTCCGTCGTCTTGTAGGACTTTTCGTAAAACTTCTGAAGCCTGTCAAAGGATCGTTCCAGCGTACCAGACTGCTCGCCTGCCCGGATCGTCTCGATAAATGTGAGCGGAAAACGGTCGCTATACTTTTCCAGCGCCGACGCAACGGTACTTCCGGCAGCTACTTCCTCTGCCGCAGCCCCCAGGATCTTCCGGATTCGCTTGTCCTCATTCTGATCTGCCAGCATACGCATCGCGTGTGCCACTGTCATGCCCGAATGAAGGGTGAGCGCAAACTGTGAACACAGGATCGCCAGCTTCTTCGTCTTGATCCGCCTGCTTCCGATCTCCATCTCCAGAAGACTGCCTTCATCAGGTCTTTTCTTCTCTTTCTTCTGGCTGATGCTCAGAAGAATCGGATAGCTTTCCCGGATTCTGGAAGCGGCTGCCGCTTCACTCTCAGCCTGGAGCACTCCTCGGACTTCTTTTCCATCCCGCCCCAGCGCTTTATATGAAAAATTCGGCATCTCTCATACCTCCAGCCAAAGGATTCAGCTGTACGCCATCTGTATGTACATCGCCATCTGCATCCTTTTTGTGATTATTTTAACACTTTTGTTTATTTTTGTAAATATACTGTCAATCTTTTAGATATTTTATACAAAAAACGTACATCTATCCCAGCTTATTTTTACCATTTTCTCTATGTACACTTTGCTTTTGCCGATCTATTCTGTATATATTTTCACCAACACATCTGACTTCTCTTTCTTTTCCAGACTATTTCTGGTATATAAACCATCAGAGCGGAAATGGTACATCCCGCCCTGACACTCCCAAAAAATAGCTCCCGTTTCTTTTTATGTTCTTTCGTAACTGTTCAGTACCTTCACAGTTGCGTTCTTTCTTATTTCTCGCCTTTCTTATCCAGCATCTCTTCCATCGTATGCCATCCCAGCACCGCGCATTTGACACGCGCCGGCATATGGGAAACATCGACCAGGGCGCCGGCTTCCTCGAGTTCTTCGATCTCCTTCTCGCTTGCCTCGCCCTTGATCATCCGCAGGAACAGATCCGCCAAATGGCGTGCTTCCTCTTCGGATTTTCCGATAATCAGATCCAGCATGATATCAGCGGATGCCTGGGAGATCGCGCAGCCGCTTCCCTCAAAAGCACCGTCTACCACCTGTCCATCTTCGACCTTCAACTGAAGAATGATGTCATCTCCACAGCTCGGATTGACGCCCTCTAATACCAGATTGGCGTCCGGCAGCTTTTCTTTATGTAACGGATGCAGATTGTGATCCGTCAGTATTTCATTGTAAAAGGTTCTATTCTCCATATCCCATTTTCCTCCGGATTTCTTTCAGGTTCTGGACAAAACGGTCGATGTCCTCCTCCGTATTGTAGAACGCAAAACTTGCACGTGCTGTTGCAAATACACCCAGATGTTTTAAAAGCGGCTGGGCGCAATGGTGACCTGCGCGCACATTGACATTTGCGGCATCCAGAATCGACGCGATATCGTGCGGATGTACGCCGTCCACGGTAAAGCTGATAATTCCGTTGTGCTCTTCCGGCTTATCGCTTCCCTGGATATGAACGCCCGGAATCTGCCGCATCGCCGTCATCGCACGTGTTGTCAGCAGCTCCTCCCGCTTCTGTACCTCGTCAAATCCGACGTTCATCAGATAATCAATCGCCGCCTGTAAGCCGACCGCACCGCCGCCATTGACGGTACCGGCTTCGAATTTGTGCGGCAGTTCGGCAAAGACTGCCGATTCCCGGCTGACCGAATCGATCATCTCGCCGCCCGTCAAGAACGGCGGCATCGCATCCAGAAGAGCTTCTTTTCCGTACAGGACGCCGATTCCCATCGGTGCCATCAGCTTGTGACCGGAAAATACAAGGAAATCTGCATCCAGTGCCTGCACATCCACCGGAATATGCGGGGCGCTCTGTGCCGCATCGATGACGATGACACCGCCCTTTTCATGCACCAGTTTCGTCAGCTTCTCTACCGGATTTCTGCGGCCAAGGACATTGGAAATCTGCGGCATCGCTGCGATCTTTGTCTTTTCTGTCACCAGGGCTTCCATATCTTCATCCCGGTAAGAACCATCCGGCTGACATTCCAGATAAACGAGCTTCGCGCCTGTCTGTCTGGATACCATCTGCCACGGCAGGATATTGCTGTGGTGGTTATCAATGCTGATTAATATCTCATCGCCTGCTTTCAGACTGGTTAAACCATAGCTGTACGCGATCAAATTCAGGCTTTCGGTGCTGTTGCGTGTAAACACAACCTCGCTCGTCTTTCCAGCATTGATAAATTCCCGCACGCGCTCTCTTGCCGCTTCATATGCCTCCGTCGCCTCGATTCCCAGCTCATAGAGCCCGCGGAGCGGATTGGCATTTTTCTTTGTATAGAAATCTTCCACTGCCTTTAATACCGCCTCCGGGCGCTGTGCCGTCGCCGCATTGTCCAGATATGCGATATCCGAACTCGCAAGCAGGGGAAAATCTTTCTTGTAATCTGTCATGTTCTGTTCCTTCTTATATATTTGTTTGTATACTTGCTGCAAAAACAAACCGCAGCCAACTTACAGTTTTTTCATTTTATTATCGCTTCTGGTTCATGAACTCCTGAACCTGCTTCTGTACTGCCTCGTCTGCTACCAGCTCATTCAGCGCGTCGATTCTCGCCCGCGCTACCATGCGCTCAGCTTCCTCTCTCGACAGTCCGCGGGAGCACAGATAAAACAGCGTTGCATCGTCCAGATCGCCCATCGAAGCGCCGTGATTTCCTTCGACATCTTCTTCCGCACACAGAATCAGCGGAATTGTCTGGTTTACGATGTCATCGCCGAGCAGCAGCACATCCTCGCGCTCAGTTCCCTTTGCCCCGGCGCATCCCGGCACGAAATCGATCGTTCCGCGGAACAGCTTGGAGGAACCGTCCTGCAAAACGCCAGAGACTTCCATCATACTCTCTGTCTTTTTGCCGCGATGGCGTACTGTATAGTTCATATCCAGCTTCTGGTTTACACTGGTGTAATAGCCGATCTTCGCGTCAAATGCGCTCTTTTTTCCTTCCAGCTCGGTCAGGCAGCCCGCGTAGACCTTGCCTGCGCCCAGTTCCAGTTTCAAAAGCTCAAATGTGGCATTTTCCCCGCAGGATGCACCGATATCACTCAGGCAGGTATATCCGACGCCGAGAAGCTGCACTTCCTGAAGCTGTACCTTTGCATTCTTTTCCGCATGGACCTTTACCTGGAACGAGGATGTTCCCTGTGCGTCCTCCCCGGAGCGGAATACGATCAGCACGTTTAAGCGGCTGTTTTCCTTTGCATCCAGGCAGAGGCGGTTCTGGTAACTGCCGTTTTTGTAATCGACGCAGAGAACCGTCCATTCTGTATTTTCATTCTGCAGCACAGCTGCCGCTTCCGCTGTCAGCCGGTAGATACTTCCCGCACCGGCATTTTCTTCTGCAACAGCCGTTCCATTTACAGTGTCCGTTCTATTTGCGCCAGCCGTTCCGCATTCCGCCGCCATTGCATCGTACTCGCGTCCCATGCCGGTCTGGATTTCATTCCACTCTTTTCCGGAGATTTCTTTTTCCCAGGTCACACCTGCTGCCAGGCGCTCCGGTTTTATCAAAACACTTTCCTCCGGCCACTCAATCTGTATCTGGCTTTCGTTCATTCCCAGCCGGTTCCAGGTTCGGGTCGGAAGAATGTTTACTATCATTTCTTTCTGTCCCATTGTTTCCTCCTGTCGTTACCATTCATGCACTTGCATGCCCCGCAGCAGAATCTGTTATTTCAAAATCCCCGCTGCAAACAGTAACCATCTATTATCCGATACTGCCTTTCATCTCAAGCTGAATCAGGTTATTCATCTCAACCGCGTACTCAAGCGGCAGCTCCTTCGATACATCATCCGCAAATCCGCTGACGATCATTGCGCGCGCGTCCTCCTCACTGATGCCGCGTGACATCAGATAGAAAACAGCCTCGTCGCTGATCCGTCCAATCTTTGCCTCATGGCCGACGTTCGCATCGCGGGTCCGGATATCCATCGCCGGGACCGTATCGGAACGTGAAATATCATCCAGCATCAGGGACTGGCAGGAAACCGATGCCTTAGAACCGGATGCCTGTTTTCCAATCTGCACACTGCTTCGGAACGTACTGATACCGCCGTCCTTGGAAATAGATTTCGTATTAATATAGGAAGAAGTCCGTTTGCCCGTGTGGACTACCTTCGCACCGGTATCGAGGTTCTGACCTTCTCCGGCAAAAGTAATGCCGGTAAATTCCATCTTTGAATCGTCACCCTTTAAAATACTCATCGGGTACAGATACGATACATGGGAACCAAAGGAACCCGATACCCACTCGATCGTGCCACCCTCTTCCACAATCGCGCGCTTGGTGTTCAAATTGTACATATTTTTCGACCAGTTCTCGATCGTCGAATAGCGGAGTTTCGCATTTTTGCCGACGTACAGCTCGACACAGCCCGCATGCAGGTTTGCTACGTTATATTTCGGCGCAGAACAGCCCTCGATGAAATGCAGATATGCCCCCTCATCAACGATGATCAGAGTATGTTCAAACTGTCCGGCTCCCGGTGCATTGAGTCGAAAATAGGACTGAAGCGGGATCGTAACCGACACGCCCTTTGGCACGTACACAAAAGATCCGCCGGACCAGACCGCCCCGTGCAGCGCTGCAAATTTATGTTCCTGCGGTTTGACCAGATGCATAAAATGCGTCCGGATCATTTCCGCATATTCGCCGTGCATTGCGCTCTCCAGATCGGTGTAGACAACGCCCTGCGCCGCTACCTCCGCGCGCACGTTATGATATACTAACTCCGAGTCATACTGGGCGCCCACGCCTGCCAGTGATTTCTGCTCCGCCTGCGGGATTCCCAGACGCTCAAAGGTATCTTTGATGTCCTTCGGAACCTCCGACCATTTAGCGCTCATCTTGGATTTCGGACGGACATAGGTTACGATGTTATCCATGTCCAGATCCTCGATATCCGGTCCCCAGTTCGGAACCTGCAGGGAATTGTAAATCTGTAAGGACTGCAGACGGAACTGCTGCATCCATGCCGGGTCATTTTTCTCCTTAGAAATCTTCTCAACGATCTCCGGGGTCAGACCCGCTTTTACTTTATATGCGTCATTTTCTTTGTCTTTTATATCGTAGACGCTGCGATCAATGTCATCTACATACGTTCTTTCTTTCATGTTTGATGCCTCCATATTACCCGTGCTGATTCGTTATTACTGTCGCATTATCCTACAGCACTTTCGATTCCAAAAATGCCTGCCTGCGAACAGTAACGATTAGTTCCGGGCGTCTGCCACACCCGCCTCACGGATAAAGGATTCGTAGCCTTCCTGGTTGATCTTATCAACCAGGGAGCCGTCACCGGTTGCCACGATCTTTCCATCTACCATGATGTGCGTATAGTCAACATGCAGTGCATCGAGAATCCGGGTGCTGTGCGTGATAATAAGAAGCGCGCCGTTCTGGTTCTTCTGGTACTCTTCCACACCCTTAGAAACCAGACGGACTGCATCAACATCCAGACCAGAGTCTGTCTCATCGAGGATTGCCAGACTCGGATTTAAGAGCATCAGCTGTAAAATCTCAGATTTTTTCTTCTCACCGCCGGAAAAGCCCACGTTTAAGCTTCTCTGTGCATACGATTCATCCATCTGGAGAATGTCCATCGCCTTTTTGAGCTGTTTATGAAATTCCCAGATCTTTAAGTTCTTGCCAGTCTGCTGGCGCATCGCGCTCCGCAGGAAACTTTCCAGCGAAAGTCCCGGTACCTCCAGCGGCTCCTGGAAAGACAGGAACATACCGGCTTTGGAACGCTTGTCCGTGGACTCATGTGTGATATCCTCACCCTTAAATAAGATCTGACCGCCCGTGATCTGATATCGCGGGTTTCCCATCAGGACGTTTCCGAGCGTCGATTTGCCCGCGCCGTTCGGTCCCATCAGGACATGTACCTCTCCTGCGCCGACGCTCAAATCAACGCCGTGCAGGATCTCTTTTTCTTCTATATTTGCTTTTATCTGATTTACTTCTAACACCTTTTCTGCCATAAAGCACTCCATTTCCGGGACCGGCTGAGACATTCATGCTCGGTCTGTCTGATCTGTGACAGCCGCCTCGTCACGAAAGCGGTTATCCCTCTTAGCAAACGTCCATCTCTCTGGTTCCTTTTTTCTATAATAAATCTGACTGTTCAGACAGCCAGATTACCCTATGGCTATTATAGGTATTTATTTCCGGATTGTAAACCCTCATTTTTCACAAAACAAGAAAGATTCTTATTATATTATTGAGACTTTTTTTCGTTTATTATTGAGTCAGCATCATCCACCCCCAATACACAACCCCTAATCCCCACGAACTCAGAATCCCATACAGGATCACCGGACCCGCGATTGTAAATATTTTGCATCCGACACCAAATACCTGCCCTTCCGCCTTGTATTCCAGCGCCGGGGATGCAACTGAATTGGCGAATCCGGTGATCGGAACCAGCACACCAGCCCCAAAAACGCGCGCCAGCTTCTGGAATACATTTGCCCCTGTCAGGATAACGCTGAGCAGAATCAGTCCCAGCATCGTCCAGAGCGCCGCCGTTTTCTCCTCCATGCCTGTCTGAACCAGACAATTTGTGCTGATCTGCGCCGCCAGGCAGATCAGCCCGCCGGAAATGCCCGCCATCAACACATTTTTCCATGTACTGTGGACGGGCGTAACCGATTTGACATATGCTTCATATTGATCTTTTCTGGCTTCCATGGTTTCTCCTCTCTTCTACTGTTTTCCAATTCCATGTAAGAAATAATACAGCGAACCCGCACATTTCCCCGCCGCAATCGCGAGAAGCAGATATGGCAGCCCCACTGCCAGACGCAGGCGGCGGCTCAGCACCGGCAGGGCTTTCAATGTCTCTGCCAGCGACATGACGAGGCAGCCCACAAAAATACCACAGGAAAGTCCCGCAGCCGCTAGAAGCAGCTGTCCGGAGACATTTCCAAACATCACCAGAAATCCAGCACCAGCTCCCGTTCTGCCACCGCCTTCTGCTGCCTTCTGCCACAACTCTGCCTCCGGCATTGCCGCTGGCCACGCTATTCTCAGAAAACTCCCGGTCAGCTGTTTCACTTTCTCTGTAAATAAATCCACCACATTTCCAAACAATCCTCCCAGCGCGATAATCGTCTCATACAAGAAGATTTTCCCCTTCGACGCCGTCGCCGTCTTTCCAATCAGGCGCGGATAAACGCCGATGACCACCAGAAAGGCGTAGACTCCTGCTGCCACCGTGCTTCCCGCCGCCAGCCCCGCCAGCAAAAGCAGCGCTTCTTTAAGAAACATCGATGTCATCCTCCTTCCGCTCCTCGTTCTGAATCAGCGTTTTATTGACATTTTCCTCATACAGGCGCATTTCTACCTCCAGCGGCGTCGGATCGAGACTGAATTTCCACGAAGTAAAATGGTTAAAAAACAGCAAAATCCCCACCGGAAGCCCGATCGAATAACCGACCTCCAACGCCGTTGTTCCGTCCGACGCCTGCCCCGTCGTGATCTCATATATTTTCCTGAATACATCCAGCACATTTGCATCGTTGTTGAATGTCATGATCGCAAATGCCGCCCCGAAAAAGCAAATCAGGCAGACGAACAGCGTCTTGCACCACTGCCAGACAAGCGCCTGACGGCGCGGCGGCTGATAATGAATGACATAGTCCGTCTCCCCCAGATTCTGCACCGATGTCCCCGGAATTTCCCGTTCAATCTGCTGGATAATCTCCATGACGTTTCCAACCAGACGGCTTTCGCGCTGTTTCCCGCCGCCGCGGATCCTCTTCACGATCATCGCACGACAGCGGCTTTCCACGCTTTTTTCACTGCAATAAACTTCTCCCAGGCTTGCAAGCGGTACATTTTTCTCATGTACCTGCGTGATCTGGCTAAGTTTCAGATAGACCGTCTGTGTCATAATGCTGCCTTCTCCGTCTGTGCCTCCGGTCTCAAAAATGCCTCCGCGCTGTCCCCGGAATGCTGTACGAAGGTTCCGTCAATGTAGACGCTGTCCCGCCCCACTGCCATCAGACAGAGACAGAGCGCTGCCACAATCAGAATCATGCATCCGACCCAGATACAGATTCCCATCTTTTTTTTCATTGTCACTTTCACATTTCCCGTCATTTTTTTCCATCCTTCCTGTGTATTCTGGAAACTCCAAAAGTTCCTGTATCCAGTAGTATGGCTGTCTTTCAATGGAGTATGCACATTCATATATTCTGAATTATGAGCCTGTCTTTTTTTCTCATGTTTCTTCCAACTTTGCGCGCATCTGCCCTAATATTTTCCGCTCGATCCGCGACACCTGTACTTGTGAAATGCCGAGCTGCGCCGCGATCTGAGTCTGTGTCTGATCATAAAAATAGTGCCGCACAATGATCTCCCGCTGCCGTCCATTGAGCATTTTCAGCAAATCTCCCAAAAGCATCCGGTCAAGCAGAACCTCATTCTCCGCTGTCTCCCCAGCAATCCGGTCCTGAAGCAGAAGGCCAGTTTCTTCCCCGGCGCTGGCTGGTGCAGAGAGCGATTCAACCGGACTGTCCGCCGCCATTGATGCGGCAGCTTCCTCACAGCTCACTCCAATCTGCGCCGCCAGCTCTTCCAGCGTCGGCTCCCGCCCAAGCGCCGTGCAGAGCGCTTCCCTCGCTGCCCGGAGCCGCTGGTTTTGCTCTTTGATGGAACGGCTGACCTTGATGATCCCGTCATCCCGGAGAAAACGTTTGATCTCCCCCGCAATCATCGGCACCGCATACGTCGAAAAACGCACCTCATATGATAGGTCAAACTTATCAATCGCCTTCAAAAGCCCGATACTTCCGATCTGAAATAAGTCCTCCGTCTCACACCCCCGCCCCGCAAAGCGGCGGACGATGCTCCATACAAGCCCCAGATTGTCCTTTACCAGCGCCTCCCGCGCCGTCTTATCGCCCTGGTGTGCCCGTTTGATCTGCTCGATGGTTTTATCCATAGAACTCCGCCGTTTCTTTTTCTTCCTGTTCTTTATTCATATATTCCCTTCCAATTCGCTTTTTCATCGTCACACACGTTCCGCAGCCCACCCTGGACTCCACCTCGACCTCATCCATAAACGCTTCCATAAACGAAAAGCCCATCCCTGAGCGCTCGCCGGTCGTGTCTGTCGTATACATCGGCTCCATCGCCTTTTCCACATCCAGGATTCCTTTTCCCTCATCCCGGACCGAAATTATCAGTTCTTCTCCCTCAATCCGCGCTTCTATGTAAATAATTCCGATTTCATCGCTATACCCATGAATCACCGCATTTGTCACCGCCTCCGAGACCGCCGTTTTCACATCCTCCAGCTCTTCCATCGTCGGATTCATCCGGCTCATAAAGACTGCCGCTGTGACACGGGCAAACTCCTCGTTCGATGAATGGCTGTCTATCTCCAGGTGCATCCACGTGCCATTCTTCTCTGCTTGTCTCTGTTCATTCTGTTCAAATTTTCTGTATTCTTCTGAATTTTTTATTTTTTTAAGTTTTCCTTTCACTTCCGTTTCTGATACAGATATATCATCCGCATACATATTCATCTCTCCTTTAATGTCTCCCATCCAGTGCCTCCTCTCTCGTCCGGTACGACTGCACCAAACGATACACGCCGCCGATCCGCAAAATCCGGCGCATCCGCTCGCCTGCCCCGTACACCGCCACCGTGCCGCTGCTACCCTCCATCTGCTTATACCGGTTGAGAATTACACCGATCCCGGAACTATCCATAAATTCCGTCCCTGAAAAATCAAAAATAATCCGGTTAATATAATTTTCCGCCAGAAGCAGGTCTGTTTCATATTTGAGTGTCAGGCAGTTATGATGATCTACCTCCTTCGGCAGATGAATCACCAGCGCCGAATCGATCGCTTCGTATGTAAACATATTTCGTTCCATATCAGGATTCCCCCTTTTTCGATTTTTTATGCAGCCTTTTCCTATATACCTAAAAAGAATGTGCTTTGGCACATTCGGGCGTCTCGCGCGGTCGCTTGCGACATGTTTCTGCTTCGCGCGAGTGCGCATCCTCGCGGAGCGTTTTTTGTTTCATAGGACGTAATTTCCTATGAAACAAAAAAGCACCGTAAAGTTTTTATCTTTACAGTGCTTTTCTTCTTAATTATCTGCCGTATTATATTTGTACTTACTGCGCCGCTTGCGTCTCCGCTCCGCTGCCTGCTGCCGTTTCATCCGCCGCAGTCTCTCCCTGACTGATGATGGACTGACCTGGAACTGCAGCCTGCTGGTTATCCGGCGCAAGCTCGGCGAGCTGCTGTCTTGCCTTGTCCGCCTGCTCGGAATCCGCATACTGGGTCACAATCTGCGTAAACATTTCGACCGCCTTGTCTGTCTCGCCCTGTGCCCGGTAAATCATACCCATGCTGAAGATAACCTTCGGGTTTGCCGGACGGATCGCCAGACAGGTCTGGTAATCTGCCAGTGCTTCCGCCATACGGCCTGCCGACCACATCGTGTATGCCAGATCCTCCAGCGTCTGGTAGCCATTTGTCTCGATGTCCTGCTTTACCCCGTTGGCAATGGAAACGACCGTCTCGTCCGTAAATAATGACGGATCAAAGCCCTCATAATAGGTAACCGCCTCTGCCAGGTTATTGTTGCGGTATGCCTGCAGCATTTTGACGAGCTTCGCATACTGGTTCAGAACGCTGTCATTGCTGTTGAGCATCGTATCCAGCTTGTTCTCCGCCTCTTCTTTGTCCTTTTTCGAGGTCTCAATGCTCTCATTTAAACTGTCAATCTCTTCATTTTTCTGATTGAGCTGCTCATTGTACTGGAGCATTTCCTGCGTATGTGCATTATTTGCCTGCTTAATCTTGGCTGGCATCACCAGGAAAAAGATAACTGCCGCGCCCAAAAGCAGTCCCGCGCCGATATTGAGTACCGACTGCAGTCCCGTATTCTCCTTGTACGTCGGCGGCATAATGACATCATCATCCTGCATCTGGCGGTGGGAAAATGCGTTTTTCAGCTTTCTCCGCTCGATATCCGCCTTGCCGGTATGTTCCTTAACAATCTCCATATACCAGTTCGCCTTGGGATTGTTTTTATCAATCTTGAGTACCTTATACAGGGATTTGCCCGCTTTCGTATAATCCTCATGACTAATATGCAAAAGAGCCAACAGAAGATGTGCTTTTACAAATCTCGGATTAGCTTCTACAACTCTTGTAAGCTGTAAGGTCGCCAGATCGTCGCTTCCGGTCTGCGCCTGCAGAAGCGCCTGATTATATTTCTGAATCGTCGCGCTCGCCTGATCCAAACGATCCTGCTTGCGCTGAATCTGGTCTAAATAATAATCAGCCCGGTTATCCTGCTCCCTAAAGTTCATGCTGATAACCCACTGCACCAGCGCCTCCGACACCTCACCCATCTCATAATAGATAAGTCCGAGAAGATTTCTGGCATCAATATGATACTTGTTCAGGTTCAGGCATTTTTTCAGATACTCGACCGCCCCTGTTAAATCCCGTCTCTTTGCCCGTTCCAGCCCGGCATTGTAAAAGCTGTTGGAAATCAGGCGAATTTTTCTTGTTCGATCCATCATGTCCGCCTATTCCTTCATATGTTTTAAAAGTTCCATCATAATATCCGACATATCTGTCAGGTCACTCTTCACGATCGCCTCGCCGACCTCCTCGACCTCCAGACTCGGTTTAAAATGTTCGATTTCTTCTTCGAAATTGATTGTCATTCCTTCGCCACTCATGTTTTTCCTCCAGAGTTTCTTCCTTTATTACATGGATATACATTCCCGCTAATCTTACACCATTCTGGCGGTGCTGTCAAATCCAGTTCGGGAAATCTTTTTCTCCAGCTCTCCGATTAAATACAAAGAACCCACACAGAAGCAGGTATCCTCCGGACGTTTTTCCTGAACCAGTGTCTGATAAGCTGTTTTTACATCTGGTATACTTTGAACCTCACAGCCATCTGCCACCCGGTGTGCTGCTTTTTCCATCGCCTCCATCGAAAGTGCCCGCGATGTATATAAATGAGTCAGCACCAATCGATCCGGCTTCAGTTTCCGCATCAGTGTTTCCAGCATCGATTCATAATTTTTATCTGAAACGGCTGCAAACAGCAGAAAAATCCGACCATCTTTCCCGGACTCTTCTCTTCTGCGCGCTGCCACCTCTGCCGCCGCGCCCACAAACGCACGGATTCCGCCCTCATTGTGAGCGCCATCCAGATAAACTCCGTCCTGGATCTCCTCCATGCGTCCGTGCCATACCGCATTCCGAATGCCCGCTGCCGCTGTCTCCCCGTCCACTGCAAGAAGCCGCGCCGCCTGGTAAGCGATGCAGGCGTTGACCGCCTGATATTCCGCTTCGAAGGGAATAAACAGACGCTGGCTTTTCTCTTTTATCCTTAGAATCATCCCGCCATGTTCCCGCCGAAGATCCGTATACACTGCCGGGCTGATCGGATATGCCGGACAGGAAAGTTCCGCCGCCCGATTTCTGATAACTGCCGAAGCCGCCGCATCCGTATCATCGTACACCACCGGCATATTTTTTTTCAGGATTCCCGCCTTTTCGCCCGCGATCTGTGTCACCGTGCCGCCCAGGTATTCCATATGGTCAAGGCTGATTGAAGTGATGACCGTAAGCGCTGGATGCTCGATGCAGTTCGTTGCATCCAGCCGTCCGCCGAGCCCCGTTTCCAGAATCACATACTCCGGCTTTTTCCGGCGCACCATCCACATGAACATCAAAAACAGATATTCAAAATACGTCGGACGCCCCAGTCCTTCCTGCTCAAAATGAACATATGATGCCTTAACCGCCTCAAATGCCTCCAGGAACAGTGCATCGTCTGCTTCCTGTCCATCAAAAGAAAAACGCTCCGTCACGCGCACCAGATGAGGAGACGTAAACCGCGCCGTCCGCTTCCCGGCTTTCTGCAAAACCGCATCGAGAAACGAGCAGACCGACCCTTTCCCATTCGTTCCGGCCACATGTACGATTCTTTCCTCCTGCGGCAATGCATTCAGGTATGAAAGCATCCTGCGAAGCCCCTCCGCCGTATGTTTTTCACTGGTAAATTTCGGTATCTCATTCAGATATGCATCTGCCGCTTCTACCGTCCATTCTTCTTGTCTCATGGCATGAAATATCCTTTCCTGGCAAACGGAAGCGGCAGTACGAACTCTGCCGTCTGCCGCCTTGTCTTTTGTATGTTATTATTTTATATCATTTGCGGAGATCGTGCAAGTGGTTATATGGAATAAAGGCCGTACCTTCTTGTGTAATAGTAACTGTTCACAGGCAATGGAGAATTCCAAGGTATTTCCTATTATGCAAGAAACCCCTCTTGATAATCAAGAGGGGTTCCACTCATCAGCTCCCTGCCGGACTTGAACCGGCGACCTACGCATTACGAACGAGAAGAAAAGCCTTTTCACGCTCTGCAAAAAGTCTTGAAACCATTGATTTATAAGGGTTTTTCGAATCCTATTTTCTCTACTTTTTCATAACTTTTGGGGACTTTTTACGATTTCAGTCCCCAAACAGTCCCTAAAAAACATCACTCTACCAGATGCAGCGCGGCGCGTTCGGTGCTGCTTGTCCATGTTCTCTGAAAAAGTCCTACGCCATTCCCCCGCAGTCCATCGCCGTATATTTCTTCGTACTCTGGCAGGAACCGCGCCAGGCGCTCCCGATAGTCCCAGCTCCGCAGCTTCCGGATCGCCTTGCTCTGCTTTGTCCGTGCCTCTGATGCCGTCAGACCGCACAGCCGCCCCGCCTCTTCCAGTGTGGCGCTATATTGGTACCTCGCCCGGATGATCGCCGCCTGCTTCGGCTCCAGCTCATCCACACACGCCCACACTTCGCGGCTGCATTCCTCGCGCTGGATACGCTCTATAACATCCTCTTCCAGACTTTCAGCAGATGCAACCAGTTCGCCCGCTGTGGCATCCTCTGAACCATCGCGCCCTGTTACAGGTGCTTCCAGACTTCGCAGATTCATCATACAGGCGTTTTCCCGAAGTCCCTCGACCTGTTCAAGGGTAAGACCCATAAAGCGGCAAATCTCGGCATCTGACGCATCACAACCATGTTTTCTGTAATATTCGGCTTGATATTTCTGCATCTTCTGAATCTGTTCCAGGCAATGCACCGGGAGCCGCACACAACCGCCGCTGTTCTGCAGATAGCGCCGCATTGCCTGCCGGATCCAAGGTGCTGCATAGGTAAGGAACTTACAGCCTGCATCCGGATCGAAGTTGTCTATAGGCGGATACAATGCAAGATAGCCTTCTTGCTCTAAATCTTCCATTTCTCCGCTGTCCCGATACTGCCAGGCAATCGACCGAATAAAGTTTTTTACCTGTCCATACAGAAGCGCCATGTTGTTTTCCACATCCTCCCCGGACTGGATCCGGATCACAAGTTCCTCGTTCGTCATGTCCTTACCCCTCTTTGTTATTTATCCCATTTTCCTGCAATCCAGCGCCCCAGCCAAACCCCAAGTACGATCGCAAGCACCTTCAGAATCTCATCCACTCTCTTTTCCTCCTTTCATCCGGCGATCAACGTATTCTTTCCCGTACTCTTCCACCGCGTAATCATAGCCGTAAATATTCAGCTCTACATCAAACATATCTTCTATTTCGCAGCGCTGCAGGCGATTAAATCTCCTTTCAAGGCTTTCTATCCTATCCATTGCCCTCTCCTTCCTCGCTCTCTCTGATAAGCCGTTCAAGCTCATCAATCCGGCGTTTCTGTTCGTCTGTGCGAATGGATGACAGAACCGCATTACAGCCAACTATGATTGTATTTCCGGTCTTGCTGTCCATTTCTCCGTTCGCGACCATGTTGATTACCCGTGATATAGTCCGGCGCACCTCCGTTGCACTGTTTGTCCGTAATCTTATTTTTCCCATCTACCACCTCACATAAAAAAAGCGCCCCGAACAATCCAACAGGAAAGCCCGAAGCGCTCTTTTATTATTCCGGCTGTGCCTGATAATAAATAGCCTTTGTTTTATTATCCAGCACAAACGCATCATAGACGATACGCCCCTCTACCAGATCACCACTGATTCCCGGCGGATCCTGGTGGATTTTATAGTCAGCCAGTTTGGTTGGTGCTACCGTCGCGGATGGATGAGCCAGCATGAAACCGAAGTGTTCCGGAAGTCTTACCGCCGGCACCTTGATCACGTTCGTGCCGTCAAGGTTGGCAATTACGCCGCGGATCCTTAAATCGTTCCCGATCTCCGTTTCCATTGTGATATCCTTGCAACGCTTCATAAGCTGGTACACTTCCGGGCTGACAACAAGCTGTCTGTCAGTCTCCGGCACTTCCTCATCATCCAGCGCCTTGCTCGCTTTCAGAATCTCCGTATAGATATTTTCAGCGGTAAGCGCTACCGCATCCGGTTTATTGCCCGCTTTCGTTGCCATCGCTTTATAGGTGTATGCGTCCACTTCCGGAATCACTACCTCACGGAGCTGTCTGGCAAGTGCCTTTGCCGCTGTGAGCTGCTGGTTTGTTTCGTCCGCATCCAATTTGTCAATCGTGAATGTGAACGATCGATCTCTTGTCATTTCAAAACTTTCTGTAGTGGCGTCAAGGTCTTTCGCTGTTCCGTATCTGGAAGCCGCATAGTCAGAAACCGGATGGCGGACATAATCGTTCATTTCCGCGGTACTGATTTTATAAACTTTGACAATGCGGGCACCTACGAAATCAAAGTCCTGATTCGTAAGCAGTGAAATTTTACTTTCTGCCTTAAATTTTTCGTCCGTATACGGGGCGAACTTTGTCGCTAAATCAATCGACATTCATTAACTCCTTTCAGTCTAAGCCGAAAGCCTTTCGAACATCCGCTTCTTCGCTCTCTTTAAGAGTGCCCGGAGTCACGCTCACCACCCGCGGAATCGGTGCTGCGTTCGGCGCCTGGATCTGCATCGCTGCCAGTTTCCCGACATTCTCCATGAACGTTTCAGCGTTTGATGTATCAAGGATATCTAACAATTCTTTCGGATATCCTGCTTCCGTCAGCTTTTCGGCACATTTCATTCTATTTTCTCGCCGGGTAAGATCCAATTCTCTTTCCTCGATAGTCTGCCCGGTGCCTCTTCTTTCTCTTGCTAATCTGTCCTGAACGATTCTATTCACTTCTTCCTGTGTGAACGTCTTCGGTTCTGTGCTACCCCCCGCTATCTGCTGGGTGTTATTTCCCTCTGTCTGAGTGTTGGTATTGTTATTTTCCATTCCATTTCCTTTCCCGTTTTACGCCCGGTGGGCTATTTTAAGCAAACAAAAAGGCGCAAAAACAACTTCGTTCATTTCTGAACTAAGCTATTCCCGCGCCATTCTATCAAAGGCTTCCACAGTTTGGAGAGTAAACAGGCACACACATTTTTTCTGTGGGGTACTTATCAATATTCGTTTGCCTATGTTTATTGTACCATAATAGGGGGATATATTCAAGAAAACCATTGATTTTACAAAGGATTCCGGCTGTTTTTCAAGCCATTTCAAAGAAAAAACAGGGGATAGGCTACCTTTTCCAAGTGCCCAGTCCCCTGCCAAAATCTTATTCCATTGTCACATATGCCTTTAAGAATCTGCCGTCCTGCTTCCTAGCCACCTTTAAATTCTTCACATTCGGCGCCAGCCTTTCAAGGACTTTCTGCAGCTCTTCCGGCCGCTCATACGATATTTTTATCTTTATCACGTTTTTCCTCCTTTTCCGTCGCGCTTTCCGACTCTATTTCACGAAGCAGAACGCCAGCGCAAACAGAAAATTGATAAACAACGATGCTTTCAGGAACTCCCATGTCATTCTTTCATTCATTCCTATACCTCCGATGGTGTCGCGTTTCGCTACTCCATTTATTCCTCCAAGGGTGTCACATATCGTTACTTCCCGCACTATCGCAGCGGTCAGCGGTTCAGTCTAATTAAATCTATGTAAAACCGTTCGTTACAGAGTCCCATTCTGGGAATCTGCCCACTGTCTCATATCTGCATCCTGCAAATCATTCACGATTCTGTCCAAGTGTGTAGATACGCCGAAAAGTGCTTTCTGCAAAGAGTCAACCGTCAGCGTGTCCGTCTTTTTATTATCCAACTGATTCGACAGCCCCGATACTATTCTCGAAATCCCGATTATTTCCGCTGATAAATCACATAAATTTATTTTTTCTTCTCTCATGTCTTTTCCTTTCCGCCGGGCTGTGGTATTATATTTTAAATGGTTTTTTCACAGCTCCGGCTGTAAGCCTTGCCCTTATGGATGCGCCAACATCCCAAGGGCTTTTTTTATTTTACTTTTTCAATCGTTCGTACAAAGTCGCCCGCTTCCGCTGGTACTCTTCTGAATCCGTATAGCCGGTGTTCTTCTTTGCTGTCTGCCTGTCACTGATGCAAGGCGTTATAGCTGAATCTGCCGTCCTCTCTTCCAGCTTCTCCGGCTCTGCTGAACGCTGCAGAGCTTCCAGCGCTGCCTTTGGTATCGCCTGCCGTTTCTGTTCCCGCTCTAAAACAATCTTGTAATCGTTTATAAAGTCCCTGCGGGCGTATGTTTCAATGTTCGGAGTCTCTGCCATTCCCCAAGTAAGCAATAAGCTAAACGGAACTGTTTTCCGGGTCAGCTCCGGAAGAGCGTTGTAATCTTCCTGTGTTGCCACACTTGCCCGGCAAACAATCTTTTTCCATACTTCGCCCCATGCTTCTGCTGCCAGCTCGTCCAGGTTGCCTATATTTCCCCGGATTCTGGCAACAATCTGCCCCGGCTTCGGCTCATACTGATGATTTTCTGACATATACGCCCGGATCCCCATCTGCACCTGTTCAAAGGTGTAATCTTGAAGAATGTCCCGGTAAATGACCGCTTTCCGCTCTGCCTCTTCCGGCGATACATCCCGATAATTCTCTTTATAAGCTGTTTTAAAAAGCTGGATAATCTGTAAAGCCTGTTCCTGTGTTATCATTCGCATTACCTCCGTTTATTCTCTGTTGTAAATAGCTGTCTAAATCATACGATGCATTCTGTCGGCTGTTTCCCCTCTGGTAGCTGCCGCCCTTGTCCTGTTCCCTTTTAAGCCAATTAGTGATAAAACGCACTACCCCGTTTCGGGTTTTTCGCCTTGTCGGGTTCGCATCCGCCCACGCTTCCATGTTCCGGATCTCCTGTTCCACATCCACAGCCGGATAGGATTCTTTCCAGAAATTCAGCTTTTCAAGCGGGATTTCATAAAAGCTCTTATCAAGCAAGATAATCTTGTAGCCACTTGGAACCGGTTCTACTTCTATTGTCTCCGACTTTTTATCAGTTTTTGGCGGCGGCTGGCGTTGAGGTGTCTCTGACAGCTCTACGCAGTATATACTCTTTATCTTACTCTTATCTTTATCTTTCTCTTTATCTATATCTTTATCTATATCTATATCTTTATCTATATCTACGTTACATTGTGCGCCGTCCGCGTTACACTCCGTTACATCCGCGTTACATTGTAACGCCTGCCGCTCTCTGAATCTTCGAACCCGTTCGGCTGATACGCTTTCAGAACCAACCAACTCCAACGCCTCCGGCAATATAAAACCGTGCTCCGTTCGTTCCAGTTTCTTGTTTGCCTCCAGAAAAGTGAGTGTTTTCTTTACCGCTTCCGCGTCCTCGCCTATTTCCTCAGCTATTTCATCTTCTACGGAATCATAAACCCCTTGAAAGATGATCTCCGCGTCCTTATCGATACAGTAAAGCAGCAACTTCAAATAAATCAGCTGCATTTCTGCCCCGTCCGGCTGCTTCCTCATTTTCTTCTGGATCAGCTGCCCGAAGTAGTCACTTGGTAGCTTCATCCAGTAAAAGCGTCTATTTGCCATCGTTCGCCCTTTCTCCTGCTGCCTGCTCCGGCTCTTCGCCGTTCAACTGACTTTCAGACAGGTAATATTTATAGCCGCCCGCATCTTCCAGTATGTAACCACCTGCTGCCAGCTTCCAGAAGCGCACAGCATCCAGCGTATCATTCGGCAGATTCGCAAAACGGCTTTTCATGAGCCACTGCCGAAGCGCCGCCCGCCGTGCTGTTATCTGCTCCGCTGTCATTTGTACCGCCTTGAAGTCTAAACGTCCTTGTTTCTTCACACGCAGCGCCATAAGATCAACTATCTGCATCTTACCGCCTCCGCTCCATGCTGAACACGCCCAAGCGTTCCATTTCGTAGTGAACGCTGTTTAGCTTCTGCAGAAACATCTTGGAAGCACGTTCTAAATCGCCCTCATTCCCGGACAGAAGCGGCACAACCTCCCACAGCCAACAATAAGCCGCTTTCAAGTCCTCTTTCCGCTGCTCCGTCCCTGTGATGCCTGGATCGCGCGTCTTAACGTTGCACACAATGCTTTCTGGAGATACTTCCGGAGCGCCCGCCCAAGCTCCAACAATGTTCACAGCCTGGCAGAAGTCCCGTATCTGGTCGTATTCCGGGCAGTCCTCAACCTTGCCACATTCGACATACTGCCGCCGGAATTCCGGTATAAGCCATGATTCTGCAGATTGCCACATTTTCTCATAAAGCTGTTCATTCATAACCTCGCCCCCTTACTGTCTCGGATCGCCGTTGTTAAGATATTCAACCAGCTTTTCAAAGTTAATCAGATACCGGCATCCCGCCGTGATATACACGATCTTCTTTTCCAAGCATAAGCACCGCAACCGGTTATAGGAAATTCCGGTTTTTTCAGATGCTTCCTTGATTGTAACCATAGTTGGTACTGTCATATTCCTGTTTCTCCTTTCTGATGCCCTCTGTGCATCCCAGACGCCCCAGCCCGGATCGTCTTGTTAATCTTCGATAATTTCGGTTACATCCACGCCCAACGCCGAAGCAAGCCGCCCCAGCGTAGCAGGTTTGCAAGTTGCGCCGCCTACAGCACGGCGATATGAAGCATAACAAACGCCCGCTTTTTCACACAATCCATACGGATTTATGGCTTTTCTTGCCATTATTAATAGCAACTTTTTTGAATCAACTTTCATATTAGTTTTTTCCTTTCTTTTTAGTTTGCATATTAACTTTATCATCATTCAATAGTTAAGTCAATATATTCTAGTAATTTTATTTACTTTTGTTTTATTCTTATTATGTTACATTTGACTTGTGCGTATATTCTATGTATAATCAATGTACACTTAACTAAATCTAACGGAGGTTATTATGAGTGAAAAAGAATTGCAAATTTTTTCAGATAGATTGAAAGAATTTAGAACTTCCCGAAAAATTAGCCAAAAAGATTTTGCAGAAAAAATAGGCATTACTGCATCCGCACTGTCACAATATGAAAAAAATACAAAAAACCCTTCTATCGGCGTTGCAAAGCGGATCGCCGAAGTGTTCCATGTGTCCGTTGATTGGCTATGCGGCTTATCATCTGAACAAAGCATAAAAGGGGAACCTATCACTTACGCCGATCTACTTCGTTTAATTGTAAAAGTAGCTGACACTAAGCCCAACGGTTCAACATGGTTAATCAGATACGATCGAAACGCTCAAGAAGATTCTTTTGATGTATCGTATTATCCATTTTGCCTTATGCAGACCAGTGATGATACAATATGTGAATTTTTTGAAGATTGGGAAAAAATGTACACTTTATACCAGAATGGAACTATCGACAAACACCTTTATACACTTTGGTTAAATGATCGAATATCCAAATATGACTATTTGGCATTGAATGGTGGATTTACAAACGTTCCCGACGATGTTCCGGATGAGGGTTTACCATTTGACAACTAATCTCAACTACCATTCCGGTATTCGAGCTTTAATCCTCTGTTTGTCCCAGACGCCCCAGCCCGGCAGGAACAAAGGAGAGTTAAACGATGGCATCAATTAAAAAAACAGGCGAAAACGCCTATCAAATCGTTGTGAGCTGTGGATATAACAGCATCGGCAAGAAGATCCGCCGAAAAATCACATACAAGCCGGAGCTGTTGACGGCTAAGGGAAACCCCAAAAGCGCGGCATCTATCGAAAAAGACGTTGCCGCCTTTGCCGCCGATTTCGAGCGCAAGGTATTAACAGGTCAGTACACAGACGGGCATATTATGACGTTTGAGAAATACGCCGCCAAATATCTGTCAGAATACGCCGAAGAGAACCAGGCACCGCGGACGCTTCAATCTACAGAATCAGCTATCAAGGAATTTATAAGCGCGTTCGGGTATATGACATTGGAAAACCTCACGCCGCTCTATTTACAGGAATATGTGAATGCGCTGTTGAAACGTAAAAAGGCAGACGGATCCGGGGAAACACTTTCATGCGGTACCGTCAAGCGCAAGGCTGCTGTTCTGTCCGCCATGCTCTCGCAGGCTATCCGCTGGAATCTTCTATCCGCGAACCCGATGGAGCGCGTACAGATAAAAGCACCAGACACACCGGAGGATGAGAAGATCGTGTTCTTCTCACAGCCGGAAGCCGAACGCTTCCTTGAAGCCCTGGAGAATCCCGCCTATTATACCGCATCTGGTAGGCTGGCGCGACCACTCGACACCACAGCGCAGCGCCTCGATGATCTCCGGGCAAACCGGCGCAGCATGACGCAATATAAGTTTCTCTTTTACCTGGCAATCTTTACCGGATGCAGGCGCGGTGAACTTGTCGCCCTCACATGGGACGATCTGGACTTTACGAACGCGACTATCAGCATAGTGAAAAGCGTTTGCCGTGTAAAGAAAAAAATCATCATAAAGAGTACCAAAACAAAAAAATCTGCCCGCACTATCTCACTTCCGGAGATCGTTATCTCCCTTGCACAGGAATGGAAGAAGGAACAGGAATATTACAGGCTTTCGATTGGCTCCCAATGGAAAAACGGCGGATATATCTTTACCCGCTGGAATGGGGAAATGATGGGGCTTGAAACACCTTACCAGATTTTACACCGTGTTATAAACAATTACAACGCCACGCAGACAGACGAAAGCGCCCTGCTGCCGCTTATTCCTCTGCACGGACTCCGGCACACCGCCGCCACTCTGCTGATCGGCTCAAACGTCAATATCCGCACGGTTGCAAGCCGTCTAGGACATTCTGACGTAACAACAACACTAAATATTTACAGTCACGCCTTAAAAGAACTAGATCGAAAAGCCTCTGACGCTCTGGCTGATACCTTATCCAAAAAGGCTAATACAAAAAATTCAGTCCCCGAATAGTCCCCAAAAACACAAAAAGCCGCCCTTTTCGGACGGCATTTTTTATATCCAGATACAAGAAAAACCCTTGATTTACAAGGGTTTTCACTCATCAGCTCCCTGCCGGACTTGAACCGGCGACCTACGCATTACGAATGCGTCGCTCTACCAACTGAGCCAAGGAAGCATTTTAATTTGAAAAATGCTCTGGAAAACCCAAAGCAACTTTCGATGACCTGTCCGGGAATCGAACCCGGGTTTACGCCGTGAGAGGGCGTCGTCTTGACCGCTTGACCAACAGGCCGTATGTTTTATAATAGAATCGAGGCGACGTGATTCGAACACGCGACCTCTGCGTCCCGAACGCAGCGCTCTACCAAACTGAGCCACGCCTCGATTACATGACGTAGTATAATATAAATCCAGGAGAATGTCAACACTTTTTTTGAAGAATTTTTAAAAATATTTATTATGTTTAATATTTCGCTATAGTTGCTTGTGTTTGCTCAATTCAATAAATTTATATTTACTTCATCAGCTTCTGAATCGTCTTGCACAGCTCCTCAACCGCTTCTTCCCCATTTCCCGCCTCTATATCATCGACCACACAGGTTTTGATATGGTTGGACAGCAGGACTTTGGAAAAACTGTGCAGCGCCGCCTGAACCGCTGATATCTGGTTTAATATATCGACGCAGTATCGCTCGTCTTCCACCATCGCCTTCACACCGCGCACCTGTCCCTCGATCCGATTTAAACGTTTCAGCAGATCTTTTTCTTCGGTCAGGTTTCTGTGTTTGTGGCGTTCCGTCTCTCCTCCCTGACAGACCTGCGCTTGTGATTCACATTTACAACAGCCCATGCTTTTCTCCTATCTTTTATCAAAATGCTGCGAAATGGCATATTAATTCCACCATTTCACAGCTTTTTTCATCCTACTGAATCGAGTCCACCTTATAATCCTGTGCCTCAACTGCCTCTTTCAACGTATCGTCCGCCACATCCGCACTCATGCTTACGACCGCGGTTCCTTTCTCATGACTGACCTCTGCGCTCTCCACGCCTGCCAGTGCCTCCAACGCTTTCTTTACGCGTGCCTCACAGTGTCCACACATCATTCCTTCGATATTCATTGTCTTTGTCATCGTTATTCCCTCCATATTTTTATCATTTTTTTGATTCTCACTTTTTTGCAATTCTTTTGAAACAGTTTCATTTTCATTTGCTGTTTGCCCAATTGACCGGGTGTCTTCTGCCTCCGTCCTAACTGCACCTGCGTTTTCTGCTTTATCTCCGCCTTTATTAGCAGCCTTCTCAGCCCTCTTCCGCATCGGATGATCCTTCGATGCATCGTGCATCTTAAACAGATTCAGCCGCAGCGCGTTCGTCACTACGCAGAAGCTGGATAAGCTCATCGCTGCAGCGCCGAACATCGGATTTAATTTCCATCCAAAGATAGGATACCACAAACCGGCTGCAAGTGGAATACCCACAACATTGTAAAAGAATGCCCAGAACAGGTTTTCGTGAATATTTCGAAGCGTCGCACAGCTTAGACGGATTGCCGCCGGAACATCACTCAAACGGCTCTTCATCAGCACCACATCCGCGGCATCAATCGCGATATCTGTACCGGCTCCGATCGCGATACCTATATCGGCACGCGTGAGCGCCGGGGCATCATTGATACCATCACCGACCATTGCCACCTTGCCCTGTTCTTTCAGGCTGCGGATGACACTCTCTTTCCCATCCGGAAGTACTCCGGCAATGACTTCATCCACACCAGCCTGTGCCCCAATCGCACGGGCGGTCCGCTCATTATCTCCGGTCAGCATGACCACACGGATTCCCATGTTCTGCAGTTCCTTGACCGCCTGCGGGCTGTCTTCCTTGATGATATCTGCCACGGCAATCATACCAGCCAGACGACCATTTTTCATAAAGCACAGCGGCGTCTTGCCTTCCGATGCCAGACGCTCAAAGGATGCCTGTTCCTGTGCGGACACCGTCGTATGTCCGCTGATATAGGAAAAACTTCCGCCTGCCAGTGAAGCGCCGTCTAACGTACCGGAAAGTCCATTACCCGGCAGCGCCTGGAAATCAGCCGCCTCCGGCGCATCAATCTGCTGTTCTTTTGCATAGAGAAGAACAGCTTTCGCCAATGGGTGCTCACTCTTCTTTTCCAGGGAAAGCGCCAGGCTTACCAGCTCCTTCTCAGTCACACCTCCAGACGGGATGACGTCGGTCACACGCGGCTCGCCGCTGGTGATCGTACCCGTCTTATCAAGCGCTACAATGTCCATTTTTCCGGTTTCTTCCAGCGAAACAGCTGTCTTGAACAAGATTCCGTTTTTCGCGCCCATGCCGTTGCCGACCATAATCGCAACCGGCGTAGCCAGTCCCAGTGCACACGGGCAGCTGATAACCAGTACGGAAATACCTCGCGCCAGTGCGAATCCAAACGTCTGTCCTGCCAGTAGCCAGATAATCGTTGTCACCACTGCGATCGTGATAACCGCCGGGACAAACACGCCGGAAACCCGATCTGCAATCTTGGCGATCGGCGCTTTCGTCGCCGCCGCGTCGCTGACCATGCGGATGATCTGCGACAGGGAGGTATCTTCACCGACTCTGGTCGCCTCACAGCGCAGATAACCAGACTGGTTGACCGTTGCCGCCGAAACCGGGTCACCCTGTGCCTTATCCACCGGAATACTCTCGCCGGTCAGTGCTGCCTCGTTGACCGCGCTTGCTCCTTCCAGAACCACGCCGTCCACCGGGATATTTTCACCTGGGCGTACAACAAATACATCACCTTTCTTTACCTCTTCAATCGGAACCTTTGTTTCCACTCCATCCCGGATGATAACAGCTGTCTTCGGTGCCAGTTTCATCAGTCCCTTTAAGGCATCCGTCGTTTTTCCCTTGGAACGCGCCTCCAGCATTTTTCCGACTGTGATCAGCGCCAGAATCATTGCCGCCGACTCAAAGTAAAATTCATGCATGTAGGACATGACTGCCGTGCCGTTGCCCTTTAACTGTGCGTCCGTCATCGCAAACAACGCATATGTGCTGTAAATAAACGACGCGCCAGAACCAAGTGCTACCAGCGTGTCCATGTTCGGGGCGCGGTGTAAAAGTCCCTTGAAACCGCTGATAAAGAATTTCTGGTTAATCACCATGATAATTCCGGCCAAAAGGAGCTGCAAAAGTCCCATCGCCACATGGTTGCCATCCATAAAGTGCGGCAGCGGCCAGCCCCACATCATATGTCCCATCGACATATACATAAGGACTGCTAAGAATCCCAGCGATGCGATCAGACGGTGTTTTAAGACCGGCGTCTCCCGATCTTTTAAGGCGTCCTCTACCTCCGACGCGCTCTGCGCCTGCGCTACAGTGCCCTGTCCTTTCAGGGATGCGCCATATCCGGCATCTTCCACCGCATGAATCACGGTCTCCGGGGGCACATCGCCCTCGACGCCCATCGAATTTGTCAGCAGGCTGACCGAGCATGCCGTGACACCCGGCACTTTCGATACTGCCTTTTCAACCCGGCTGCTGCATGCCGCGCAGCTCATGCCGGTTACTGTATATTGCTTCATGGTCTCCTCCTATCTCTTAACTGTCCTTATAATATACCCCCATAGGTATATGTCAACCCCAATTTCATTTATGATCTCTTTTTCTCAACAAAATAATAATGGACGCAAAAAGACTCTGTCCGGAGAATTTCCCCTTACAGAGTCTTTTATACATTCGCATCCATGCCGCCCTTTTGCGGGCATAGACATTATTCCATTTTTATCTGCGCATCATCCAAACAGCACGCCCAGCACGCCGTAGGACAGAATCGACATAATCACCGTCGCCAGCGCGATACCGACTAAAATCGCGCCAAATGCCTTGCCAAATTTCATGTGGAGCAGGGATGCCACCAGCGCGCCTGTCCATGCGCCGGTTCCCGGAAGCGGGATGCCGACAAAGAGCATCAGCCCCCAGAACTCATATTTCTCGATCTGCCCTTTTTTGCTCATCGCTTTGCGTTCCAGCCACAGCGCAATACCACGGAAACACGGAACCTTCTTCATCCACTCCAGCACATGGCGGATCAGAAGCAGGATAAACGGGATCGGCAGGATATTTCCCACGATACAGATCGGGATCGCCCGCAGGATCGGCACGTTTAAGAGTGCCGGTGACGCAGCCAGAAGCCCGCCTCGAAGTTCCAGAATCGGAATCATCGAGATAATGAAGATAATTGCCTCCTTCGATATGACTCCGGATAAATTAGCTGTAAACCATTGTACCAGTGAATCCATAAATTATGCCTGCTCCCCGCTGTTATTTTCATTCTGTGCCGCAGTATCGGTGGTGTTCTCCGAAACAGAGTCCGAAGCATCCGCGGAATCCGCGTCTGGGCCAGCCGTGCCTTCTGTTTCTGCGTTGTCAACCGCCTTATCTGCTGCAGCTTCATCCTTCTCTTCAAAGATAGTCTCCTGCATCTCCTCTGGTTCTTCCGGCTCATGCACATCTGCAGATGTCGTCGAATCCATCGGCGCACCGCACCGGCTGCAGAATGCCGCATTTTTCTCCACCTTTGCGCCGCACTCCGCGCAGACTCTTGTGCCCTCTAACTCGGCAATCTCATCCTCCAGGGACGCAATCTTCACAAGCCCTGCCTGGATAGTGTGGAACTCATCTGCAAATTTCCCTTCCAGCTCGCCCTCATGTCTGTCATAGTATGCTTTTCCCAGTGTGATATATGCCTTATTAATCTTATCTTTCTCGGCGGACAGCTTCGATTTCAGCTGTAATACGCCTGTGATGTCCTTTACCCGGTTCGCAGCTTCCTTGCTCTTATCGCTGATCACCTTTCCAAGTTCATCGAAAAATGCCATATTTCTTCCTCCTCTGCGGGATATGTACGCCTCAAATTTCGTTCTGCCTGATGGGACAGTGCATCGCTGTTCTAAATGCAACGGCAGGTTCATGCAAAACCAAGGCATCTGATATTTTCTCATAACGATTCAGCCGGTTTTTGCATCAAATACATAAACCGGCTGAACCGCTACGTTTCCCCCTATTTTAGCCCCTACAGAGGAGAAAGTCAATCTTTTGCATCCCTAAATCAACTCTAGGCAACTTTTTTAATACGCAAACACCCGGTTCAGCCGCATCAATTCCGGTGTCAGGCCGAAGGTCGATTTCACAAACTCCGGAACCTTGCCATAGCGGAACGAGCGCTGGTAGATGCCATACTGACCCGATTCATCCATTTCATAGTCCGCCGCATATTCCCCATCATACAGGACATTCTGACCGGCATCCACCGTATATGTCTGACCTATCTCATTTTCCTCCATTGAATTTACCGAATCCCTCAAATCATCCTCTGAAACTGCCCCTGTGTCCTCTATACCGGACACATATACTGCAATATTGATCCCCTGATATGCCTCCGCCATTTGATTGATCTGCACCATATCATCCGAAGCGGAGTTTGCAAGAATTTCTGCAATCTGTTCCGGATCTGTAATCGTTACCTCGCGTCTGCTGTTATTCTGAAGATACTCCCGCTGGCGTTTTCCAAGCTCTGTATCTGCCGGTGCCAGCTGATCCTCCGGAATCTTGCCGCCCTGATACTGAAGCACGATTTTTTCTGTATTTTCCGGCGTCACCTTGCTGCCGACCTCGGTACCACACTGTTTCAAAATCGCGATCGTCTCCTGGAAGGACGGATAAATCGGGTAATAATCAAACTGGTTAAATGTGTCATAATAGCCGCCATTTTTACGAATCACATCAATCATCGCCTGCATCTCATTTGTCTTAAACTGAATCTCCGCGATCGGCATCTCCTCCCGGCGCATATCTGGCGTCAGAGCCATCAGCTCTTTCTGGTATGCAGCAAGAAGCGCCGCCTTCGTCTGCTCATCCGGAAGCTTCACATGGCTGCAGTCCTCTTCCTCTTTGTAATTGATGCCTGCGGCATCGTCTGCCTGTAGGGACAGCACCGGGTACATTCCCAGTTTATAGCTCTGATTTTCATAAATGGAATCTAGCTGTTCCCGCAGCTCCGATACATTGATCGTGCGGTAATTACGGTAAACGGTTTTTCCATTGTTCAGATGCCAGGACAGCACGATCGAATCATAGCGTGAATCCAGATCCGCCTCACTCATCCAATCCTGTCCGCCGTTCAAATGCTTCCGCTGTCTGGAAGCTGTCTCGATGCCCTGCGCGCCAATTTCCCGCAGGACACGGATTCCATCCTCATCCGAGATCTGCATTTTATCTGCCACATCTCCCTGGGACGCCCATTCCATTCCAACACTGTAGCCATCCCTATACATTCTCGGAGTCACATGGTAAGCCCCTGCCGCATTGTTGTCCAGCGCATCACAGTAAATACCCGCGTATGCAACCTTGTCAGCATCCGGCAGATAGCTGTCATATCCTGCCACATCCAGGCGGAACCCTAAGAAAATGGCTGCCACTGCCACCGCACTGATGGCAAGCTGTCTCTTATGCGCAAACAAGCTCTTAAAATCGAAATGATAGATAATTTCGATCAGGCAGCTGGTGATGAGCAGTCCGCAGATCAAGCCAAACACGGTCCAGATATCATCATTCAGGATTGATCGGAAAATCATTCCGGAAAACAGCGAGATCGGCACAACCAGAAGGAAACGGATCACCGGCTCACTTACCTTAAATGCCATCGCTCTTCCAGCCGCCTCAGACGGGCGTTTCCGGTACAGGAACATTCCCAGGCCAAAGAGCAGGGCTGCCACTGCCAATGCAATGACTGCCATCCGGGTGGGATGATCAGAACCAGTTGCCGTGCCGTACCAGAAAACCGGTGAGGTACGCTCGCACCAGCGCAGCAGGAAATTGCCATTGTCATAAAACGTCATGAAGTATTCAGAAAAATACGTCGATATCACTGCAGCCACGCCCGGTCCCCAGCTAAAAAATACGCCGGTTCCAAGTAATCCTACGATCAGATTGCCTGTCAGAATCACTGCCAGCACCACCGTCATGTACACCAGGGTAAAAAAGCACATATGCTGTACATACCCAATCAGCAGGGTTCCCCATGAAAATGGCGCGCCCTTCACCTGCAGCATCACACCTGCCACCAGCAGAAATACCAGATACGGGACTGCCAGATACAGGATACCGTCCAGGCAGGTCACAGTATAAAGCATTTCACGGCTGATCGGAAGGCTGTGAAAAAAATCCGTTTTCTTTTTCGAATGGAGATACGAAAAACCGGACGCTGCCAGCACCACCGCCGTCACAATCAGGATAAATACCAGCATTGCATTCTGGATCGAATACATATGCAGCATCTCATTGGTCAGCTTTAATTTTGCTTCTGCTAACGCCGCTTCGACGCTCAGATCTTTAGACAAGTTATCCGGACGCAGCATTATGCTGGTTTCCAGCGCTGTCAGGACTGGAAACAGAAAGAAGCACAAAAGTGCGGTAAGCGCCACGCTCCAGAGACGCTGCTTCGTATTTTCTCTCATATATTTAAAAAACAAGCCTTTTGATGTCATAACCAGCCACCTCCGTTTCACTGATAAAGATCTCTTCCAGGGAAAGCGGTATCATTTCAAAAAACACCGGATGATACGCCTGTAAAATTGTCTGAATCTCTTCCCGTTTTCCGCGCACAGTAAGCGTCAGGAGACTTCCCCTCTGTTCCGTCTTTATAATATCGATTCCCTGCAAATCGCTGCTCCCCACTCCCGCCGGAAGCACACACTGAATCTTGTGAATATTTAACTTCATATCGTCCAGATCCTTTGAGAGAAGCATTCCTCCCTTGTGAAGCAGACCTACATGGTCGCAGATATCTTCCAGCTCCCGCAGATTATGGGAGGCGATGACCGGCGTGAGGTTCCGCTCCTCGATATCATTGGCAAAAAGACTCTTGACCGTCTGCCGCATGACCGGATCCAGCCCGTCAAACGTCTCGTCGCAGAACAGATAATCGGTTCCCGCGCAGATGCCCAGCAGCACAGCGAGCTGTTTTTTCATACCCTTCGAAAAGGTCTGCACCTTCCGCCGGCTTTCCAGTTCAAAATTCTTTAGCAGTTTATCAAACCGGGCTGCATCAAACTTCGGATAAATCCCCTGATAAAATACTTTCATGTCTTCCGCCGTTCCATTGCTTAAGAAATACGGCTCATCCGGGATATAAAAGCATCGTGCCTTTACCTTTGTATTCTCAAATACTGTCTCATCATCAACCGTAATGCTCCCTTCGTCCGGCTTTAAAATACCGGCTGCCATCCGCAAAAAGGTACTTTTTCCGGCGCCGTTAGTTCCGATCAGACCAAAGACACTTCCATTGTGAATCTCCGCATGGATATGATCGACTGCCACTGTATCATAAAAACGCTTCGTCAGATTCTCAGCCTTTATCATTCCTGTTTCCTCCTTCCTCACTTCCATAGCTCTGGATGACCTGCTCCTGGAACTCCAGCATCGTGATGCCGGTTCCTTTTGCATCCCGGATCAGAAGTTCCAGCTGATCCCAGATCTCCTGCCGCTTCCTCTCCCGAATCTGCCGGTTATCCGCCACAAAACTGCCCCTGCCCTTAACCGAATAAATATATCCCTGGCGTTCCAGCTCTTCATACGCCCGCTGGATCGTATTCGGATTCATCGACAGCTCCGTTGCCAGACTCCGCACGGATGGAAGCTGACTGTCCTGCTCCAAAATCCCCCGGACCATCAGATCCGACAGCTTCTCAACAATCTGCTCATAGAGAGGTCGTCGATCTTTATAATCAATCAGAATCATGCTCACATTCTCCTTTCCTCCATTCTGCCCTGTATCAAAAATCATAAGTGTATTAGTTCGTTTAATACAGTTATAGTATACAAAAAGGGCAGCCGATTGTCAACCGACTGCCTCTTACGATTTTCTTAACAACCTTTTCGGTTATATCCGAATAGAAACAAACTTCTGCAATCAAAGATTGATTACTGAGCCTGTGTCTCCTCAGCTGCCTCAGTCTCTTCTGCTTCAGCCTCAGTCTCCTCAGCTGCCTCAGTCTCTTCCTCAGATGCCTCTTCGGTCTCTTCCTCGGAAACTTCCTCAGTCTCTTCTGTTTCAGCCTCGGTCTCCTCAGCTGCCTCAGTCTCTTCTGCCTCTACAGTCTCCTCTGCTGCTGCAGTTGTCTCCTCTGCTTTGCTGCCGCAAGCGGTCAGAGCAGATGCTGCTACCATTGCACTCATAACTAAGATTGCTGCTGTTTTTGTAAGATTCTTTCTCATAATTATTCTCTCCTCTTTAAAACATACGATTTATGTTTTCTTGTACCTCATCGGTACGTGACCTATAATAAAAACAAATTATGTCCAAAATATGAACAGATAATTAACATTCACTAAATAAATCCCGTATTTCTTACAAAAATCGAAAGTTTTCGTAAGAAAAGTCCTTGTTTCTGTTGACTTTACATTATTTTTTAAGGTCTTTAAATCTTAATATATATGCAGCAGTTTTCTTGTTTCAATGCTGTTTTTTCCCGATTTCCGGCTTATTTTTATTCTTTTTTCGTTTCTTTATGAACAAGGTTCTCGATTTTGTGTTTACGATTTGTTCACAATTTAGCCAAATTTGAACGGTTGGAACCGAACTGAAATTCCGTCATATATTTCCGGTAGCGAAGCGGCAGATGCATCCGCTGACAGGCTGGATTTTCCCGCTCCTTAATTCCTATCTGATGAAAAAATGCACTCCAGAGCGCCGCATATTCGCTCTGATCGGTTCTCCCGGAAAGCGCCTGCAGGGTTCTGTCTCAGCCCCACGCATCATATACCACCGCCCCTTTCCTGTCCAGACTCCCGCTTCCTGGTGATTTTTATCATAGATAATAAATGGTTCCGAGGGCAGGCGATCTGTAAAATACGGCATCAGCAATGCCGTCACCCGGTTTTTCGGACCAATCTCAGAAAATAGTACATGATCGGAATATTCTGCAAACCGCAGAAATTCTGTCTGCAAATGCGCTTCATTGGCAACCGCACGGTTGATCTGAAAGACTGTCTGCACCGCCGGTATCTGTAAATTTTCCGTGATACGCCTCCCTACTGCCCCTGCGCTAAACCCACAGACCAGAAAGCGGTAGACCGCCTCTGCCCGATCCTCCCGCTCACTCAGCGCCGTGCGGTAAATCCAGCTGTACGCCAGTTCTGACAGGGATCGGCGCACCGAGCGCACGACTTTCTGTGCCTTGAGCCGATCCACCGCCACCTCTCGATACTCCGAAAACAGGCTGTAATTATATTCGCCCTGTACTTCCAGCCGCACGTTCTCATGCCCTAAGCGGCTGTTCCAGGCATCATATACTCCTGTGAATATACCTTCCGGACTGTCTTCGCATACAAATACAACCATTGTTCTCTCCTCCGTCTGCTTCATGCCTGCGCCATATGAAAATCATCAAACAGCGACATCTGGCGGTACAGCCCGCTCTGTGACAGCTGCCACTGCTTCCGCTTCTCTTCACTGATTAGCTGTGCCGCGATCGCATCCTCATGGATCTGCACCGGTACATCATCCGCCCTGAACAGGTAATGAAGTATACTGCCCGCTTCAGCACAACTCCCATCTTCTTCAAATCTTCAAACCGAAGCGCCACCTGTTTTCTCGCTGCGACAATCCGCATCGCAGACTTTACCCCGATGCCCGGAACCCGCAGAAGTGTCTCATACGGTGCCCGGTTTATCTCCACCGGAAACTCACCCAGATTCTGCAGCGCCCAGTCGCACTTCGGATCCAGAAACACATTAAAATTAGGGTGCTTTTCACTCAGAAGTTCCGATGCCCGGAAGCCATAGTAGCGCATCAGCCAGTCCGCCTGGTACAGACGGTGTTCCCGCAGAAGCGGCGGTCCGTCCGGAAGATCCGGAAGCAGGCTGTCCTCATTCACCTTGATAAACGCCGAATAAAAGACCCTCTTTAATCCAAAATTCCGATACAGCGCTTCCGCGACCGCAACCATCTGATAATCACTCTCCGGAGTCGCCCCGACAATGAGCTGTGTGCTCTGACCGCCGGGGACGAAATAATTCTTGCGGTTTGAGATATTTCCCAGTCCGAAACTGCCATAGATCGATCGTCCTGGGATGACACGGGGGATCTCCGGTGTATGTGTCCTTCCAACCCTTTCATCCATTTCCCCCGGCTCTTTCGACCTCATAAATCCTTTTACCTTGTCTCCATTCCGCCCCCAATCCATCTTTGTCTCTGTCTGATTCGGACTCAGAATTCCCTTGTCAGCCTGCAGACATTCCCTTTCCCCTTTTCCTATCGCTTTACCACCAATTCCATATCTCCCGTCTCCCGGAATCTGAATTTCTCCGCGCTCTTTCTGCGGAAGCCATGCCCCTCTGCTCTCCAGACGCCCTTCCTGCTCCAGCTGTCTCGCGATCCCAGTCTGGATCTGGCGCATCGGGCGCAGTATCTTGTCCCGCGTCTTTCCCGGTGCCAGGCGCGCCAGACCATCAGCCGTCGGAAGCTCCAGATTCACACTCATCCGGTCCGCCAGAAAGCCCACTCTCTCAATCAGCTCCGGATCTGCCCCCGGAATTGCTTTCACATGGATGTAACCGTTAAATCGATGGACGCGCCGAAGGCGGTACAAGGTCTGATACAGCAGTTCCATCGTGTGATCCGGTGTCTCCAGCACACCGGAACTTAAAAACAATCCTTCTATATAGTTGCGCCGGTAAAATTCCATCGTCAGACGGCAGACCTCCTCCGGCGTAAAGGAGGTACGGACCGTGTCATTGCTCCGACGGTTGACACAGTAATGACAGTCATAGATGCACTGGTTCGTAAATAAAATTTTCAGCAGGGAGATACAGCGCCCATCCGAGGCAAAACTGTGGCAGATGCCGTCCACCCGGCTGTTTCCAAGAAAGCCTTCCTTTCCCTTTCTACCCACGCCGCTGGAGGTGCAGGCGGCGTCATACTTTGCCGCATCCGATAAAATACTTAACTTTTCTTCGATTGAAAGATTTTCCTGTATCAGCATGAGATTCTGCCTCCTCCCGTTTCTCGAACATTAGTTCTGTGCTTATCATATCACACTCTCTTTTTAAATGCAAGCTGTTTTTCGAACACACATTCTATTGTCATGCACACTGTATCCAAGCCTTTCCAATCTACGCAAAGCATTGTTAAATTTCCTCTTAAAATATAATTTCGATAACACATGACAGTATTTCTGATTGTTTTCCTCGCAAGCCGCGTTTATAATAATAAAGAAGGATTGAAGGTATAGAATGAATTATTTTTATAGGTAGGATGAAGGAGGAGTTTACAATGGCTATTTTAGTTACTGGAGGCGCCGGTTACATCGGCAGTCATACCTGCATCGAACTTTTAAACGCCGGATATGAGGTCGTTGTCATGGACAACCTTTACAATGCCAGTGAGGAAGCGCTGCGCCGCGTGGAGAAAATCACCGGCAAGCATGTAACCTTTTACAAGGCAGATATGCTGGATCGCGAGGCAGTCAATGAGATTTTTGAGAAAGAATCCATCGATTCGGTCATTCATTTTGCAGGCTTAAAGGCAGTCGGAGAATCCGTTGCGAAGCCACTGGAATATTACCACAACAATATCACCGGAACCTTGCTTCTCTGCGACGTAATGCGCAATCATGGCGTCAAGAAAATCATTTTCAGTTCCTCCGCTACCGTATACGGAGATCCGGCATTCGTCCCGATCACCGAAGAATGCCCGAAAGGCAAAATCACAAACCCTTACGGTCAGACAAAGGGAATGCTTGAGCAGATTTTAACTGACCTGCACGTGGCAGATCCGGAATGGAATGTCGTTCTGCTCCGCTACTTCAACCCAATCGGTGCACACAAGAGCGGTCTGATCGGCGAGGATCCGAAGGGAATCCCGAACAACCTGGTTCCTTATATCGCACAGGTTGCTGTCGGCAAGCTGAAATGTCTCGGTGTCTTCGGCAATGATTACCCGACTCCGGACGGAACCGGTGTGCGCGATTACATCCACGTAGTTGACCTTGCAGTCGGTCATGTAAAAGCACTCCAAAAATTTAACGATAAGCCAGACGTATATATCTACAACCTCGGCACCGGCAAAGGCTACAGCGTACTCGATGTTGTCAAGGCTTACGAAAAAGCCTGCGGCAAAACAATTCCTTATGAAATCAAGCCACGCCGCGCCGGCGATATCGCAACCTGCTACTCCGATGCTACCAAAGCGAAAAATGAACTCGGCTGGGAAGCTCAGTACGGCATTGAGGAGATGTGCGCTGACTCCTGGAAATGGCAGTCGATGAACCCGAACGGATATCGGGACGCTGAGGACTAAGAGATGAAAAAGAATGTGCTTGGCACATTCTCGCGCCGAGCGCGGTCGCTTGCGACATGTTTCTGCTTCGCGCGAGTGCGCATCATTGGCACGTTAGTGCCTTTTTGTGTAATAGGGAATTCCAGGAAATTTCCTATTACATGACAAAAGCGACTGACAGATGTCCACCCTAACATCTGCCAGCCGCTTTTTCTGTTCTTTATTTGTGTTCCGCAAATCCCCGCCGCATTTTTTCCAGCGCCCGCTTCTCGATCCGGCTCACATAAGAACGCGAGATTCCAAGTCCGTCGGCAATCTCCCGCTGCGTCTGTTCCTTTCCGCCAAACAGCCCGTACCGGCTGCGTAAGACGATTTTCTCTGTTTCTTTTAAACACGCCTCATAGGCGCGGTAAAGCTGTTCAATTTCCTGCTTTAAAATAATGGTTTCCAGAACTTCTTTTCCTTCTGCCTCCAGCACATCCATCCGGCTGACGGTTTCTCCATCTTTATCTACCCCGATCGGGTCATATAACGAGATATCCTTTGCATATTTTTTACCAGCGCGGAAGGTCATCAGAATCTCATTCTCGATACATTTCGCCGCATACGTCGCCAACCGCGATCCCCGCTCCGGATGAAACGTATTGACCGCTTTAATGAGCCCGATGGTGCCGATCGACAGGAGATCTTCCATTTCATAATCTGTACCCTGATATTTTCTGGTCACATGCGCCACCAGCCGTAAATTTCGCTCTATCAGAGTATTGCGTGCCTCATGGTCTCCCTCTTTCATGCGTTCCAGACAGGACCGTTCCTCTCCAGGTGTCAAAGGCTTTGGAAATGTATGCAAAGAAAAAGCCACCCTGAAGCTTACTTACTGATAGTTTATGCTTCGGTGGCTTTTCCAGTGCACCACTTGCTTTTCCGATTTTAGAAAGGGCGCTAAAAATCATACCATCCAGCCGGTTATAAATCCGCTGCGTGTGAACTACTCGGTAACTAAGTTACCAGAGCATCTGAAATCTGGCGGGATACCGCCTTTTTTCAGGGTGCGTCCATGACACCACTACTGCTTGCCTTTCGGCTATACAGCTACTTTTATTATTTCTGGATTCTTTAGTCCGGTTACGGACAGTTCTTTCTGTTTTCCGGATACGGAAAGATATTTTCGCAGGATATTAAATGCTCCTACCGCATCCGCATTATGTCTTACTCCATCCGTTATATACATGCCCCGCTCTTTTCGGTTTGATGCCTCTGCATATCTTTTTGATACTTCTGGTGAAAACGGGCTGCACTGGCTGGTATAGCTTTCTTCCTGTTTTATCAATGGTATTCCATACAGTTTCAGTTTATATTCCAACATGATATAAAGTTTATTATACGGCAGTCCGTGAAACTTCTGGTTTGTCTTGTGCCCTATATCTTTTCCTTTACGGATATTTCGAATATCTCCTATGATTACACAGCTTATCCCTTCTTTTTTACAGTATTCTGCAAACCATCTGGTCACCTTATGAAGGTAATCCTTTACTGCATTCTGTTTTTTCCGATAAAGCCTCTTGATGTGTTTCGAGGAGCTGAGATATTTTATGCCGTTTTCCACCTGCTGTGCATACCATATTGATTGAACCCTGCTGATTTCTTTGTGAAAGTACCTTTCCAGCGAAAGATATTTCCTTCCCAGAATAAAAGTTTTTCCATTTCCGGAATCATAACAGGTCATCAGATTATGAAGTCCAAGATCAATTGATAAATAATGGCCATTCTGAGGAAGCGGTTCTGGCTCCTTGACCTCATAGATAACAATAAGGTCACATTTTCCATCTTCCGGTGGATAGATCCGCAGCTGTTTTATGTGATCCATGTTCCTGAAAATCTTATTTTCAAGATATAGAAATTTTTCATGAATCCCATAAGCTTCTTCCATATAGCTTTTCAGATCCTTTGACAGAGACAGCCGCAATTGGTCGGAACCTTTCTCGTGCCGGATTCCCATCTGCATGTAAGTGATCGGTATATTGTCCTGTTTAAATCGCGGCGGATTTGGATCTTTGATCCCACCGGTCTTTTTAAGGACATAAAATGATTTCCAGGCTTTATCCAGCTGCTTGCAGGTCTCCTGCGCCGTCTGGGACGGAAGCTGTCTATACCACAACTCTCCTTTATGCGCTTTCTTCTGATAATACCAGTCAGGATACTTCTCCAACCCCAATTCTTTATATCGACGGCGTTCATAGTTGCAGACATTCCAGAGTTTGGAAGCAGCATAACACATATGCCCTATAATATTAGAATATTCCGGCCGGATATTGACCGATGTTCTGTGCGACAGCAGCATTCCCCTTCCCCCCTTCAGACAGCCATGCATATGAATATTTACAATTCACATTGAATTAATACGACTTGCTCTGATGTTCAATATAACAGCGAATATTTTCCTCAGATACGGATCCGATCGTTTCCACATAATAGGAATGGTTCCACAGTTCTCCCTTCCACAACTGGTTTCTTATTTCCGGAAAACGTTCGAATAAT
>NZ_QUEL01000014.1:0-75689 GCF_003478145.1 Clostridium sp. AF29-8BH | reverse complement strand
TTTGCACTAAGATAAGAAAACTTCCAAGTAAACTAATCAAAAAAGTACAGAAAAATGACTTAAAAATCCTATTTTCCCCCGCATAAAGCGACAAAGTTCTGGATATAATATTTTTATTCCTATCGTATGACTTATTCCGCAAATATCTATTGGAAAAAATAATCTTACTCCTGTTAGTACAGTGCAAAAAATAAGTAATTTTACTTCATACAAGCTATAATTTTCTTGCTTTTTCCATATATAAACCGACAAAAAACCCAATAGCAAAATTGAACTACATATTGCCGATAAAATTGATGTATATGTTATTTTCATAAAATCTCTTTTTTTCTTTTTTGAACTATACGTTCTAATTCGTCAATAACCGACTCTTCATCTACTGCTCCATTCAACAAAGCTGCTGTTATTGTATTTACAAAGGACATAGGATTTCTAGAATTTTTCATACATTTTTCTATTTTTTCTTCTATTTCTTCATCCTGAGTCTTTTTCGCTTTATATCGCCTAGCAAAAACTTTTCCAGTCTGAACTGTATCAATAACCTGAACATAACCCTTATCAAGCAATTTTCTTAACACAGTATGGACTGTTGGCGTTGTCAATTCTTTTTCAGATTCTACAATTTCTGTCACCGTCATGGGTTTTTCATACTTCCACAAAACCTGCATAACATTCATTTCTCGTTCACTTAAATAATTATTCTTCATAAAATTCCCAATCTCATAATTTATAGAAACAAAGGGAGCAACTGACGCCCCCTTTGTTTTTCACTCAAGTTCCAATACTACTAACTAATATTATCATTTCCAAGATCCACATTCCATAAATCACTCTATCTTTTTTCATTAGCTCATACCATTCAGGCGTATCTAATAATCTTGGTTTTTTAATTATATAATAATAACAAAAAATCAAAATACAAAGAAAAATTCTAACAGTTCCCACCTGATCATACCAATTTCTAATTCCCATTATGGAAGCAATTCGCTCCCCACAAAGACACAGTTCCATTAATAAAGCGGCAAACGTTGCTTCTCTTCCTTGACGGAATTCATTTGATACTCTATTCTCTTTCATTGCATCTCCCTTTTTTATTACCAATACTCATACTTGGTATAACCTGGCGTCCACCCTAATACTCCATCATTATTATAGCCATATGTATAAGATATTGTAACTTTTGCATAGTTTATGCCACCCTTTTGTGCAGCTGCTAAAACTGTTTTAGCAACAAGTGCTGCCACTGCTACCCCTGCTCCTGCTCCGCCTACCTGTCTTGCGATAAAATTAGTTATTGTCGCTAAATCTTTCATTTCTTGCAAATCAATTGTATACACAATATTTACAACGGTTCCTATAGCAGCTGTTGCTGGTAATCTTCCAGTTATACTAGATGCCCTCGAAGCACCTGTAGATCCTCCACTACCACTTTTGCTTACTTCCAATAATTCTTTAACTTCCGATCTTGAAAAACCAAAATCTTCCATTAACATATCTTCCACAACAGTTTCATCCGTTACCGAAGCATATTTATCATAAATATCTCTCAATTCATGTTGATCAATCACAACCTTTGTTGCCACTTTATCTATTGAATATGGCGGCGCTTCCGCAAATGTTGGGATTACCATGGGATTACCAATGAAGTTGACATAACTATCGACAATAAAATACTCATAATTTTTTTCATAAAACCACCTCTTAACGTTATTCACATTATTAATGAGCATCCCACATTTTTGCTGCATTGGAATCCCTCCCTTCTTTAAATTTAGTAAACAAGCTTTAATTTGATTATATATTATCATCTTTGATTATATATGTCAATATTAAAAATATATTTTCATTTCAAATATACTTTCAATCTTTTCTACACAATTAAAAACTACTCTTTCGCCAGCGCCGCGAGCCCGGAAAGAATCTCCCGCGCCTTCACAAGCATCATCTCGCAGTCCGTATGTTTCTGCCGCACATCGCGGTAATAGAACGACGGCACATCACCCGTCCTGAAGGTCAGCGTGCCCTTATATTTCTCCATCAGCGCCGGAATGCCGGAGACGTCCAGATCGGCTTTCTGGTACATCTGAATCGTGATATCCTGCTTCTTTACATCGACCTCCACGACACCCGCCTGATGAGCAAGCGCTTTTAGATCGGCGATCTTTAACAGGTTCTCCACCGAACGTGGAATCTCGCCAAAGCGGTCGATCAGCTCATCCTGCATATCCATGTACTCTTCCTGGTTCTCAATACCGGAAATCCGCTTGTAAACGTCGAGTTTCTGATATTCATTGCGGATGTAGGACGGCGGAATATACGCGTCGATGTCGCAGTCCACCACCGTCTCGAAGTCCTCGGCTTCGTTCTCACCGCGCAGCGCCAGCACCGCCTCGTTTAAGAGCTTGCAGTACAGGTCATAACCGACCGCCTGCATGTGGCCATGCTGTTCCGCGCCCAGAAGATTTCCGGCGCCGCGCAGCTCCAGATCGCGCATCGCAATCTTGATACCGCTTCCCAGCTCCGTAAATTCACGGATCGCCTGCAGACGTTTTTCCGCCTCCTCACGCAGCAGCTTGTCGCGCCGGTACATGAGAAACGCATACGAAGTCCGCCCGGAACGTCCGACGCGACCGCGGATCTGGTAGAGCTGCGACAGCCCCAGCCGGTCGGCGTCGTGGATGATGATCGTGTTCGCATTCGGAATGTCCAGTCCCGTCTCAATGATGGTTGTGGACACCAGAACGTCGATATTGCCCTCGACGAAATCCAGCATAATTTTTTCCAGTTCATGTTCGTGCATCTGCCCGTGGGCGAACACGACGTTTGCCTCCGGCACCAGAGCCGCCACATGGTTTGCCACCTCGTCGATGTTGTTGACACGGTTGTAGACATAATATACCTGTCCGCCCCGCGCCAGCTCCCTGTGAATCGCCTCGCGCACCATCTCGTCGTTGTACTCCATGACGTAGGTCTGAATCGGCAGGCGGTCCACCGGCGGTTCCTCCAGGACACTCATATCCCGGATGCCAATGAGACTCATATGCAGGGTACGCGGAATCGGCGTCGCCGTCAGCGTCAGAACGTCTACATTTTCCTTTAGTTTCTTGATCTTTTCCTTATGTGCCACACCGAAGCGCTGTTCCTCATCGATGATCAGAAGCCCCAGATTTTTAAAGACAACATCCTTAGAAAGGACGCGGTGCGTTCCGATCACGACGTCCACCTGCCCTTTTTTCAGATCTTCCAGCGTTTTTTTCTGCTCGCCCGCCGTGCGGAAACGCGACAGCATATCGACCCGCACTGGGAAATCCTTCATCCTCTGCACAAAGGTATTGTAATGCTGCTGCGCCAAAATTGTGGTCGGCACCAGATAGACAACCTGCTTCCCCTCCTGAATCGCCTTAAATGCCGCCCGGAGCGCGATCTCCGTCTTGCCGTATCCAACGTCGCCGCAGATCAGTCGGTCCATGATGCGGCGGCTTTCCATGTCTTTTTTTGTCGCCTCGATCGCCTCCAGCTGATCCTCCGTCTCCTCAAACGGGAACATTTCCTCAAATTCTCTCTGCCAGACCGTATCCGGTCCATACTGGTAGCCCTCGCTCCGCTGACGCGCTGCATAAAGCTCGACGAGATCCTTTGCAATATCACGGACCGCACCGCGCACCTTGCTCTTCGTCTTATTCCATTCCATTCCGCCCAGTTTATTGAGCTTCGGCGTCCTGGCATCCGAACCGGCATATTTCTGGATTCCCTCCAGGCGTGTCGCCGGAAGGTAGAGATTACCGCCGTCGCGGTACTCAATCTTGATGTAATCCTTGACGACCTTGTCCTGCTCGATCTTCTCAATGCCCCGGTAAATGCCGAGTCCGTGGCTCTCATGCACCACATAATCGCCGATCGAAAGCTCGGAAAAGCTCTGGATTTTCTTACCCTGGTAGGAGGTCTTTTTCTTCTTTTTCCGCCCCCGTCCGCCGCCGAACATGTCTCCCTCGGTGATCACGACGAACTTAATCAGCGGATATTCAAATCCCCGATGCAGCTTTCCGTAAGTCACCAGGATTTCACCCGGTTTCACGGTGTTTTCGCCCTCATCCGGGCAGAAGGCGCTTAAATCATACTCCCGCAGATCGCCCGCCAGACGGCTCGCGCGCGTCCGCGAACCAGCCAGCAATACCACCCGGTATTTTTCCTTCTTCCAGCGCGCCAGATCGCTGATTAAAAGCTCAAATCCATTCTGGTAGGAATTGACATTTTTAACGCTCAGACTGTATTTTTTCTTAACCGTCATGCCGGAGAGCTTCTGATCCAGCCCCAGCAGTAAAAGAGTGCGCGGACGCATTGCCATCGCCAGCGTCTCCTTCGCCGAATAGAGGAAGGAAGTCTGCCCCGGAAGCAGATAGCCGCCCTCGAGACGGTGCGACATGCTCTCTCGGAACTCCGTCTCGGTCGTCTCTGCTTTTTCCTTCAAGCGCAGCGGCTCATCCAGGAAAATCGTCAGCTCATCGACTGGAAAATAGTTTAAAAATGATACCGTTTCCTTGCAGAAATACCGGATATAGCTTCCCAGCCCATGCACCCGGAAGCCCTCGCGAAGCCCCTCTAAGACCTCCGAGACAGCCGAATCCATCCGGTACGCCTCTTCCGTCTTCATGGCATCCCGGAGCTTTTTCACGTATTTCCTGCGGTCTTTCTCGATCGCCTCGGTTCCATCCTGAATCTGCTCCGGCGTCAGCGCCATCTCCGTCGCCGGATAGATCACTGCCTCATCCACCTGCTCGATCGATCGCTGGCTCTCTGGGTCGAGGTACGGATCGAATCGACCTCGTCGCCCCACAGCTCGATCCGGTACGGCACCTCCTCCGTCAGCGGGAAAATGTCAATGATACCGCCGCGCACCGAAAACTGCCCTGATCCCTCAACCTGCGCGACCTTCTCATATCCCATTTCTGCCAGGGCGTGCGTCAGCTCCCGACCTCGACCACATCTTCTGCCCCGATCGTGAGACTCCGCTCTTTCATCCACGCAAGCGGCAGCAGATGTTCCATCAGCCCGTCGATCGTCGTGACCACCACGCCGCCGGAACTCTCCAGGACCCGCCGCATGACCTGAATCCGCTGTTTCGTCAGCAGGTTTCCGTGGATATCCGACGTATAAAACAGCAGATCCCTCGCCGGGTACAGCGAAATATCCGTATCAAAGCACCGGTAATCCTCACAGATCTCCCGCGCCCTCGAATCATCGTAGGTGACAATCAGCTTCCAGGGCGTCAGATCCGAAAGCTCGGACAGCAGATGCACCTTCTGCGAATCCAGGCATCCCGTGACAAGAAGCGGTCCCTGTCCGCGCTGTAAATCCGTCTTGAGATCCTGAAACTCGATCATCTCCTCTAACGGATTTGCAAATAAATCGCTCATTGTGTCTTGACTTCCTCCTTCCTCTCCGCCTTCTGCTTCTCTAGCTTCTCCTTCTCCCCGCGCGCCGCGCCGTTAAAATGGTTCATCGCCGCCTCAACGCCCTCTGTCATCATATCCACGACTGCCGCCGCACCGTCCTTAAACGCCGTCGTCATCGTTTCGGTTTCCTCTTTCGGAAAATGTCCCAGCACATAGTCTGCCAGATCCATGCGCGCCGGCTTCTCGCCCACACCAATCCGCACGCGTGGAAATTCCTGCGTTCCCAGATGGGCGATGATATTTTTGATTCCATTGTGGCCGCCCGCGCTGCCTTTTTTGCGGATCCGGATGCCGCCCGGAACCAAGCTGATATCGTCATAAATCACGATAAACTCCGATGGATCTACCTTATAATAATCCATCACCTGACGGATGCACTCGCCGCTCAGGTTCATATACGTCTGCGGCTTTACCAGAATGACCTTATTTCCCTCGATCACGCCTTTTCCGATCAGTCCCTTAAATGCTTTCTCCCGGACATCAATGTTATACTTGTCCGCCAGCGCATCCAGCGTCATAAATCCCACATTGTGGCGGGTTCCTTCATATTCTCTTCCCGGATTTCCAAGTCCTGCAATTACATACATAATTCTATTTCTCCCTCTTTTTCTATAGTATCAAAAATACCAGATTCTTCACTCATCGTCTTTCTCAAAAAGCCAAAACAGACACGACTTTAAGCGTTAAATCCTGAAACTGCCACTTTTCAAGCTGTTTCAGGATCTAACGCACTTATTTTTCTGGATACTTTTAAAGTTACTGTTCACGGGTAAGCACTTTTGGAATCGAAAGTGCCGTAAGTTTTGGGGTCGTGTAAATAAGAAGTTACTTTTCCTTCACAACCTCAACCGCCTTCTGCAGCTGATTATCCTTCTCCTCTGGAATCACGACTTCCTGCGCCGCCTCTTCATCCAGCTCCACCTCGAGATCCGGCTCGATGCCTTTTCCATGGATATCATTTCCATTCGGCGTATAATAATGGTCGGTCGTCAGCTTAATCGCGCTTCCATCCGAAAGCGGCATCAGCGTCTGCACGATACCTTTACCGAAAGTCTTCGTTCCGACGATCGTCGCCACGCCGTAATCCTTCATCGCACCGGTAAATACCTCCGACGCGCTGGCGGAATTGCCATTTACCAGCACAACCATCGGGATCTCCAGGCTGTGTCCATCCTCAGCGTCGTATGTCTCCTCCGTGCCCTTCTTATTTGCCACGGTCAGGATCCGTCCGCCATCTTTCAGGATATAATCCGCCATCGAGACAACCGTCGTCACCTCGCCGCCCGGGTTGTTCCGCAGATCGATGATCAGGCGCTTCATGCCCTCGCCCTGCAGTTCCTCGATCTTGGATTTAAACTGATCAGCAGTCACACGGTCAAACTCCGCAACGGAAATATATCCGATCTCTTCATCCAGCATCTTGCCTGACACCGTCTGCACATCGATCGGTCGGCGGGTCAGGGTGATATCCTTGTACTCGCCGCTATTTTCACGATAAACCGTGATCGTCAGCTGGCTGCCTTCCTCGCCCTTGACGTAATTATTGACCAGAAGCGACAGATCCATGCCAATCACCTCGGTGCCGTCTACCTTATAAAGCGCATCACCCGGAAGGATGCCTGCCTCCTCGGCCGGGCTGCCCTCAAAGACGCGCACGATCGTGCTGACGCCGGTCTGGACATTCTGGGATACCAGAGCGCCGATGCCGCAGTAAGAACCATTTGTCTCATCCAGGAAGCTTGTCAGCTCGTCCGGCGTATAGTAAACCGCATACGGATCATTTAAACCACTCAAAAAGCCCTGATAAATGCCGGCTTCCTCCTCGGATGTATCAATTTTTTCCTCAAACAGGTACTTTTTATCGATAATATCCTGTATCTGCTCCAGCTTTTTCGTGACATTCTCAAAATTGACCGGCTCCTGTGCCTGCGACGGTGTTCCCTCGGTCTGTACCTGTACCTGTGTCTGGTTATCGATCACACGGCGTCCAAACATGTAAATACCCGCCGAAGCACCGACCGTGATCAGACACACCAGTGCTGTCACCAGCACACCGACCATCACACCGCGCCAGAATTTATTTTTACTGTCCATCTCTTATGCCTCCTGATTCCTGTCTATTCCTTCCGGATTTGTAACTGTTCAGTACCTTCACAGTCACGCGCAAAAATCCATCAAAAATTGCCTACGGCAATGGGATTTTTGCCTGCTGGTCCATGTTTTCGTACGGTCAGCGCAGTAAATGCGCAGACCTACTGAACAGTTACCCGGATTTCATCTTTTGCAGCCACCTGATACTTTCCGCACTACGGACTTACATAGCTCGAAGGGTTTACATAACTTCCGTTCTTGCGGACTGCAAAATGCAGATGAGAACCTGTCGAATATCCGGTCGAACCTACCTTCGCGATCGTCTGTCCGGCTTTTACCGTATCCCCTGCCGATACCAGAAGCTGGGAACAGTGCATATACACGGTTGAAAGTCCATTTCCATGGTTGACCACAACATAATTTCCAGCCGAATAACTGTAGGTTGCAATCGAAACCGTTCCTCCGGCGGCTGCCACGATGCTGCTGCCGGTCGAAGCGCTGATATCAATGCCCTTATGGTTCGAGGACGCGCCCGCCGTCGGTGATTTACGTTTTCCGTATCCAGATGTAATGCGTCCGCTTGCAGGGCACGGCCAGCGCAGCGAAGAACTTCCCGTCGAAGTGGTAGTCGTACTGCCAGTATTCCCTTTCGCGGTCGAATTATTCGTCTTTCCCGCTGCGGCGGCTTTTCTGGCAGCTTCCTCTGCCGCTTTTTTCGCCGCCTCTTCCGCTTCCTTCTTCTTAATCTCCGCCTCCATCTGCACGATCTTGGCTTCCTGCGCCTTGATATCGTCCTCATACGCTTTCGCCTGCGCTGATTTCTCGCCGATCTGCGCGTTGACGTTCTGGAGTTCTTTATTTTTCTCATTCAGGAGAAGCTGAACTGAATCCTGCTTTGCCTCCGTCTGCGTCTTCATCTCCTGCAGCTCCGTCTTCTCCGTCTCCAGCTTTTTCTTGCTGTCCGCGATGGACTCTTTCGTCGCCACATACTGGTCGAGCATCTTCCGGTCATACTCCGAAATCTTTGAAACATACTCTGCCCGGTTTAAAAGCTCTGAGAGCGAACGGGCTTCCAGAAGCAGATTTAAGTAGCTGCTGTCGCCCTTCTCATACATATATTTGATACGCATTTTCATCGAAGCATACTGCTTTTTTTCGGTTTTCTGCGCTTCTTCCAGCTTTACCGCCGTCTCATCGATGCTTTTCTGCTTGCTGGAAATATTATTTTCCAGCTTCGTGACCTGCGACTGCAGATCATTCATCTTCGTGTCCAGCTCCTTGACATAGCTCTCGGTGTTACTTTTCAGACCCTGAAGGCTTTTGATCGCCTCCTCGGTCTTCTTTTTCTCCTGTTCCAGGGTGCTTTTCTTATCCTTGGCACTGCTTACATCCTTTTTCGTCGCTGCCGCCACCGGAGTCAGCACGGTAGAAGACGCCAGCGCCGCCGTCACAAGGAACAGAGCCGCACGTATTTTTAATCCCTGTTTTTTCATGTTCTCATCCTTTTTACCGCAAATTTCCGCTGCCGCCGCATTCTCCTACAGCAGCCGCCAATGTTTCTTACACCTTTAAATGTCTGCGGATCGTAAAGAAACTTCCGACAAAACCGATTCCCACGCCCAGCGCCATCGCCACGGCTACCATGCTCGGGAAAATGGTCTGAATCGGGATAAATTCAATCAGATTCGACAAGATATCAAACCGTTCCATCATATATACAACCGCCTGGCGATACAGAAAATACGTGATCGCCAGCGGAATCAGCGCGCCAACCAGACCGATCATCACACCCTGTACAACGAACGGCGCACGGATCATGAAATTCGTCGCACCGATCAGGCGCATGATCCGGTTTTCCTCCCGTCTAAATGCAGCTGCCGTCGTGATCGTATTGCTGATAAGGAAGATAGCAACTGCCAGCAGAATAGCGATGATCACCGCCGACAAAAGTCCCAGCATCTTGTTGAAGCTCGAAAGCCCGGACGCCGTATCGCTCGAATAATTGATCTTCCGGATTCCCTGCACCGTGCCAAGCCATGCAACCATGTCATCCTGCATGTCAATGTCTTTCAGATAGATCTCGTAGGACGCCGAACCGGCTAACGGGTTGTCATCCGCAAATCCTTCTGCCAGATCCTCGACTCCCTTAAAATATTCTTTCTTAAAATTCTCCCATGCCTCCTCGGCAGAAACATACTTTACTTCCTTGACCTCATCGCGGGCGCGTATCTCATCCCCGATTTTCTGTATATCGTCCTCACTCATATCTTCATTGAAGAAAACCGTGATTCCTACTGTAGATTCTGCATTCCGCACCATATACTGTACGTTGGCAATCAAGCCAAAAAACATACAGAACAGGAAAATACATGCCGAAATAATCGCCACCGACGCCAGTGAAAACCAGATATTCCGGATGATATTGCGCATGCCCTCCTTGGTGCAGTAAATCAATGTACTAATTTTCATGCCAGATACCGCCTTTTTGATCTCCCGTCAGCACGCCGCGCGTCAGCGTGATCACACGTTTTCCCATCTCTGCTACGATCTCCCGGCTGTGCGTTACCACAAGCACCGTCGTCCCGCGCCGGTTTATCTCCTCCAGAAGCTCCATGATCTCCATAGAATTATGTACATCCAGGTTTCCCGTCGGCTCGTCCGCCAGAAGTATCTCCGGCGAGTTGATCAGCGCACGGGCAATCGCAACACGCTGCTGCTCGCCGCCCGAGAGCTGGTTCGGGTATGCTTTATATTTTGAAGAAAGCCCTACCAGTCGGAGCATTTCCGGCACATTTTTCTTAATCTCACGGGGCGATACGCCAATGACCCGCTGTGCAAACGCGACATTTTCATATACTGTTTTATCCTTCAACAGACGGAAATCCTGAAACACCATTCCCAGCCGTCTGCGGTACTTCGGGATGTAGCGCCTCGGCATCTTTTCCAGATCCATATCGTTGACGATAATCTGGCCGGAAGTCGGCTCCAGCTCCTTCAAAAGAAGCTTTAAAAGCGTCGATTTGCCGGAACCGCTTCGTCCCATGATGAAAACAAACTCGCCGTCCTGAATCTGAATATTGATTCCCTTTAAGGCTTTATTCCCCGTCTTGTACGTCTTGGTGAGATTTTTAACCTCTATCATGCGTAAATCCTCTTTTTCAATTCTCCAAATGAAATTGCTGCGGCAAAGGCAATCTTCCTCCCCGCCACAGCAATTTGGATTAATAATCCAGGTTTTCCATGTATTTCATATATTTTACAACCATTAGGGCAATCTTAAATGTGATCGCATCCTCAAACACCCGCAGATCCAATCCCGTGCTCTTCTGGAGCTTATCCAGACGGTATACCAGTGTGTTGCGGTGGATGTAAAGCTGTCGGGAAGTCTCTGATACGTTCAGGCTGTTCTCGAAGAACTTGTTGATTGTCGTAAGAGTCTCCTCATCAAACTCATCCGGCGATTTGCCATCAAAAATTTCCTTGATAAACATCCGGCACAGCGGCAGCGGCAGCTGATAGATCAGACGTCCGATTCCCAGCTTGCTGTATGCGACCACATTTTTGCTGCTGTAGAAAATCTTTCCTACATCCAGCGCCATCTTCGCCTCTTTATAAGAACGCGATACGTCCTTGATCTCGTTGACGATCGTACCGAATGCCACGCTGACACGTGTCAGGGACTCGGTATTGAGCATATCTACGATCGATGTGGCTGTCTTTTCCAGATCGTCGTAAGTCTCGCCCGGCTTCACTTCCTTGACTAGAATAATGTTCTTCTCATCCACTGCCGTGATGAAATCCTTCGTCTTGGTCGAGAACAGGCTGCGGACGGTCTCAAGCGCATTCACGTCCTTCTCATGCTGCGTCTCAATGATAAATACGATCCGCTTGACGTTCGTCTCGATGTGCAGCTTCTTCGCACGGTTATAAATGTCAACCAGAAGCAGGTTGTCAAGCAGCAGGTTCTTGATAAAATTGTCCTTGTCAAAGCGCTCCTTGTAAGCTACCAGGAGGTTTTGAACCTGAAATGCCGCCATCTTGCCGACCATGTATACGTCGTCGCTTCCGCCCTTGGCAAGAAGTATATATTCTAACTGGTGATCGTCAAACACCTTGAAAAACTGATATCCCTGTATCACCTGGCTGTCCGCCGGAGAGTCTACGAAAGCCAGAATTGCACTCTCATATTCCTCAGCGCCAGTAAATGTGGATGCCAGCACCTTGCCTTCCGTATCACAGATACAGAGATCGACACGCGTAATTCCTTTTAACCCCTCAATGTTTGTCTGGAGTATCTGGTTCGAAATCATATTCCTCTCTCCTTTTCTTTTATCCTCCGTCCAGCTGTGTTTCCGGGTCTTTCAACCTGTCATTCCCCAAACCCGTTTGTTACCCCTCCGGCAATCTGTGCCTGTGGACCATAACCGTTCCCTATCTGAATCTTGGACGGATCTTTCCCTTTATTTTAAAGCAAAGTGACGAAAAAAAAAAGAGGGCGGACGAAAAAAAGTGAATTTTTTCGTCATTTTGCCCTCACACGCCGGGATTTTCACAGACTGGAACTTGTTTTTCCGGCGAAATTTTCCAAATTTGCGATTCATTCTTATTTTGCTGCGATCGCTTCCATCTCCATCAGGACGCCCTTCGGAAGTTTAGATACCTCGACGCAGGAACGTGCCGGGCATGCGCCCTCGAAATATTTCGCATAGATTTCATTTACTTTTCCAAAATCATCCATGTTCTGGATAAATACGGTGGTCTTTACAACCTGCTCCATGGAAGCACCTGCTGCCGCCAGAAGATTCTTTACATTGTTTAAAACCTGCTCTGCCTGAGCCTCGATTCCCTCCGGGATCTCGCCGGTTGCCGGATTGACCGGAATCTGACCGGATGCAAATACCATTCCATTTACCTCGATTGCCTGGGAATACGGGCCGATCGCTGCCGGTGCATTGGTTGTGCTGATTACTTTCTTCATGTCAAATCTCTCCTTTGTCTTTTATTTTAAACGGATAGAATCTTCGTTTACTTCTACTTTTCCTTCTTTTAAAAGGTGTCCAACCGCACGCTTGAACGCGTTTTTGCTTAGATTAAATTCGCGGCGGATAATCTCCGGCTCCACGCGGTCATTGAACGGCAGAACGCCGTTTTTTTCTTTCAGACGTGCCAGCACCGCCTCTGCATCCGCATTCATCTGACGGTACGCCACCTCGCGCAGGCTCAAATCCATTTTTCCATCCTCGCGCACCTTCGTCACACGTACCTTTAAAACCTCGCCCAGACGGCATTTTCCATATAACTCACGGTTCGGAATCAGACCGAAATAGCGGTCTGCCACTGCCACGAACACGCCCAGATTTTCATTAATCTCATAGACGCGTCCCTCTGTCCACTCGTCCTTCTTGTACGGCGCATCGCTGCAAAGATACGAATATACCTTCATCGTCGCCGCCAGACGACCGCTCTTATCGATATACAGCGCTACCAGGCACTCTTCCCCGGCGCGAACCGGATATACCTGCTCTTTAAACGGGAGCAGCAGATCTTTTTCCAGCCCCATATCGAGAAAGGCGCCGATCTTCGATACATCCTTGACCTTCAAAACCGCTGTCCCGCCCAGTTCCAGCTTCGGCATCGAGGTCGTCGCAATCAGGCGGTCCTCGGAATCTTTATAAATAAATACCTTGAGCTTATCGCCCACTTTTGTGCCCTCCGGCACCTGTTTCTTCGGAAGCAGGACCGCCGCCGCGTCATCTTTCTTCTGTCCCAGATACACGCCGAAGTTTTTCTCCCGCACTACCATCAGTTCCTGTACTCTTCCCAGTTCAATCATGTCATTCGTCCTCTCTTTTCTGCCGATCTCTTTTTTTATTTAACGGTTGCATTTTTCATTCACTGGCAGACAATCCACGCCGAATCTTTCTTCGGCTGCAATGATTCAGTTTCTTCACTGCTACATACAAACTCTTTACAAACCAGTCTTTGCCAGCCACAAATTCGCATACACCTGACCTTCCGCATCCTGCAGTGATACCACGTATCCTTCCGGCACCTGCGCCAGCTTCGGATACATCACATCCCCAAGCACTGCCGCCTTCCGGTACTCCACCCGCAGTTCTCCGAGTGCAAAGTCCACAGGCAGCAATTCACGCGCAATCGCCACATACTGTGCATTGTTCACGTGCCGGTTCGTATCGAGATGATGGCGTTCCACCGTGACCGGCGCCGCCGTCTCATACGTCTCAGGCAGGCGGATTTTCTTCGGCGCTGGCGGCATTGCAAGCGGTTTATCTTCAATCTGGTAGCCCTCCAACTGGCTTTCCGGCACCCGCACCGGGCATCCTTTTTCCAGATCGTAGTAAAACCAGGTCGAATCCGCCCGCACCAGCGGGTTTCCCATCTCATCCTCGATCGTGAAATTCCGGTAGCCATAGATTCCCTTAAACCCATACGGCCAGGTCGAAATACGGATCCGCTCGCCAAAATGCGGCTGTCTGAGAATCTCTATCTGCCATCCGCTCAGCCACCACGCCCGTTTTTCCTCATTCAGATAGGAAATCCCAAGTTTCAGATCCTCCGACTGGAACGTCGAACAATCCTGAAGATAATTCATGATTCCCACTACAGAAAGATTTCCCTCTTCATCCGTCTCACTGTACCGGACCCGGCTGTCAAATGTATACATATCGCTCTCTTTTCCTTTCCGGCTTCCGGCTCCCCGCACCATCTCCGCGCATCCTCCATCTGCCGTTTCGTCCTATACTGCCTTAACATTCTGTCATGAAACTCATTATATCCGATTCGAACCACGTTGTCTACTTACAGACCCAGAATATTGCAGAATTTGCCGGACGCATGGCGCGGTTTCTGCCACAGCAGCCGCCCAAACAAAAAAAAATATCAAAAAAGCGAAAAAAGTAGTTGACGAATCTGTTTCCTTACAGTATAATACAAATCGTTCAATTCATTGGGCTATCGCCAAATGGTAAGGCAACGGACTCTGACTCCGTCATTTTCAAGGTTCGAATCCTTGTAGCCCAGCTAAAAAGCATTTGTTTGCCAAAGACGGCATGACAAGTGCTTTTTTTGTATTATGGAAACTCCCTCTGAAATGTTCCATAATACAACATTTTTCAACTCAATAAACCTCCATATGTTTGCGAGAAAACAAGAAAAGAACCCCCGCTCCGGTCATCCCTCACAGCCGGCGGCAGGGGTTCTTTTCTATTTCCAAATATTCTTAATAAATGTATAGATCAGCCAAATCAGAAGAATCGGTCCCGCCAGATGAATCAGGATGGTGAAAATACCTCCGACCAGTGCAAACAGCACAAATAAGATCGCGATAACCACCACGCTGAGAATTACCTTCCAGTACCATTTGTTCAAATCAATGTAATGGAAGTTCGGCGGCAGACCGCTGTCGTCCCGCTCCGAAAAACCGCCGTTGTAAGAGGACGCTGTGCGCCCGCTCCCGGCAGCGTCTCCCGAAGTGTACGAACCGCCCTGGCCGGTCTCCCCGGCGCCCTCGCTGCTGTCGATAATGGTTTTCGCAATCAAGCGTGGGCTGCCGATCTCCTCGATCACTTCTTCCTCCCTGCGCCCTTTCGCCGCCTCCTGGCTGATATACTGATCGTAATAGCTTATGTTGCTCTGGATGACTGAAGCCGAAACCTCGCCGTCCAGCGCCTCCCGAAGCTCCTGTAAAAACTCTGTCTTTCTCATCTTGTCTCCTTATTCCTCAAACCGTCCCGTTTCTCCCGTTTCACCTAGCCGAAAGAAACAAGCTTCCAGTTCCCGTCCCTTTCAACTGCCTCAGCGCACGCGCTCTTTCAAAAGTCCGCTCCGGTACGCTTTCAAGAGCTCTTTCAGATCCTCGATGCGGCCCGCCAGCTCCTTGCCCTCGTCGGTATCCGCCACTGTGATGCGCTTCTGCATTTTCTCCACAATATATACCTTCGGCGTCCGCTCGCGCTCCGGGTCAAATGGCTTGTGTTCCGCAAGCGCGAGATGGTGCGAATTGAAAATCAACGTATATCCGGCGATTCCCGTCCGCTCCTGGTAGGCTTTCGACAGCCCGCCGTCAATGATGAAGAGCTTGCCACCAGCCCGGATCGGTGTCTCTCCACTCTTAATCTTCACCGGCATATGCCCGTTGATGATATGCGATCCCTTCGTCGGAAGCCCAAATTCCTTCAAAATCATATCGCAGGTCTCTTCTTCCTCACTGAGCTGGTAATACGGGTTCATCGTCTCTCTCATCACTTCCGGATCCTCGATGAAATAATGCTCAAAGCTGCGGTTTTTGTCCTTTCCAAATACCGGCGATTTCGCACCATTCCACAGATACCACATAAAATCGCGGCACGCCTCCTTCTCCGGCGCGTCCTCTGGAAGAAAATAGGCATTTTTAACCTGTGTGTCAATAAAATCCATCAATTCCTTACCGCGGTACATCTTGCCGCCCACCATCAGACCGTCAAATTCCCGATTCTCCGTCATCGGGATACAGCCATGATAGAGCAGGTTGGAATTGCAGCATTTATACATGCTTCCGTTGGAATATAGGAAACGGACATGCTCATGCAGCCGCGCATTGTGGCGGAACGACAGCTCCAGAGTGTGAAGCAGCTCTTCCTCTTCGTCCGTCAGCCGCAGCGGATCCGCCGGATCCACCGTCGGGAAATTCATGTCGCGCATCGGATACTCTTTTCCATCGATCGTGACCGTGCCGCGGTCATAACGAATCGCTGACAGAAGTATCCGCTCTTCCATCCCGTACTCCGGATGGCGCTTGATGATCTGCCCCTCTTCCTTATACTGTAACACCGCGATCGCTTGTGCATCTTCGCCGCCAGCTTCGGATCCACTGCGTCGTAAATATTTTTGTCAAGAATCTGCGGCAGAAAACAGGTACACGGATCGTCCCGGTACACGCGCTCCGCAAACATCGACAGCGGGCGCAGGTTAATTCCGTAGCCGTCCTCCAATACATCAAATCCATTGTAACCGAGCGCCATACGCAAAACATTGCAGATACACGCCCGGTTGCCCGTCGCCGCGCCCATCCACGAAACATCATGATTACCCCACTGGATATCCACATCATGGAAATGCATCAGTTCCTCCAGAATGATATCTGGTCTCGGACCACGGTCAAATATATCGCCCAGGATATGAAGATTATCGATCGTCAGACTCCGGATCAGGCTGCAGATCACGACAATAAAGCTGTCCGCCACCCGGACGTCAATCAGGGTATTGATGAGTTCGCTGTAATACTCCGTCTTATTGTCATCGGTATTATCGACATATAAAAGCTCATCGATCACACCCGAAAATTCCTTCGGCATCTTTTTTCTCACCTTGGAACGGGTGTATTTCGACGAAACCTCCCGGCAGATCTGCACCAGACGGTACACCGCCGTCTTCTGCCAGTCCTCCGTGTATTCGTTCGCCTGTTTGATCTGATTGATCATTTTTTCCGGATAATAGATAAGGTTCGCCAGCCGTACCTCGTCCTCCTCCGAAATAATATGTCCAAATGTCTCGCGGATCTTCTCCCGGATGATACCCGACGAACTGCGGAGCAGATAAATAAACGCCTCATGCTCACCGTGCAGGTCACTGAAAAAATATTCCGTGCCCTTCGGAAGTCCACAGATTGCCTGTAAATTAATAATATCACTCGCCGCCGCCCGGATATTCGGATACTCCCGCGAAAGCAGCTTCAAATATGCTAAATCCCTCATGTTATCAGCTCCCAAACTGCGCTGTCTGCCCGGATATTGTCGTGACTCGTTATCGTCGCGCTCGCTTTGGGTAAACAGCACATTATCTACATTGCATTTGCCTTTTTGATAGATTTATAGTAGCATAGATTCAGATCAGGGTCAAAATATATTTTCGGCACTTTCGGTTCCAAAAGTGCCTACTCGTGAACAGAAACATACTTTTCCATACATAAATACAGGAGGGACATTCATGACGCAACCACACACTCTCTACGTGTTTGGCACCGGCAACGCCACGATGACACGTTATTATAATACCTGCTTCGCCATCCGATCCGGCGAAGAATATTTCATGACAGACGCCGGCGGCGGCAATGGCATCCTGCGGATTCTGGAAGAAATGCAGGTTCCATTAAACCGCATCCATCATCTCTTCGTGACACACGAACACACCGACCACATTCTCGGCGTAATCTGGATGATCCGGATGATTGGCACTGCCATCAAAAAGGGAAATTATGAGGGAATTTTTCATATTTACTGCCACGACGGGCTGATCGACACGATTCAGACCTTCTGCCGCCTGACACTCCAGAAGAAATTCTGCGACCTGATCGGCGATCCGATCCAGCTCATCCCGGTTTCTGACCGCGAAACTCGGCAGATTCTCGATATGGAGGTCACCTTCTTTGACATTCATTCGACCAAGGCGCGCCAGTTCGGCTTCCGCGCTGTGCTGCCGGACGGCAAGATCGTCTGCTGCCCGGGCGACGAACCGCTGAACCCGCTCTGCGAAGAATTTGCCAAAGGCGCCGACTGGCTCTTCCACGAAGCCTTCTGCCTCTACCGTGACCGGGAAATCTTCTCCCCTTATGAAAAACACCACAGCACCGTCAAAGATGCCTGCGAACTCGCCGAACGCCTCGATGCGCGGCATTTGATTCTGTGGCACACTGAAGATAAGACTTATCCGGAACGCGCTGCTTTGTACCGCGCTGAAGGGGAAGCCTATTATCACGGGGATTTGCTGGTACCGGAGGATGGGAGTGTGATAGAGCTGTGATTGTATCTTGCAGCTCTACCTCCTCCTCAAATGATAATACGTCATCGTCGCCGATGCCAGCAGCGTCTCCTTATCATCATAAATCTTGCATTCGCACACCGAAAATGCATAACCATTCTGTATTTCCTGCGCCCGGGCGATGATTTTGGATGTGTTTTTTCCAGCTTTCAGATAATGGATCGTGCCATCCACGGTCGGGACTGCGTAGTCGCGCCCGGTCATCGCTGCGGTGCCGCCCACGGTATCCGCCAGTGAATACAGGACGCCGCCGTGCACGATACCTAAGATATTCATATGCCACGGTTTCAATACAATCTCTCCAACTGCATAGCCCGGGCGTGCCTCGGTGATCTCCATCTCGATTTTCTTCCGGAAATCATTGGCTGCATCCGTCTCCTGTCCGCGCTTGTCCCAGACTTCTGAGAATGAGCCGGACGGCTTTTTCTTTTCTTCCTTCTTTTCCATTTCATGTACCTCCTTGTATATATGATTTACTCTCTTTTTTATTTCTCTGCAGGTCATCTATTATTTTCTTCTATTTTTTCTATCACTTTTCTCTCTGATATAATCTGTTTGTATAATCTGTTTGCCTGAATCAGCCCATCCTTTTTCCTCGCCTCAAACGCTTTTTCTCATATTTTTCCAAAGATGGACTCATACTTTCTCCCATCCTCTCATACAATCTTATCAGATTGCAAAAATGTTATTGTTCACGCATACGTGCCCAGTAACGGAATTTGCCGTGGCTTCGCATTTAAATACTATCGCACAGGAGGGATCTGTCTTGAAACGAAGTTCTGTTATCATTGCACTGGAAATCTGCGCCATTGCGGCGCTCTTTGTCAGCTGGTCCTTCCAGCGTCCGAACAGCCGTCAGGTCACGGTCGGGAATGCGTCGGAACATTTTATCCGCTGGGTGGATTTCGATGTAACCGCCGACGCCATGACACAGGCGTTCCGCTATGATGTTGATACCTGCCAGCAGGATCTCCACCTGAACTGGGTCGATCTGCTCGCCTACCTGGGGGCGCGCTACGGGGGCGATTTTTCACATTATCAGGCGTCCGATATGACGGAAGCTGCCGAACAGCTCCAAAATGGCGTTACAGTGGAAGAATTGACGAAAAATATGACCTCTTTTGCCTATTATCGTGAGGCTTACGGCGCGGTTCTGGATGGAATGGTCGGACTGTATGAAATTGAGATTCCGAAATCGGAAGCACCGGCTTTTGCACTGGCGGACGCGCAGATACAGGAAGGGGATCCGGCTGCCAATACTTCCTACGCAACGACACCAACAACAACAACAACAACAACAGCAACCACAACAGCAACCACAACAGCAACCACAACTGGTACAGACACAATCGACTCAGCCAGTCAAGCTTCACCAGAAACTTCAGCCTCATCCAACACACAAACTTCTCTCGAAACCCCAGCCCCCACTCTCTCCGATCCCGACGCTGTCCCCCTGACTCCCTCCGGTGAGGAAAAAGTCTGGGTTACCAAATATGGTCTGAAAGCGTTTCTCCCACTGGCGAAAAACTTTCCCTACAGCCACTATGACGATTTCGGTGTCTCCCGCAGCTACGGTTACCGGAGACGGCATCTCGGGCATGATATGATGGGGCAGACGGGAACGCCTGTGATTGCTGTGGAATCCGGGCGCGTCGAGGCGCTCGGCTGGAACCAGTACGGCGGCTGGCGCATCGGCATCCGCAGCTTTGACGGGAAACGATACTACTATTATGCACATTTACGCAAAGACTACCCCTACCAGTCAAACCTGAAAGAGGGCAGTCTCGTCACCGCCGGGGACGTGATCGGTTATCTCGGGCACACCGGCTACAGCAGCACTGAAAACACCAACAACATCGCTGAACCGCACCTGCATTTCGGATTGCAGCTCATTTTTGACGAATCCCAGAAAGAAGGAAACAACGAAATCTGGATTGACTGCTATGAACTGATCCGTTTTCTGGCGATAAACCGCTCCGAAACTGTCAAAAAAGATGGCACTAAGGAGTGGACGCGTGTTTATGAAATGAAAGATCCTAGTATCGATCAATTTTTCACCCCATGACAAAGTTTTCTTACCAAGTCAATCCTGTCGCTTAATATAACCCGCCACTGACAGTTTCTCACCAATATATACATATAATTATCACGTTAAAAAGCCATGCAGAGATTCTTCAATAAAAACATTCTGCAATCCATAAAAATACAGCCGGAAAAGGTGCACCCAAAACCGCACTTTCTCCGGCTGTTTTCAATAAAACTTATTATTTGATCACGCGCACGCGCATCATACCCTGAATAGCTTTCAGCTTCTCAATCGTCGCCGCGTCTGCCTTGGTCTCCAGATCAACCAGCGTATAAGCGTATTTATCACGGCTCTTGTTCGTCATGTTTGCGATGTTCATGTCAGTCGATGCCAGGATCGAGGAAATCTGTCCGATCATGTTCGGCACATTCTTATGAAGAAGTGCAAGACGACCTACGGTTGTGCACACGCCCATATCGCAATTCGGGAAGTTGACGGAATTCTTGATATTACCATTGTCCAGGTAATCCATCAGCTCTTTGACTGCCATCACGGCACAATTATCCTCGGATTCTTCTGTGGATGCGCCCAGATGTGGGGTTGCGATGACGTTCAGCATCTGCATTACTTTTGCATTCGGGAAATCGGTGATATAGCGTTTTACACGACCGGAAGCCAGCGCCTCTGCCATATCGTCGTCATTTACCAGAAGGTCACGCGCAAAGTTTAAGATAACCACGCCGTCCTTCATCTGTCCCAGGCTGTCTTTGTTGATCATCTGGCGGGTGCTGTCAAGCAGCGGTACATGAACGGTGATGTAATCGCATTCCTGATAGATCGTATCAACCGATGTGATGTGCTTTACGTCTCTGGAAAGCATCCACGCTGCCTTGACAGAAATAAACGGATCATAGCCGTATACTTCCATGCCGAGCGCTGCAGCTGCGTTTGCAACCTCTGCGCCGATGGCGCCCAGTCCGATAACACCAAGCTTTTTGCCGCGGATCTCATGACCGGCAAATTTCTTTTTCGCCTTCTCCATATCTTTGGAGATATTTTCATTGTCCTTCTGCTCCTTGCACCAGTCGATGCCGCCGACTACGTCTCTGGCTCCCAGCAGCATGCCAGCCAGCACCAGCTCTTTGACACCGTTTGCATTGGCGCCCGGTGTATTGAATACGACAACACCAGCTCCGCACACTTGTCAAGCGGAATGTTGTTGACGCCCGCTCCGGCACGTGCAACGGCACGCAGTCCCTTCGGAAGTTCCAGATCATGCATGGCAGCGCTGCGGACCAGAATGCCCTCTGCCTCCGCCAGGTTGTCAGTCATCTCATAATTTTCGGTCAGTAAACCGGTTCCCAGCTTGGAAATCGGATTCAGGCAATGGATTTTTCTCATTTTTTAACTCTCTTTTCTTTCAAAATTTCAAATCTTCCCATACGCGGGCTGTTTTTGTTTTAAAAAGTCCACTGCTGCAGCAGAAAGGAACGGATTCCCCCTCCCTTTCGCCGCAGCAATGGCATAAATTTTAAAATTGATTAATTTGTATGTTTTTTCTCAAATTCGCGCATGAAAGCAACTAATTTCTCAACGCCCTCGATCGGCATTGCATTATAGATGCTAGCACGCATACCGCCGACGGTACGGTGACCTTTTAAGTTCACAAAGCCTGCCTCTTTGGCTTCCTTGACAAACAGGGCATCCAGATCTGCATCGCCGGTGACGAACGGTACGTTCATCAGGGAACGGTCCTTTTTCTCAACGGTACCCTTGAAGAGCTTGCTCTCATCGAGGAAATCGTAAAGGATCTTCGCCTTCTTCTCGTTGCGCTCCTTCATGGCACTTAAACCACCCATTTTCTTGAGCCATTTAAATACCTTGCCGCACATATAGATGGTGTATGTAGGCGGTGTGTTGTACAGAGAGTCATTGTCTGCGTATGTTTTGTAGCGCAGCATGGTTGGTGTTCCCGGAAGAACATCCTCAGTGATCAGATCCTCGCGGATGATGACGATCGCCATACCAGCCGGACCTACGTTCTTCTGGACACCGCCCCAGAGAATACCAAACTTACTCACATCCAGCGGCTCTGACAGGAAACAGGAGGAGATGTCTGCTACCAGTGTCTTGCCCTTGGTGTTCGGAAGCTCGTGGTATACGGTTCCGTAAATAGTGTTATTTAAGCAGATATACACGTAATCTGCGTCCTCATCCACTGGAAGGTCCGAACAATCCGGGATGTAGGAAAAGGTCTTGTCAGCGCTGGATGCAATCGCGTTGGCGGTACCAAACATCTTTGCCTCCTGATATGCTTTCTTTGCCCACTGTCCGGTGATGATGTAATCCCCCACCTTATTTTTGAACAGGTTCATCGGAACCATGGCGAACTGCATATTGCCGCCGCCCTGTACGAATAATACTTTGTAATTGTCCGGAATCTGCATCAATTCGCGCAGATCCTTCTCTGCATCATCAATGATGGCCTGGAAATCCTTGGAGCGGTGGCTCATCTCCATGACGGACATGCCGCTGCCTGGTAGTCCAGCATCTCTGCCGCTGCCTCTCTCAGTACCTCCTCCGGAAGTACTGCCGGACCTGCCGAAAAGTTATAGACTCTGCTCATAATAAATCTCCTCCTGTCTTACACAAAAATGTGATAATTGCCCCCATTTTACAACTATTCGATGCGTAAGTCAATCTCATCAAACGCTTCCTCGATCGGTTTTCCAGCCGGAACCATCGGGAATACCTTGTCATCGCTGCCGATCTGGCACTCGATCATAACCGGGATATTTAAGCTGATCGCCTCGCGCAGCACCGGCTCCACATCCTCTTTCTTCGTGATACGGTATGCTTTCGCGCCCATGCCCTCTGCCACCTTGACGAAATCCATCTGATCGTAAAGCTCCGTCTGGGAATAGCGTTTTCCATAGAACAGGGTCTGCCACTGGCGCACCATACCCAGAACATGGTTGTTAAATACAACCTCGATAACCGGAATATTGTAGCGAGTTGCCGTCGCAATCTCGTTCATGTTCATACGGAAACAGCCGTCTCCGGCAATATTGATAACCGTCTTATCCTTACAGCCCATCTTCGCACCAATCGCTGCACCCAGACCGTAGCCCATGGTGCCCAGACCGCCGGAGGTCAGAAGCTGTCTCGGACGTTTGTATTTATAATACTGTGCCGCCCACATCTGATGCTGTCCGACATCGGTACAGATGATCGCATCGCCGCCGGTTACCTTGTAGATCTCTTCCATGATATACGGACCGGTCAGAACTTCCTTATTGTAGCGGAGCGGGTACATATCTTTCAGACGCTCAATGTGACTCAGCCACTCGTCATGGTTCATCGGATCCAGACGCGCGTTTAACTTACGCAGAATAATCTTGACATCGCCAATAATGCTCGCATCGGTCTGGATATTTTTGTTGATCTCCGCCGGATCGATATCTATGTGTAAAATCTTTGCATTGGTTGCAAAATGGTTCGGATCGCCCACAACACGGTCACTGAAACGCGCGCCTACAACGATCAGCAGATCGCACTCTGCCACACCGAGGTTGGATGTCTTGGTTCCGTGCATACCGATCATACCGGTATAAAGGACATCGGTTCCGTCAAATGCACCTTTACCCATCAGGCTGTCACCCACCGGTGCCTGAATTTTATGTGCAAATGCACTTAATTCATTGGCAGCATCTGACGCCACTGCACCGCCGCCGACAAAAATAAACGGTTTTCTCGCCGCCTTGATCATCTCGATCGCCTTTTCCATGTCTTCCTCACGGATCAGCTCTGTCTCGCGCTCGATCGGCTGCGGTTCCTTCGGCTCGTACTCGCAGGCCGCTGCCGTCACATCCTTGGTGATATCCACCAGAACCGGACCCGGACGGCCACTTTTAGCAATCACGAACGCACGACGGATCACATCTGCCAGCTTCGTGACATCCTTTACGATAAAATTATATTTCGTGATCGGCATGGTAACACCCAGAATGTCGATCTCCTGGAAGCTGTCTTTTCCAAGAAGCCCTGTCGTTACATTACAGGTGATAGCTACCATCGGAATGGAATCCAGGTTAGCCGTTGCAATACCCGTAACCAGGTTTGTAGCTCCCGGACCAGATGTCGCCATACACACACCGACCTTGCCGGTTGCTCTCGCGTAGCCGTCTGCCGCGTGGGACGCTCCCTGTTCATGAGAGGTCAAAATATGGGTGATTTCATCCTTGTGTTTATAAAGTGCATCATAAATGTTGAGGATCGCGCCGCCCGGATAACCGAACACCGTGTCTACCCCCTGCTCTTTCAAGCATTCAATGACAATCTCTGCTCCTGTCAATGTCTTCATCTGTCTAACCTGCTTTCCTTCCTTAAACCATTTTAAATGCATATCAAGCAGTACTTTTCGTCTCAAAAGCACCTGTCTGAAGCCCGCAATGATTACTTCTGTGTCTTCGGAACCTCCAGGATTGCGCCCCGGTTTCCGCTTGTTACAAGCGCTGCGTAACGTGCCAGGTATCCGGTCGTAACCTTCGGTTCTCTCGGCTGCCATTTCTTTCTTCTCTCTGCCAGCTCCTCGTCGGATACGAGTACGTTCAGGGAGTTATTGTTGATATCGATGGAAATAATATCGCCTTCCTCAACCAGCGCGATCGGTCCGCCGACTGCCGCCTCCGGAGAAACGTGTCCGATGGATGCACCTCTGGATGCGCCGGAGAAACGTCCGTCTGTGATCAGAGCTACGCTGGAACCAAGTCCCATACCTGCGATGGCAGAAGTCGGGTTCAGCATCTCACGCATGCCCGGACCGCCCTTCGGTCCCTCGTAACGGATGACAACAACATCGCCAGCCACGATCTTGCCGCCCTTGATCGCTGCAATCGCGTCTTCCTCACAGTCAAATACACGCGCTGGTCCCTGATGTACCAGCATCTCCGGTGCAACGGCAGAACGTTTTACAACGCCTGTATCCGGTGCCAGGTTTCCTTTCAAGATCGCAATACCGCCAGTCTGGCTGTACGGATTGTCGATCGGTCGGATAACCTCCGGATTCTTGTTGACACAGCCCTTGATATTCTCGCCAACGGTCTTGCCGGTTACGGTCATGCAGTCCAGATTCAGAAGGTTCTTCTTGGACAGCTCATTCATAACCGCATACACGCCGCCTGCCTCGTTCAGATCCTCCATATAGGTCGGACCTGCCGGTGCCAGATGGCACAGGTTCGGGGTGCGCTTGCTCATCTCATTGACCAGCTCCATGTTCAGGTCTACGCCTGCCTCATGTGCAATCGCCGGAAGATGCAGCATACTGTTGGTAGAACATCCGAGTGCCATATCCACGGTCAGTGCATTTAAAAATGCCTTTTCTGTCATAATATCTCTCGGACGGATGTTTTTCTCATACATCTCCATAACCTTCATACCAGCGTGTTTTGCCAGTTTGATTCGCTCGGAGTAAACTGCCGGGATCGTACCGTTGCCCTGAAGGCCCATGCCGAGTACCTCTGTTAAGCAGTTCATGCTGTTGGCGGTGTACATACCGGAACAGGAACCGCAGGTCGGGCAGACCTTACATTCGAATTCTTTCACATCTTCTTCCGTCATGGTGCCTGCTGCGTAGGAACCAACTGCCTCGAACATGCTGGAAAGACTTCTCTTCTGTCCCTTTACATGACCGGCTAACATCGGACCGCCGCTGACAAATACAGTCGGTACATTGACGCGGGCTGCTGCCATCAGAAGTCCCGGTACGTTTTTATCACAGTTTGGAACCATAACCAGCGCATCGAACTGATGTGCCAGCGCCATACATTCGGTGGAATCTGCGATCAGATCACGGGTAACCAGAGAATATTTCATGCCGACATGTCCCATAGCGATACCATCACAGACTGCGATCGCCGGAAATACAACCGGTGTGCCGCCAGCCATGGCTACACCCAGCTTCACGGCATTTACAATCTTATCCAGGTTCATGTGTCCCGGAACAATCTCATTATAAGAACTTACGATACCGACGAGAGGTTTGTTCATCTCCTCTTCCGTCATACCGAGTGCATTAAACAAAGAACGGTGAGGTGCCTGCTGCATCCCTTTTCTTACTGCATCACTTTTCATCTTTTCGTCTCCTTCTATCTCTTTCGACGACCTCCGCCCCTGGTGACAGGGGCGGTTTTTACGTTTATCTTTGATTTTATCGCATTTATGAAATTTTTGCAATCTTTCTATTTAATTCTCTCACAGATCAGCCTGCCCATCTCAACGGTTCCAACCTGCTTGCAGCCATCCGCCATGATATCCACGGTACGGTAGCCCTCGGTCAGTACCTGCTGTACGGCATCCTCGATGGCTTTTGCTTCCTTATCCAGATCGAAGGAATAGCGGAGCATCATCGCTGCGGAAAGAATAGTTGCGATCGGGTTTGCGATGTCCTTGCCCGCGATGTCCGGTGCGGAACCGTGGCTCGGCTCGTAGAGACCAAATTTGCCCTCGTTTAAGCTGGCCGAAGACAGCATACCGATGGAGCCGGTAATCATGCTTGCCTCGTCAGAAAGGATATCGCCAAACATGTTCTCAGTCAGGATCACGTCGAACTGTCCCGGATTCATGACAAGCTGCATCGCGCAGTTATCAACCAGCATATGGGTCAGGGTAACTTCCGGATAATCTTTAGCAACTTCCTCGACTACCTTTCTCCACAGGCGGGAGGAATCCAGTACGTTTGCCTTATCGACGCTAATAACGCTCTTGCGGCGCTTCATCGCGATATCGAATGCCTTGATTGCGATCCGGCGGATCTCATTTTCATTGTAGGTCAGGGTATCTACCGCGGTCGTCACGCCATCAATCTCCTTCGTGTAACGGTCACCGAAGTACAGACCGCCGGTCAGCTCACGCATGATAACCATATCGAAGCCGTCGCCGATGATCTCTTTCTTTAACGGGCAGGCATCTGCCAGCTCTTTGTAGAGGTATGCCGGGCGGATATTCGCGAACAGTCCCAGACCTTTACGGATGGCAAGAAGACCGGCCTCCGGACGCAGGTTCGGAGCTACATCGTACCAGCGGGAATTTCCCACGTTGCCGCCGACTGCACCGAGCAGGACGGAATCACTCTTTTTCGCGGTCTCCAGTGCCTCATCGGTCAGCGGTACGCCGTACTCGTCGATGGAACAGCCGCCCATCAGGATTTTTGTATAATTAAATGTATGACCGTAGACGGCGCCCACCTTGTCCAGCACGCCGCATGCCTCTCTCACAATCTCCGGTCCGATTCCGTCGCCCGGAATCACAGTAATATTGCAATTCATAATAAAATACCTCCCTTGTTTCAAACGGTTACTTTTTATCATATCGGATTCCGTCCTATTTTGCAATCTTCTGACGAAGGAAAACCGGTATTCCCCATATAGTAATTTGGAATTTATTCTATAACCTGGGGTTATCTGTAAAATAAAAAAGAATGTGCCTTGGCACATTCTCGCGCCGAGCGCGGTCGCTTGCGACATGTTTCTGCTTCGCGCGAGTGCGCATCATTGGCACGTTAGTGCCTTTTTGTGTAATAGGGAATTCCAAGGAATTTCCTGTTACACAAAAAAAGGACCGCCGCCCCCATCGGGAGCTGCGATCCTCTCACTTTCTTACCGTTCTTCTTAGACTTCCGGTTTCTCAACCTGAACGATTGCATCCTTACGCATCGGGATGCGGCAGTTCTTGTTGCTTCCGAACTCTACGATTACAGTATCATCGGTCATATCGATAATCACGCCGTAGAAGCCGCTGGATGTCAGAACGCTGTCGCCTACTGCTACGGTTGCCATCAGTTCTGCCTGTTTTTTCTTTTCCTTGGACTGTGGACGGATTGCCATAAAATAGAAGATGGCAATGATAAATACAAGGTAAACGATCATTCCGCTTGTGCTGCTCATGTGGTATATTTCCTCCTTTAGTTCGATTCACCCATCATGCCTGCAAGTTTCTTTGCTTTATACTCAGCATAACAGTGATGTTCGATCGCGTCGCGAATCTCTTCCATCATTTTATTATAAAAATACAAATTATGCAAGACGCATAATCTCATCCCCAGCATTTCCTTCGCCTTAAACAGGTGGCGGATATATGCGCGGGAGTAAGAACGGCATGCCGGGCAGCCGCAGCCTTCCTCGATTGGGCGCGGATCCAGCTCATATTTGCTGTTCAGGAGATTTAATTTGCCATGGTTCGTGTATACATGGCTGTGGCGTCCATTCCGGGACGGGTACACACAGTCAAAGAAATCGACGCCCCGGTCTACCGCTTCCAGGATGTTTGCCGGTGTGCCAACGCCCATAAGATAAGTCGGCTTGTCCTCCGGCAGGTGCGGAACGACTGCATCCAGAATCCGATACATTTCCTCATGGCTCTCGCCAACTGCCAGACCTCCGACCGCATAGCCATCGAGGTTCATTTTGCTGATTTCCTTCGCGTGTTCGATACGGATATCCTCGTAAATCGCACCCTGATTGATACCAAACAGGAGCTGTTCCCGGTTGACCGTATCCGGCAGTGCATTGAGGCGTGCCATCTCATCCTTGCAGCGCGCCAGCCAGCGCGTCGTGCGCTCCACTGATTTCTGTACATAGTCCCGATCGGCAAGACTCGGCGGGCACTCATCAAATGCCATCGCGATCGTCGAACCTAAGTTGGACTGAATCTGCATACTTTCCTCCGGTCCCATGAAAATCTTGTGACCATCGATGTGGGAGTTAAAATAAACGCCCTCTTCTTTAATCTTCCGCAGTCCCGCCAGGGAAAACACCTGAAATCCGCCGGAATCCGTGAGGATCGGGCGATCCCAGTTCATAAATTTGTGCAGACCGCCAAACTGTCGGATCAGCTTGTCGCCGGTACGGACATGGAGGTGGTAGGTATTGGAAAGTTCCACCTGCGTGCCGATCGTGCGGAGATCATCAGTCGAAACCGCGCCCTTGATCGCCGCCACCGTGCCGACATTCATGAAAACAGGCGTCTGGATGGTTCCGTGGACCGTTTTCATTTCCGCGCGTTTTGCGCGGCCATCTTTGTATAAAATCTTGTATTCCATCTTTTTTCCTATACTTTTTACTTCTCTGCCTTTGCCTTCTTGCCATCCGGTTTGGCATTCTTCTCCATGCGCTTTTTATTCAGCACATACCAGACAGAGCCGGACAGGCATACGGACGAATACGTACCGCAGATCAGACCTACCATCAGCGGAAGAGCAAACTCACGGATGGAAGATACACCCAGGATGTAAAGAATCAGGACCATGACGAAGGTCGTCAGCGTCGTGTTGATGCTTCGCGTCAGGGTCTGGCTGATACTGGTGTTGACGATCGTCTCAGCGGACTCTTTATTGCCCAGAAGCTTCATATTCTCACGGATACGGTCGAAGATAACGATCGTCGCGTTGATTGAGTAACCGACAATCGTCAGCATGCAGGCGATGAACGTCGAACCAACCGACCAGCGCAGCATCGCATAGCAGGTCAGGACAACCAGTACATCGTGCATCAGGGCAAGAACCGCGCCCGCCGCGAACGTGATATTGCTGAAACGGAACCAGATGTAGATCAACATGCAGATCGTCGCAATCGTAACCGCCACAATCGCATCGCGCTTCATCTCCTGGCTGACTGCACCGGAGATACTATCGGCTGTGATCTTCTCTTTATCCACACCAAACTGATCCGCCAGCGCCTGGTTTAACTCTTCGCGCTCGTCCATGTTCAGGGTACGTGTCTTGATGATAACCTCGTTGCTTCCGGCTACCTTCTGAGTCTGCGTACCAGCTTCGCCGGTAATCTTCTCTACCACTGGAACCACCTGGGAGGAAATATCTTCCAGAGACATATCCTCGTTAAAGGTAACATTTGTGGAGGTACCGCCTCTGAACTCCATGCTGTAGTTGAGCGGCACACCCATCGAAGACTGATTGTGAACCATGCTACCGACGCCTGCCAGAATGATCACGAGCGACAGAGCAAAGTAAAGCTTGCGGAATTTCAGGAACGGACGCGTCTTCATATCCTTGCGGCATCCGTAGAATTTCGCATCCTCAAAGCCCATCTCATAGAAGCAGTTCAGGCAAATTTGGTTACAAACAGCGCCGTGAACATAGAAAGCACGATACCGATTGCCAGCGTCGCCGCAAAGCCCTTGACGGTACCGGAACCTCTCCAGAACAGAACCGCTGCCGCAATCAGGGTGGTTACGTTTCCGTCGATGATCGCGGAAAGTGCCTTGGCGAAACCTGCCTTGATCGCATTCTTGACGGATGTTCCCAGACCGATCTCCTCTTTGATACGGGTGAAAATGATAACGTTCGCATCCACCGCCATACCAATCGACAGGATGATACCAGCCACGCCCGGAAGCGTCAGAGTCACCTCAAATGCAACTAACAGGATCAGGATCAGACCGACATACAGGCACAGAGCCAGAGATGCAGCCAGACCCGGAAGCAGATATACGGCAATCATAAATACAATGACAATGGCAAATCCGATCAGACCTGCCTTTAAGCTGGTGGAGATCGCCTCCTGGCCCAGCTTCGCGCCAACTACGTTGGAACGCAGCTCTTCCAGCTCCAGGGACAGGGAACCGATACGGATCGTGGACGCAAGATTATTTGCCTCTTCATAATCCGCCATGCCGTCGATCTGGCACTGTCCGCCTGTGATCGCCTCACGGACGGTCGGAGCAGAAATAATCTGGTTATCATAAATGATATAAATTGGTTTTCCGACGCCATTCGTGGTCGCCTCAGCAAATGCCTGTTTACCTTCCTCGGTAAAGGTCAGAGAAACGACATACGCCTTGGAACCGGTCGCCTTATCCTCGGTCATGCCGGCTTTCGCGCTGGCAACCTGTTTACCATCAAGGATCTGATTTCCTTCAGAGTCCACGAAAATCAGGGAACCCGGTTTTCCTAACTCTTCCAGAATCGCGTTGGCATCCGATACACCCGGAATATCTACGTTGATACGGTTATTACCCTCCTGGTAAACCTCCGCCTCGGTACTGTAATTCTGTACACGCTGCTGGAGCTTGTAGATCGTATCCGCCATATCCTCGGAAGACGGATTTTCTTCTTTCGCCTGATAGGTAATGCTGACACCGCCAGCCAGGTCAAGACCCAGCTTGATCTGATTCATCGTCGAATAGCCGAAATAGCCGAATACGCCGATGGCAATCAGAAGGAGCAGCATCCCCAGGAAGCTTTTTCCTTTTTTGTTCTTCATTCCTCTCTCTCCTTGTTCTCTACTCGTCAGAGCCGTCTGCAAGAGCAGCTTTTATCATGATCGCGCACTCGATACGTTTTTTCTGCATCTCGCACCCGATATCATACGCATCCGTGATGGAACCGTGGAAGTTGTAGGAATTGGCCGCACAGCCGCCACTGCAGTAAAATCTGGCAAAGCAATCCCGACATTTGTCTTTCGCATAGACATTGCAGAGCTTGAACTCGTCGCGGACTGCCGTGTTGGTCACGCCCGTATCCACGTTGCCGAGCAGGAAATCTTCGTTTCCTACAAACTGATGGCACGGATAGAGGTCGCCCCACGGGGTAACTGCCAGATACTCAGTTCCTGAACCGCATCCGGACAGACGTTTTGCCACGCACGGTCCCTGTGTCAGATCGAGCATAAAGTGGAAGAACGTGAAGCCGCGTCCCTCTTTGTGTCTCTTGACATACTCTGCTGCCAGACGGTCATATTCCTCGAGAATCTGCGGAAGATCCGCCTCTTTGATCGCGTAAGGCTCTTCATCCGGTGCTACGACCGGCTCAACCGACATTTTCTTGAATCCAAGATCGGCAAAATGCAGAACATCTTTGCCAAAATCCAGGTTGTTGTGTGTGAAGGTACCACGCACGAAATAATCGCGGTCTCCGCGCTTCTCTGCAAATTTCTGGAACTTCGGCACGATCAGGTCGTAGCTTCCGGTTCCGTTGCGGAATGGGCGCATCTTGTCGTTGACCTCTTTTCGTCCATCCAGACTGAGCACGACGTTTGACATCTCGCGGTTGCAGAATTCCATAATTTCATCGTTTAACAGAACGCCGTTGGTGGTCAGTGTGAAACGGAATTTCTTGTTGTGCGCCTCTTCCTGGGAACGTCCGTACTCGACTAACTGTTTAACCACCTGCCAGTTCATCAGCGGCTCGCCGCCGAAGAAATCGACTTCCAGGTTCCGGCGGTTTCCAGAATTGGCAATCAGGAAATCCAGCGCTTTCTTGCCGACCTCAAATGTCATCAGCGCTCTGCGTCCATGATACTCGCCCTCTTCTGCAAAGCAGTACTGACAGGCAAGGTTGCAGTCATGCGCGATATGCAGGCAGAGTGCCTTGACAACCGTCTGGCGCTTCTTGAAATCCATAACGAAGTTTTTGTAAATGTCAGCGGTAAAGAGTTCTTCCTGATCGATGAGCTCCTGAATGTCCTCAAACGCCTCTCTGATCTCTTCCTGGCTGTATTTCTCTTTTAATGCTGCCGCCGTCTCGTCTTTCAGGGACTGGGCAATCTGAAACGGCTTCTCGCTATCCGGAATCCGCTCCGATAAAAAGGAAATCACATCGTACAGAAGCGGATCGACCGAATGGACGGAGCCACTGTTGACATCCAGTACGATATAATATCCATTATTTATATACTGATGAATCACTGTCTTTCTCCTTCTATAAGACATAGGCAGGCAGACAACCCGGAACATATGCAGTCCTCTCCTCGGACCGCGCTCCGTCTTGTCTGCCTCCCTGTGTCAACTCTGCGTTTTCTCAGACTCCAGCTCTCCCACTCATGAAAAGCTCTGATTTATCAGAAAACGCCTCATTTGTTTTGTACTGCCAATTAGCGGTTCTGGTTCTCGCAGCTCTGGTTACCTACAGTACAGGATGTCTTACATGCAGACTGGCAGGATGTCTGGCACTCGCCGCAGCCGCCTTTCTTCATGCTGTTCTTCAGTGTGCTTGCGCTCAGTGTCTTTACGTGTTTCATCTCTATGTCCTCCTTCATTTTTTTAGTATATAAAGTCCTACAGATTATATCATATGTTGCCCACTTGTGCAAGCATTTCAATTTACCGTGTTTCTCACAGATTCCGGCTTTTTTGGAACTGTTCACGGGTAGGCACTTTTGGAACCGAAAGTGCCGTAGAAAACGTGGTGGCAGCAGGAATTTGCCGTATTGAGATGCGAAGCCACGGCAAATTCCGTTACTGGGCACGTATGCGTGAACAGTAACGCTTGTTTGTAACAATGTTTCATTCTGCAGGCATATTTGTCCTTCTTTGTTCATACGAATAGAAAAAGAATGCACACAGGTATTTTATCATGGAAAAATCAGCTATCCAGATTCTGCTCCGTTCTTCCCTCTTCTCCTACGCGGCAACCGCTGTCTTTCTGCTTCTGCTCGCGTTTGGGATGTACCGGTTTCAGTGGGGTGAAAAGGAAATCACGCTAGGAGTGCGCGGCATCTACATTCTCGCCTGCTTTCTGGCAGGACTCGTCGCCGGAAAGAAAGCAAAAAGGCGCCGGTTCCTCTGGGGATTCTGTGCCGGCGCCCTTTATTTTCTTATTTTTCTAGCCCTGTCTTTTGCGATCCGACAGTCCCTCAAGGAGACTGCCTCATCCCTGCTGCTTTCCTTCGCCCTCTGCGCCGGAAGCGGCACCATCGGCGGTATGTTTAGCTAACGCCGCCTCCGACGGGCTTAACAGGTACAGATGAATCTTATCGATCCGGTTCTTATCCACACATTCGACGACGAGGCGGACGTTTTCCACCACAACCTCTTCTTTTTCCTGTGGAAGATGGTTCAAAAGTCCGATCACCAGTCCGCCAATGGAATCATATTCGTCTGACTGGAGTTCCAGATTCAGGCGTTCATCCAGATCGTCAAGTTTGACCGAACCGTCTACCATGTATTCCCGCGGGGCGATGCGCTGTATGGACTTTTCCTCGTCTCCATCGTACTCGTCCCGGATATCTCCGACAATCTCCTCCAGCATATCTTCCAGCGTGATAAGACCGACCGTCGAACCGTACTCGTCGAGCACGATCACGATGCTGATCGCTGCTTTCCGCATCTCGCGCATCAGCTCAGCAACCTTCTTAAACTCATATGTATAGAGAGGTTTCCGCAGATATTTCCGGACAGAAAAGCCCTCTTCCCCGCCTTTTAAGAAAATATCCTTGATGTTCAGAACACCGATGACATTGTCCGTCGTCTCCTCATAGACCGGGTAACGCGTGTATTTCTCACTGCGGAATACCTCCATCAGCTCGTCATACGTCGCATCCACGTCCACAAACGTCATGTTGACCTTCGGAAGCATGACATCGCGCGCCACGGCGTCCCCAAAATCAAACACATTGTTGATCATCTTCTTCTCTTCGGACTCGATGACGCCCTCTTCGTGGCTGACCTCCACGATCGTCCGCAGCTCATCCTCCGTGATGGACTCGCCCTTTGCCTTCACATCCACGCGAAGCAGCTTCAACACTAAAAACGAGAGCTGGTTGACCACAAAAATGACCGGTGTCAGCACCGTCATGATATAATAAATGATTTTAGCGAACCGAAATGCAATCCGCTCAGCCTGTATAGTCGCAACCGTCTTCGGCGTGATCTCGCCGAAAATCAGGATTAAAAGCGTCAGAATGCCCGTCGCAATCCCTACGATCTTGTTACCCCAGATGTGGGTGGCAAGAACCGTCGCAAGAGAAGACGCATACAGGTTTACCACATTGTTGCCGATCAGAATCGCACTCAGCATTTTGCTCGGATCCTCTATGATCTTCAATACATACTCTGCCTGCTTATCGCCATTCTCCGCCAGCGTCCGCACCCGGATCTTGTTGACCGTCGTCAGCGCCGTCTCCGTCGAAGAAAAGAAAGCCGACATCAAAAGCAGAAGTATCAAAATCAATAGCTGTATCCCATCACCAGAACTCAAAAAACTCAACTCCTATCTCCCCATGTAGGGGATTACTCTTTTTTAAGGTTGATTCTACCGTATTTCATAGGTTCTGTCAATAAATACAGGCTTGCATTTCCATACTTCTGCCGTCTCCGGGAGTTTGACCGTTGAATAATAGAAAAATACCTTGCAGGCCGCATAGAACCTGCTTTTTTTTGTGTCAAAAAAATTCGGAGTCTTTTTATATTGCAAAAAGCTATATTAATAACGAGGGAAAAAGTACATCTGTTAATGTGCGTAAACTGGGAACACTTAAAGAACTCCTTATTAAACATGGACCTCATACTCTCTGCTCCACCATGCCTGATATCCCGTATTTTCGGTCACTATTTCCTTATCATTAAAGCATATTTCAGTCTCTGCCGGAATCTCAACAAAGCTTGGGCGTGACATATAAATCTTTATGTTATCCATTTGAAATATCATTTTAAGAACATTCGGACCACATTCTTCCATTGCACTTTATTTTACTTTACCCTATAATGTTTATAAAAACAATCCAATTCTTACAGTCATAAAAGATACAAACCAGCGTTACTGTTCACGGATAGGCACTTTTGGAACCGAAAGTGCCGTAAGGAAACGCGGTGGCAGCAGGAATATCATAAAGGAGATAAGCAAATGAATTTATCCCTCGGAATCGACATTGGCAGTTCCAGCACCAAGGCGGCGGCGCTGGATGAGCATGGCACTCTGCTTGGTACGCTTCAGGTTCACGCGGATGACCCGCGCACCTCGGCTTACGGTGTTCTCGGGCGTTTCCTGGATCAGCAGGGCGCTTCGTTTGACGATGTTGAAAAAATCGTCCTGACCGGGCTCGGTTCGACGTATTTCCATGAAAATATCTTCGGCATCCCGACCATCCATGCCCTGGAGCTGGATGCCATCGGGCGCGGCGGCTTATACCTGTCCGGGCTTGATGAAGCGCTGGTGGTCAGCCTTGGAACCGGCTCTGCCTTTATCCGCGCTTCCAAGACAAACGGCTTCCGTCATCTGGGCGGAAGCGGTGTCGGCGGTGGGACACTTGTCGGCATGGCGGAGCGTTTTCTCGGCGTCACCGACATTTTTCCCTCTCAGAGATGGCGCTGCGCGGCAATAAGGCCATGGCAGATCTCCGCATTGCCGACGTGCAGGAGGAAGATGTCCCGGGACTTGCCGCCGACTTAACCGCTGCCAATTTTGGGCGAATCAAAAGCGGCGCCTCGGATGCTGATCTGGCTGCCGCTCTTTTCAATATGATTTATGAAAATGTGGGTGTGATGGCGTCCCTAGCGCTCAGCCAGGACACCACCCGGAATGTCGTCCTGACCGGTTCTCTCGCCAGCCTTGCACCTGCTGCAAAGACCTTTGACATTTTCAATCAGATGCACGATGTCTTTGGAATCGACTATATCATTCCGCCTCATCCGTCTTTCGCCACGGCAGTCGGAGCGCTTTTATGTGATCCTCTGCCGGAGAACTAAGATCACGGACGGCTCCCAGCAGATCGGAGGCTGCGATCAGGGCGCTTCCTGCGAAGATGAAAAAGTCTCCCAGATTAAAGACGACCTTTTCCAGATATTTACACCGGATGCTGAAATAATCTACCACATAACCGCGTTTGAGGCGGTCATACAGGTTACTTAAACCACCCGCCGTGATGAGGGCAAAACCGATCCGATCGGCTTTTCTGCCTTCGTCCCGGCACAATAACCATGTCAGAATGCCCGCTGCCGCCGAGGTAAAGACAACCGGCACCATGCGGACCAGTTCTTTCTTTTCTTTTTTTACTCCAAAACAGAAACCGTCGTTGTGATTGCGGTACAGGCGGATCTTTCCATGGCTTTTTTCCATGTCGCGCGGAAAATCTTCCGGTTTCTGGGCTTCTATGTTTTCCTTGCAGAAATAATCGATACCGAACAGGGCAGCTATCATATACAGATATTTTTTCATAAGGGCACCTCCTCATATAAATGTCATTATCTAACTTATATTTATTATAACAAGTTTTTCCGACAGAGTATAGGGAAGCTTTCGTATTTTACCGCATATCTTATCTTAAATTCTAAAAAATCTCTATGGAAAACGCTATGAATTGCTCTTCTCTTCCAGACAACCAAACCGCTGATTTTATCGAACGTTTTTTTCCTTTTACCTATAACCAGATTTTGGAAAATGATTCCGGCTGCTATGATTTTGTCAATCATGAGTATGTGATCTGGCACCGGTCTCTGGCGGAGGCGCTGCCGCTCTCAGTCCAGCAGTATGGCTATGACTCGATCCCGAATCTTTATACCATATTAGATACATCCAGCCTGGACAGCGCAGGAATTTCCCGGACCGCAGAACAGCCATTCCTGGGAAACAAGGGGCGCGGGACGCTGATTGGGATTGTGGATACGGGGATCGATTATACAAATCCCTTGTTACGCGATCCGGATGGAAGCACGCGCATCGCCGCCATCTGGGATCAGACGGTTCCGGGCGCGGGGCTTAGCACGCCGGATCCGATCGATGCGCTGCACTACGGAAGTGTCTACCAGCGTTCCCACATCAACGAGGCGCTGCGCTCGGAAGATCCGCATTCCATCGTCCCCACCTCGGATCCTCTCCGCCACGGCACGCAGATGGCGCTGATCGCCGCCGGTTCCGAAGATGCCGATGCTTTTTTCTCCGGGGCGGCGCCGGAATCGGAACTGGTCGTTGTCCGCTTGAAACCAGCCAGAACCTATCTTCGCGATTTTTTTCTGATCCGCGAGGATGCCATCGCCTTTCAGGAGGACGACATCATGCTCGGAATCAAGTTCCTTCTTTATATTGCCAGGCAGGAGAAAAAGCCCCTTGTGATCCTGCTGGGTCTTGGCACCAATACCGGAAGCCACAGCGGCACTTCGCCGCTTGGTCTATATCTGAACAGCCTGTCGCGCGCCAGCGGGCAGATTCTGGTCGCCGCCGGAGGCAATGAAACCGGGCGCGGGCACCATTTTCGCAGTGTATTTCCTGCTTCCACCTCCTATGAGGATGTGGAACTGCGGGTCGGTCCCAGCGAACGGGGATTTACGCTGGAACTGTGGGCGCGTGAATCGGAGCTTTACAGTGTCGGATTTTTATCCCCCTCCGGCGACGAAACGGGACGCATCCGGCTCTCCGGCGACGAAGAACGCCGGATTCCCTTTCTTCTGGAAGGAACGACCATTCACCTCAACTATACCAGCTCCGAGCTGGCGACCGGAAGCGAACTGATCCTGATGCGCTTTGATGCCCCCGCCGCCGGAATCTGGAAAATCCGCGTCTACCACACGCTCTCGATTCAGGGTGAATACCATATGTGGCTGCCGGTGCACGGCTTTATCTCGGATGAAACCTTCTTTCTGCGCCCGGATCCGGACACAATCATCACCGATCCGGGCAATACAGCAGCCATCATCACCACCGCCGCCTACAGCCACCAGACGGGCGGGATCTATCTGCATTCCAGCCGCGGTTTTACCCGCACCGGAGCTATCAAGCCCGACCTTGCCGCCCCCGGCGTCCGGCTCCCGCTTCCCGATTATCAGGAGGTAACCGGAACCTCATTTGCCGCCGCCATGACCGCCGGAGCCGCCGCGATCCTGCTCTCCTGGTCTGCCTATACGCCATCAGCCCCGCGGATCAACACCTCGATTGCCAAGCGTTTCTGATCCGCGGGGCTGACCGCCGAAATTCCATCGAATATCCCAGCCGGGAGTGGGGGTATGGGACGTTAAACCTATATAACTCTTTTTTATCCATGAGAAGTTAATTAACTTCTGCTGTTTTCTCTTCACACACAAATTGCTTTTCCGGATCCTTACATCGCTAACTTTCACCACATCCATGACACCGTTCACCGATCATGTTCCTGAAAAGCTATTACCCCCGCATCTCTATCCGCGGACCGCCCTTCTTCTCCAGATACGGGCGCGTGATCACAACGGATCCGATATTCGGATCTTTCGGGATCTCATACATGATATCCATCATAAAATCCTCTAAAATTGCACGCAGCGCACGGGCACCCGTATCTTTTTCCAGCGCCCGCTCAGCGATCCACTCCAGTGCATCGTCCTCAAACACAAGTTTGACCTCATCCAGCGCCAGCAGGCGCTCATACTGCTTGAGGATCGCATTTTTCGGTTCTTTCAGAATCCGCATCAGTAATTCCTTTGTCAGCCCCTGCAGGCTCACAAGCACCGGCAGACGTCCGAGAAACTCTGGAATCATGCCAAAATTCCGCAGATCTTCCGTTGTCACCTGGCTCAAAATATCCGGATCATTGTCAAATTCATCCTTCAAATGGGAGTTGAAACCCATCGTGGAACGCTTTTTCAGGCGCTCCTTGATGATATCATCCAATCCTGGAAACGCGCCGCCACAGATAAACAGGATGTTGTTCGTATCCACAGTCGCCATCGGCGTGAGCGCATTCTTCTGGTTTGAGCCGACCGGCACCTCTACCTGGCTGCCTTCCAGAAGTTTTAAAAGCTCCTGCTGTACCGACTCACCGCTGACATCGCGGCTCATCGTATTTTTCTTTTTCGCAATTTTATCGATCTCATCGATGAAAATGATGCCGTGCTCAGCTTTCTCCACATCATTTCCAGCCGCTGCCAGAAGCTTGGAGACTACGCTTTCTATATCATCTCCGATATATCCAGCTTCCGTGAGCGCCGTCGCATCCGCGATCGCCAGCGGCACATCCAAAAGCTTCGCCAGTGTCTTGACCAGGTACGTTTTTCCGCTTCCGGTCGGTCCCAGCATCAGGATGTTGGATTTCTCAATCTCCGGCTCGCCGCCCTGCATCTGCATTCCCTGTGCCGCCGCGTTTTCCGCCTTTTCTTCCGTATTTTCATTTGCCCGAAGCTCGTCCTGCTGCCGGAGAATCACGCGCTTATAATGGTTGTAGACTGCCACTGAAACTGCCCGTTTCGCCCGCTCCTGCCCGATCACATACGCATCCAGCTGCGCCTTGATCTGGTGCGGTGCCGGAACATCCTTCATCGTCAGAAATTTCTCCGCGTCTTTTGCCTTGCTCTTTTTCTTGATCTTATTTTTCTCTGGAATCTCTGTATTCGGCATCTGCATGCCCGCAAAATCATTGAGATTCATGTTCATAAACGGCATATTTTGAAGCTTGGAAAAGTCCATGCCCGACTTGGAAATCGAGTCAAATGCTTTCTGCATACACTCATGGCAGAAATTCATCCCACCCGGCATCGTGATCATCTCTCCCGCCTTGCTCTCCGGGCGGCGGCAGACGTAGCAGATTTTCTCGTAATCATCCGAATGATCTGTACTGGTTTTATTTGTATCTGTTTCGTTTATATTGGTTGTCGTATCTATATTCTGGTTATCACTCATATTTTTATATCTCCTCCAATCTGAAAGCACCTTTTCATTTTATCATAGCTTGTGAAAAACGTAAATCATAACAGCAGCCGTCATTTCGTTTTAAAAATAAAAAAATTTCCTATGAAACAAAAAGACAGATGAATCACCGCCCTCTCTGATTACAAGAGGATCTACCGGCGGTTCACCTGCCTTCTTTTCTATATCTTCCTGATTTTATTCATTTCCGCTTCGCAACAGTTCCGTATCTTCACCGTTACGGGCAAATATCCATTCCAGCCCACTTCGCTGATGGGATATTTTCTATCTTCCCAGTTTTCTCTGCGGACTTGCCTGTGATTCACTCCGACTCTCGTTCTGGCTATCCTGGCTCTGCGGCATATCGCTCTTGGAGCCCAGTGTAATCTGTACGTTTCTCTCGACATATTTGCCATTTTCCAGACTCTGTACCGTCATGGTAACGGTGGAACCTGCCTTATAGTAAGTCAGCAGTTTCTTGAGATCATCACCATTCTTTACCTTTTCACCGTCAAACTTGGTGATAATATCACGCTCCCGCAGATCCGACTTGGATGCCGCGCCGCCCGCAACAATCTTGTATACATAGATACCTTCCGGCATGCCATACGCCTGCGCCATCTGGCTGTCGATATTCTGAAGCTGGATTCCCAGATATCCCTGCTCATTCTCATCGACAGCTACCTTCGTCGTCTTCGTCATCAGGTCGCTGATAATATCCTTTGCCTGTGAAATCGGGATCGCATAGCCGATGCCCTCAACACTGGTGTCCGAATACTTCGCCGCATTGATGCCGATAACTTCACCGTTCATATTTAAAAGTGCGCCGCCGCTGTTGCCTGGGTTGATCGCCGCATCGACCTGCAGAAGTGTCCGCTCTACGTCGTTGATGGTTAGCTTTTTATTTAAAGCGCTGACATAACCGACGGTAACCGACTGCCCCTGTCCCAGTGCGTTACCGATTGCCACAACCCCCTGTCCCAGCTTCAGGGAATCAGAATCGCCCAGATCGGCTGCCTTAATCTGTTTTCTCGTTTCTTCCGGTATATCCGAAAGCTGTACGGCAATGACTGCCAGATCCGAATCGGAATCAGTACCTTTGACCGCTGCCTTAACGCTCTGGTTATCAATAAAGGTAACCGAAAGTTCCTCGGAATCTTCAACGACATGGTTATTGGTAATAATCAGAAGTTCCGTGTCATTCTGTCCGGCAATGATTCCGGAACCGCTGCTCGGCACCTCGTACTGCTGCTGACCAAACAGCCAGTTGTCCTGTGTATAAATCATCTTGTTGTTGATCGCTACAACGGACGGCATCGCTTTCTCTACAATCGAAGAAACATCGTTGCCAATGGAGGCCTGCGTTTTAGTGCCCGCATCTGCCTGTGTCTCCTGGGAAACCTGACCGATCGTTTCCTGTGCGGTCTCACCCGGAAGAAGCCGGTTTGAAAGTGCATTCACGCCGACCATGGTTCCGCCTGCCACACAGCCAAACAAAATGCCCGACATCACAAGTGCCGCAATTTTCTTACCAGTATTCTTAGAGCCATGTCCCCGGCCACTCCGTTCTTCCGGAATATAGCTGCGTTCTGGCTGCTTCTCTGCATTCTCTTTCGGATCTGCTCCGGCTGCTGCCTCCGGTTCTCCATCGAGACTGCCCCGGTAACGGGAATCATGATAACCGCCATAATCGGAAGTTTCTTCTTTTTTAGCAGTATCGTTATTCTTTTCCTCATAAGCGCTGTCCGAATAAGCGCCCTCCGTATAATCTACATCCTGATCGTGTCTCTCATTTCTTTCATTCTCGTCATACATATATTCATACCTCCTGTTCTCAGGAATCACAGCTGCGTACTGTCCATTTTGCGAACCTTCCCGCAGCGGATTGTTCATACTCTTATATTCTGTCTCAGGCTTTCTGCCCTCTCTCTGTTTACATGAGATAGTCTATCAGTTATTTGTGATGTAATTGTGAAAATAAAATCATAAATCTGTGAAGCTTAAAAACATCTCTCGGTTTTCACTTGTCAGTCCTTCTCTCCTCTTGTATACTTAATGAAAGAAACGAATTTTACATTTTATATGAAAGGACTGTTACATCCATGATGAATACACAGGCAGTTGTCCATATCCGCAAAGGCGAGGCTCGTTCCCTGAAAGCCGGCGGTATGTGGATCTATGATAATGAAATTGAACGAATTGAGGGCGACTTTGAAAATGGCGATATCCTTCGTGTCGAAGATTTTGACGGTTATCCGCTCGGATGTGGTTTTATCAACACCCGCTCCAAGCTTACCGTGCGGATGCTTTCCCGCAAAAAGGATACTGTCATCGACGATGCTTTTATCGAAATGCGCGTCCGCAATGCCTGGGAATACCGCCGTCAGACAGTTGATACCAGCAGCTGCCGCCTGATTTTCGGCGAAGCAGATTTCCTTCCGGGCATCGTGATCGACAAATTTTCCGATGTGCTGGTCGTTGAATCCCTGGCGCTCGGTATCGACCGTCTGAAACCGCTGATTCTGGAAAAGCTCGTCAAGGTGCTTGAGGAAGACGGCATTCATATCCGCGGTATTTACGAGCGCAGCGACGCTAAGGTCCGCTTACAGGAGGGCATGGAGCGCTATAAGGGCTTTATCGGGGAACCATTTGATACAAAAGTAGAGATCGTTGAAAATGGTGTCCGCTATCTGGTAGATGTCAAGGACGGGCAGAAAACTGGCTTTTTCCTCGACCAGAAATACAACCGTCTGGCAATCCAGCGTCTCTGCCCGGGCAAACGCATTCTGGACTGTTTTACCCACACCGGCTCCTTTGCCTTAAATGCAGCCGTCTCCGGCGCCAAAGAGGTCATCGGCGTGGATGCGTCCGAACTTGCCGTCGCACAGGCGCGTGAAAATGCAGAGTTAAACGGTGTTTCCGGCACTACCACCTTTCAGTGCGCGGATGTCTTTGACCTGCTTCCGGAATTAGAGGCAAAAGGTGAGCAATTTGACGTTGTGATCCTCGATCCGCCTGCCTTCACAAAATCCCGCAGCTCGGTCAAAAATGCCATCAAGGGCTACCGCGAGATCAATATTCGCGGTCTGCGTCTGGTAAAGGACGGCGGCTACTTCGCTACCTGCTCCTGCTCCCATTTCATGACGCCGGAGCTCTTCACAAAGGCGATTCAGGAGGCAGCCCGCAGCGCCCACCGCCGCCTGCGCCAGATCGAATACCGCACCCAGGCAGCCGACCATCCGATTCTGTGGGCGGGGGATGAGACGTCCTATTATCTGAAGTTCTACATTTTCCAGGTGGTGGATGAAAAGTAAAATTACAGAATGTTTGTAGGACTATAACCAAGCAATATGAACTGCTATTATAAATCATGAATCTGCAAATCCTCTCAGAGCAATCTGAGGGGATTTGTGTTATACAATTTTCAAGGGAAAACGAAAATAGCCGCCATTACTGCAATAATGACGGCTGTTAATAAAACAGTTGTTTAATTTATTCAGGTAAACCGCTCCTCTGGCTTTTCCTTTTTTCTATCCCTAATATAACATATCTTTTCATCCAATGCAAGCGAAACCCCCTTTATAGAAATACGAACTCATAAGGGATTACCGCTGCAGCACCATACACCAAACCGGTGCCGACACCATCGAAAGCAGCGTCGTAAATACCACGCACTTCGTCGCAAAGACTTCATCCCCGCCATATTTCGCGGCAAGAATCGCCGTCGTGCTTGCTGCCGGCATCGCTGCCAGCACCACAGAAATCCCCATCACCAGCGTGTCGATATGGAACAGGAGGCAGCCGATCCACACAAGCGCCGGAATCAGGAGCAGGCGCACGGCGGCATAGTAGCAGCTGAGCGGCGTGATCATCGTCTTCATATCTGCCTCCGCCAGAACGGTTCCGACAAAAATCATGGAGACTGCCGTGTTTGCCTTGTTTAAGCTATGTACCGTATCTCCCAGGAATCCCGGAATCTGCATCTGTAAAAGCATCAGCACAAAGCCGATGAATACGGAAACAATACACGGATGCGTGCATATCTTTTTAATCAGCGTCTTCCGATCCGGCGCCTTCGTAAAATACGTCATTCCCAGCGACCACATCGCAGTTCTCTGCGGAATCAGGTAAAAAGAGGCGTAGAAAAGCCCCATCGAGCCGAAGATGCCCTCCGCCACCGGATTTCCCAGAATCCCGGCATTGGACGCCATCGTCGCGTATTTGAGGACCTTCTTCTTTTCCTCTCCCACACCCGGATACAGTACCATATTTAAGATATAACAAGCCACCTGAACCATACACGAGACGAGCAGCGCCTGTGCGCTGCTCTTTAAGATATCCATGCTCAGTTCTACTTCAAATGACTCGATGATACTGCAGGGAAGCGTCACAAAGATGACCAGATCCGCAATGACCCTTTTTCCCTCATCCGTGATAATTCCCTTCTTCTTTAAGGATGCACCCAGAATCATCAGGGAAAATAACATTCCCTGCATCCGGTACAAACCATCTAAATTCAAAGCATTTCCTCCGTTTCACACTCTCTCATCACTCAATGATGATTCCCACATCCGTCTTACTTCCCGGTGCACTGCTTCCATTCGGGGAACCGCTGCCGGAAGGTTTTTCTCTGCCATTCTCCGTCTCGCCGGTGCCAGAATTTCCGCCCGGAAATGCCGACGAAGAACCGCCAGACTCTGCCTCACTGCTCTCCCGCGCATTTTCCTTTGATGCATGCGTACCGTCCGGACGGCTTTCCTGCTCAGAAACGCCATTCTCCTGTGTTTCCGAAGCATTACCGTTCTCTTTCTCCGACTCATCGATGCCGCTCCCGGCTTCCTGGCTTTCGTCCGCGCCGCTCTCCTGCGTCGGATCCAGGATGGAAATTGTCGTCGCCTCGGTCGTCTTCGGCAATTCCTTCGTTTCTGCCTGTTTCGTGCCATGAACGCCTGTATCTGATACAATTTTCTGACTGATCGTCCGGACCGTCTCAGTCGGCGTGTATTCCTCATCGCCAAACAAGAAATGATGCAGCTCGATGACATTGCTCTCCAGCGTCTGCGGGATGACGCAGGCGCCCTTGCGTCCCATCTTCTTTTCCCTCAGCTCCGACGGGAAACCGGTCGTCTCGGTCAGATGGTAACGCGTAATATTTCGTCCTATCTTCAACAGATCATTGATCTCGATGCTGGTCGCCACCTGTGGAAATACCGTCTGCACAATATTGTTGATCGTCGCCCAATCTGCTTTTTTCATCTTCTCAAACGCGAGGGAAATAACCTTTCTCTGCCGTTCGGTACGGGCATAGTCCGTATCCATCAGACGGAGACGCCCATATGCAACCGCCTGCACACCGTCCAGATGGTTCATGCCCGCTGATTTAAGCTGGGTCGAAGCGACGCCGGTCTCTGCTCTCAGAATGAACGCATTGATATAATAAAACTCTGATTTCGTGATCTCCACGTCAATGCGCCCAGAATGTTGATCGCATCTGCAACGGCTTTCCAGTTAAAGGTCGCATAATCGTCAATATCGATATCCAGGTTCCTATTGAGCGCCTTGACAACCTGCTCCGGTCCGCCCTGCATATAAGCGGCGTTGATTTTGTTGTAGGTATTCTTGTCGCTGATATTTAAATATGAATCCCGGTACACCGAAACCAGACGTATCTCACCGGTTCCCTGATCGATGTTGCAGAGAATATTGACATCCGAGTTATTGCCCTTTCCGACCGATAAGTTACGGCTATCCACGCCGAAAACCGCGATCGTCCAGTAACCGCTCATCTGCTCCTGCTTCTCCTCCGAAATCTCGACGTTTTTGATCTCATCCGGGTTCCACGGAAGCCGCTGCATCAGATCCAGACGGCTGCTGATATACGAATATCCCGCAAAGCAGAGAATCCCGATCAGCATCACGCTCTCCAGAAGAATAAACCATATCTTCCGCTTCTTTTTCCGGCGCGCTTTCAATTTAACCGGGTCGGCGTAAATATCCGACCGGTTCATGGTCCGGGTTTTCTCCTGATTCCGGCTCTCCCGGCTGCTGCCAGGCTGCGTCTGTCCCCTCTTTGCCGCTTTCTGACCACTTCGGCTTCTATCTCCGCTCCGGTGGGATCCGTCCTCCCGGCGTTCCGTAAATGAATCCGTGATCAGTGTCAGACCATCGTCTTCCATCTCCGACGGTTTTGCCCGTCGGCTCCGGCGGTGTCCTGACCTATCTCTTTCTTCTTCATATCCCATGTGGTTTTCCTCATCAATACGCGTTTTTATTTATAAAGCCCTTAAAAACCGTCAAAAACATGATTTTAAAATCAAATCCCAGCGTCCAGTTCTCGATGTAATACAGATCATGCTCAATCCGCTTCGTGATCGAGGTATCGCCCCGGTAACCATTGACCTGTGCCCATCCGGTCATTCCCGGACGCACCTGGTGTTTGATCATATAACGCGGAATCTCTTCCTTGAATTTTTCAACGAAAAACGGGCGTTCCGGGCGCGGTCCAACCAGGCTCATATCGCCCTTCAGAACATTAAACAGCTGCGGAAGCTCGTCAATGCTCGTCTTCCGGATAAATCTTCCAATCGGAGTCACACGCGGGTCTCCCGGCGTCGTCCACTGGCTTTTCTCCTTTGCCGCCGACTGTACCGCCATCGAGCGGAACTTATACATCTTAAACGGCTTATTGTGAAGTCCCACCCGCTCCTGACAGAAAATGACCGGTCCCGGCGAAGTCGCCTTTATAAGAATCGCCGTCACCAGCATCACCGGTGAAAACAGGATGAGCGCCATCATGCCGCCGACCAGATCCATCGTCCGCTTCATCGTTGCGTTGAGCAGATTCGTGAGCGGCACATGGCGGATGTGGATCACCGGAAGTCCCTGCAGATCCTCCATAAACGGACGGGTCGGGATAAAGTTATAATAATCCGGAATAAATTTCGTATGCACACCCGATTTTTCACAGCCTGCCACGATTTTTTCCAGTTTTCCATACTCCTGGATGCTCAGGGTGATCGCGATCTCATCCAGCGTATTGAGCGCCAGAATCATATCCAGATCGTCAATTTTGCCGATCACGCGCACTCCCTTATATTCTTTGCCCCACTCCTCATGGTCATCCAGAATACCGCGGATTTTATAGCCCCACTCCGGGTTGACATTCACACGGTCAATAAATCCTTCCGCTGCCCGGCTGTAACCGACCAGAAGCAGATGCTTCTGGTTATATCCCTTCGACCGCATCGACCGGAGCGCTATCCGCAGGATATTCCGCATCAGAATCTCAGCAAAGAGATTGATGCCAAAAAACAAAAATACCATCGGACGGGAGAAGTTGTGGAAATACTCATTTTTACCGCCCAGGTAAAGCATCAGTGAGATCACCAAAAGACCGATGATGTTCGCCTTAAAAATATTGGCTAACTCCACCCGTCTTCCCTGAACCCGTTTGGGCGTGTAAAGATGAAAAAATGCGTATAAAATCAAATAAAACGGTACAATAAGAACGCCAGCCGCCAGATAGACGACTGCCATTGCGCTCTTATTATGCCCTGTTACATTAAACCACGACGTTCCATTGACGATAAACCACGCAAGTGCGTAGGCGCATGCAATGACACATGCGTCCAGCACTACGTGGAAATGGTTCAGCCGTTTCTGGTTATCTTTTATCATAGTATATCACCTGAATTCAGATTAAGCTCCCGGACCTGCCGGACCGCCGGGGCCTGCTGCATCGCTGTTTCCGGAATCCCCCGGTTCCTGAATCTCTGTGACCGGACTTTTCACACCGGAATTATCCGACGCACCCGGAGAAGTCTTTTCACTGGATGCCGATGTCTCTGCCGCTGTCGTGGTTGTAGATCCCGGTTTTGCAATGGAAGACTTCGTCTCCGATGTGCTGCCTGGTCCGGATAAAGAATCATCCGCCTCGGTTGTCTTATCCGTATGATTTTTCTTGCCGGGAGTCGTCGTTGTTCCTGGTCCCTTACTGCTGTTGCTCTTCGACTCTTCTTCCTCCCAGTCAATCCAGTCTTCATCCGGATCAAAGATCTCGTCCAATCCGATCGAGCTCTCGCTCTCGCCCTTCTTGGTCTCATCCCCGCTCTCGTCATCCGACTCGTCCGAAGCACTCGTCGATGACTTCTTAGCGGCATCCTTCGCCGCTGCCTGCGCGGCAATCCGGCTCGCCCGTTTCTTGATAAACGTCTGGGCGCTGACACCCTGATCGACCGGAACATGACCGATCAGCTTCGCATTCGTCGTAAGACCTGTTACCTGCGCGATATGGTTGCTATACTCCTTGACATTGGACGGAACCTGATAATCTTCCTCATCAAACAGGAACTTATGAAGCTCTTTTACGTTGTACTCCAGTGTCTGCGGGATAACGCAGTCGCCGATCTTTCCAACATCCTGCTCGCCTCTGGCTGCCGGGAATCCGGCGGTCTCACCGATATGGAACTTCGCGATATTGCGTGCCAGCGGAATCAAATCCGTAATATCAACATTGGTTGCAAGCTGCGGCATGATCGTCTGAATCAGACAGTTGAGTGTCGCCCAGTCTGCATTTTTTGCCTTATCAAAGGCTTTCTGAAGAATAATTCTCTGACGCTCGGTACGCGCATAGTCCGTATCTGAATAACGGATACGTCCGTATGCAACTGCCTGGATACCATCCAGATGTACATTGCCCGCATGGGTCAGCTGATGAGAACCGATACCAGTCTCCTTTACGGTCTCCGTGATGAAGGCATTGATCCAGGAGAACTCTGCATCGCTCAGCTCGACATCTACACCGCCCAGAATGTTGATGGCATCCGCAACCGCTTTCCAGTTGAACGTCGCATACTGGGTAATGTTAAGACCCAGGTTCTTATTCAGCGCCTTAACTGCCTGCTCCGGACCGCCCTGTGCGTAAGCGGCGTTGATCTTATTATAAGAGTTTTTATCGTTGATATTCAGATAACTGTCCCGGAATACCGATACAAGGCGGATCTCACCCGTCTCCAGATTGATATTGGCAATCATGTTGACATCCGCGTTCGTACCTTTTCCGACATTCATCTGCCCGTGCTGACTTCGCGAATCGACACCGAAGCACGCTACGGTCATGTAGCCCTTCATATCATCGATCTGTTCCTGGGACAGGTTGACGTTCTTAACCTGGTCCTCGTTGAAATCAATCTTCTGCATAGAACCGAAGGTTCTGTGATACATATACCAGAACGCACCGCCCAGAATCATCAATATAATCACGACAATCTCCGCCGCAATGATCATATGCTTTCTGTGGCGCGCCGATTTACGGTAATGGCTGCCGCGGCGTCCCGAACTCTTTTTTCCACTTCCAGCGCTCTTAGGACCGCTGTAGCCGGAACGTACTGAACTGCTGCCCGCCTCACCTTTTCTCTGGCTATTTTCGACTGTACTGCTGACTCTTCTGCGGCTGGTGCCGGAAGCAGAACTGCCGCGCGAAGAATACCCTGCCTGACTGGCACGGCTGCTTCTGCCCTCGCGGCGCGCCCTCATGCGCTCCAGCTCATCATCCTCATAATTCATAAGCTACCTCATCTTTCACTTGCTTGCTGCCGCTCAGACATTGTCTGATAAGCAGCCTTTCTCCGTGTTGCATCTGCTAAACCATGACCGTTCACACATCGCGCAAACTCTAAGTTACTGTCCACTCATACGTGCCCAGTAACAACTCTAACCTTTTCCTCACGATTTATCAGATGCTGCTTTTTTCTCGATCTGTCTCACAGCAAATTCATAGACATAGAGAAATGTCCCGGCTAAAAGTTCCAGCTCTATCGCCAGATAATTTTTAAGCCGTTCCGGGCGGTACGCCACTTTTTTACACTTCTTTGCCGTCCGTATGCCTTCTTTCAGACCTTCCAGATAATCTTTTCCAAACCCGAGTTTCCTGAAAAATGAATATTTCACGAAAATCCCCGCTGCGATCGGAATCGCATTTATGATAAGCTGTAAGCACGGCATATTTTTATAATTCAGATACACATTGTTGCGTGCCGCCAGCTTAACCTTGAATGAATTGTACTTGGAACCGCTGGTTCCGCTTCCGACGTGCCATACCAGCGCCGCCGGGCAGTATATATTGTCATAACCCGCAATCCGGGCTCTATAGCCCACATCAATATCTTCCAGATAGGCAAAATGCATCTCATCGAAATAGCCTATCTCCTCAAATACCTCTCTCCGGTAGATCGCTGCGCCCGCGCACGCCGAGAATACCCGGCTTGAACGGCGGTAATGCGTAAGATCCCGTCCCACGCCGCGCTGGTACGCCCAGCCAAGCAGGGAATACATATCGCCTGCATCATCCAGCCTGTCCGGATGGTACATCTGGATCATCCGACTGCTGACGGAAAAAATGCGCTCCGACTGACCGATCGCACGCACCATCTCCGCCACGAAATACTCGTCCACCCGGACGTCATTATTTAAAAGCAGCACATACGGTGTGTCTGCCGCCTTGATTCCGACGTTGACTGCACCGGAAAATCCCGTGTTTTCCGGCAGGAAAATCGTATCGATCTGATGTTCCTTCAGCCACTCCACGCTTCCGTCCGTCGAACCGTTGTCCACCACCAGCGTCCGGAAATTCGGATACGTCTGTGCATTCAGTGAACGGATGCATTCGTCCATAAACTTTAACCCATTATAATTGGGAATAATAATTGTCGTTGTAATCTCCATCCCGGGTTATACCTCCAGATGATACGGTTCTCCGATTTTCTCTTTTTTCAGATCCCTGAGGGCGAAATTGGACTTCCGCAGCGTCAGGTTCGGATTGTAGTAAGGATCTCCATCTTTAAGGATCTCCGGCCAGCGCCCCGAGAAAATCTTGATCTCCCTGTTAAAACGCGCCACCTTCTCCGGCGTATCCTCCAGTCCTCTTGACTTCGACTCATAATGATACAGCAATGCGTACGGATTGTAAACCACTAAATGATTTGATGCCCGCACTTTCATGCAATAATCGATATCGTTAAATGCGACCGCCAGCTTCTCCGTAAAGCCGCCGACCTCATCAAAGAGCGCTTTCTTTGTCATCAGGCACGCCGCCGTCACAGCGCTGTAATCCTGTGTACTCATCGCACGGTGGAAATAGCTGTTTTCCGCCTTATGAAGCCCGATAAACGTATGCCCTGCGATGCCGCCGAAACCAACCACGACGCCCGCATGCTGGATCGTATCATCCTGATAGAGCAGTCTCGCGCCAACGGCGCCGACGTCCTCACGCTGGCACAGTCCCAGCATCTCCTCGATGAAATTCTCCGCAATCAGCTCGGTATCATTATTTAAAAACAGCAGATATTCGCCCTTTGCGAAGGTCACGCCGAAGTTGTTGATCGCCGAATAGTTAAACTCGCGCTCCCAGGTTACCACATGGACATTGGAAAATTCCTTCTGAATCTTTTCATAGTATTCAAAGGTTTCCTTCTCCGTGCTGTTGTTCTCTACAATGATAAACTCAACATTGCGGTACGTTGCCCGCGTCTCAATCGCCCGCAGGCATAGATCCAGATCCGTATGGTGATCCTTATTCGGAATGATGATCGATACCAGCGGTTCCCCCTGAATTTTATATACAGAGTGATAAATGCCGTAGTCCACACCTTTTTCCACGCGCTCCGCCTCGATACCGACGCGTTTATAATGATCCATGATCGCGCGCGCACCCGCATCAAATGCGTACAGCTTGCTCTCCGGGTTGCTCGCTGTCGAATCCTTGTGGCAGCGCCAGTGATACAGCACCTTCGGGATATGGCGGATCTCCTTCGCCTTCTCCGTACAACGGAAAATGAAGTCATAATCCTGCGCTCCGTCGTATTCCTGACGGAAGCCGCCCACCTGCGCTGCCAGATCGTGGCTGACGACAAACAGATGGCAGATATAATTGACGCTGCAGAGCAGATCGATATTGAAATCCGGCTTAAAATGCGGATCAAACAAAGCGCCGCCGTCCATATCCAGCTTATCCTCATCCGAATAGAAGCAGTCGCATCCCGGATGTTCCTGTAACAGTTTCGCACACTCATAGAGAGCATTCGGTGTCAGCTTATCGTCATGGTCTGCCAGCACGATATAATCGCCGGTCGCCATATCCATTGCTGCATTCGTATTGCCGGAAATGCCCTTATTTTCGCCTAAAATTACGTATTTAAAGCGGCTGTCCTTCTTCGCATACTGCTCCAGCACCCGCTCACAGCTTTGTCCTGCCGGACTGCCGTCCGCCACGCAGACCTCCCAGTTTACGTATGTCTGTTCCGCGATCGAATCCAGCATTTCCCGCAGGAATCGCTCCGGTGTCTTAAATGCCGGAATCACGATCGAGAATTTAACCGGCGCGTCAAACACCTTTTTCCTCTGCTCCTCCAGCTCCTCCGCCGTCGCTTCGTCAGTGAATACCACTCGCCGTAATCGTAGTCATTGTCAATTCCCTGCAGTTTGTGCTTGGATTTTACCAGCAGGGCTTTCAGACCATTTTCCTTCCAGAAATCCAGGCAGACCCGCACAGTCTCCATGTTCATCAGATCGCGGATCTTCTGCATCCGCTTGTGCGCCACACTGCTGCGCTTGCGGATCAGTTCTTCATTATATTTAATGCGGATTTTGCGTCCCTCGCCTTTTGCGATCAGATAATAATCTTTTCCGCGCTCATACGGGAACTGGATATCAAATCCAAGCTCTTTTTCTACCGTTCGCCCAAAATAAATCTGGCTGACGTCGTCGCGGCGGGTCGCCACATACTGAAACCGGATCGGCTGATGTGCCCCATCTTCAACCTGATAGGTGATCTCCGTCTCCGGCGTCTTTCCGATCGCCCAGCCATTGAGCTGAATCGAATTTTCACGAATCCGAACTACATCGACATTACATTTCATGCTGTTTGCCCCCAACTTTTTTTACCGGTGTATCAAAATTCAGCCGCTCTTCCTCCACTACCAGCGGACGCTTCATGACTCTCGAATTGATCGATAAAATATACTCCCCCACCAGACCGATGAAAAAGATCTGAACCGACCCTAAAAAACACATTCCAATCAGAACCGGCGCCATACCAGCCGGAAAATCATACCAGTGAAGCAGTTTCATCACCAGATATACAATCGCCACGATCATACTGATCGCCGCGCAGATACTTCCAAAGATCGTCGCCAGGCGCAGACCGACCTTCGTATAGGAGGTCACACTGAGCATCGCAGCATCGTAGAGCCGGTAAAAATTGTTGTGTGTCTTGCCTGCGCGGCGCTGCGGCTGGATATACGGGATCTCCTTGCGCTTATAACCAAGCTCCGCCACGATTCCGCGCAGAAACGGCGTCGGATCGTCAAGCTCCCGCAGAATCTCAATAAAATCGCGGTCATACAGACCCGAACCGGTAAAATGCTCAATCTGCTCGACATCGGAGAGTTTCTTTATCATCTTGTAATAGCAGCTCCTCAGCGCATACATGATCGGGTTTTCCTTGCTTCCCGTCTTGATGCCGATGACAATCTTGTAGCCATTTTCCCACTCATGGACATATTTCGGGATCATATCGACCGGATCCTGAAAATCTGCCACCATGCTGATCACGCAGTCGCCGGTACACTGTAACATTCCATAATACGGGGAATTGAACTGTCCAAAGTTTTTGGCATTAAAAATTGCCTTGATCCGTGGATTCTCGCTGCAGATCTTCCGAAGAATCGGGCGCGTCTGGTCCGTCGAATCATTGTCGATAAAGACAAGCTCATAGTCATATTCCGGCAGATCGCGCTCCAGCGTCTCCACAACCGCCTCGCTGATCGGACCTACATTCTCTTCCTCGTTGTAGCAGGGAATTAATATACTGATTTTTTTCATACTTTTCTGATTCCTATTAATTTGCTTTTTGTTTGAACTCTTCTGTTTCGTTCCACCAAATTTCGAACACAAAAAAAAGAGAAAGCCGCTTCGGCTATACTGCCTTTATTTTAAACGTCTTTCTCTCTTTTGACAACCTACAATTTTCTTAACGATTTTTGGCTGCTTCGCTATTTACTTGGCATAAACTGATAAAATATGTCCAAATATTTACCATTCTCTCCCGTCACTCTGCACAGAGGGCAGAAAAATCATTTCTGAAAAGCCAGAATTCTCTTCATTCCTTCTTCAAAATATACCTGTGGCTTCCAGCCAACCACCCGCTCCATCTTGCGGATATCCGGGATCAGATTGACGATTCCCTCTGCATTCGGCGGGCGGACGCCAAATTCCATGCTGCCCTGCCTGCCGCACAGCTCATAGACCGTCTCGACAAACCCGCGCAGCGGTCCTGTCTCATCCATCGGACCGCCCAGATTGTAGACACATCCATGATCCGCGAGATTTCCCGCATATTCTGCCAGATCCGCCAGGGCGCGCCCCGCATCGTCAATATACATGAAGTTCCAGAGCTGCGTGCAGGCGGTCATCGTCATCTTCTCCCCTGCCCGGAAGACCCGGACACAGGAGGAAAGAAGCGACCGACGGGTGATCACCGGTCCATACGTGCTGAAAATCCGTGCATGCCCGTAATCCAGTCCCAGTTCCCGGCAGAGCACTTCCGCCTGCTGCCGTACTGCCAGTTTCGCGCGTCCATACGGGGAGGTCGGCTCGCAGACCGTCTCCTCGTCTGTCAGCTCGCTCTTGACGCCATACTCCGCCTGCGAACCTGTAAAGAGAAACCGCCGGCATCCGAGGTCTTTCGCCACGCGGACGGCATTCAGCGCGTCCTGCACGCTCTCCTCCTGGACTGACTCATTTTTCCGTGAATCACTCCCTGCACCGCGCCAGCCCATATGGAGAAACACATCGCATCCGCCCGGAATCCGTTCCGGCAGTTTCGAGAGATTCCCCAGATCCTCCTCCAAAATCGTGAGTCCCTGCGGAAATTTTCCATTTTCCCGCAGCAGATCCGCTTTCGTCGAATGTTCCCGCAGTACGGCGTATACCTGATGTCCGCGATGTAACAGCTCGCGCACCGCCCCCAGACCTACAAAGCTGGTGGCGCCTGTGACAACTATCTTCATTCTATCGTTTCCTTTACTATTTTTTAATACGCGGAATCAGCATGATACGGTCCATCTCCTCGTCCGGCAGGAATGGGGACAGATCCTCCAGCGGCGGCGATACAAGCGTTCCGTCCGGCAGTCTCTTCGCCGCGGACTTTGGCTCAAAGTTCTGATCCAGCGTTACAAATACCTCGCAGATCACCGGACCGTCCATCGCCAGCGTTTCTTCTACTTTCTCGCCCAGCTCCTTGTTTCCATGAATCGATACATATGGGAATCCATACGCCCACGCCAGCTTTTCCATACTCGGGAATCCAAGATCGCCGCTGTCCACGCCGATACCGATGAGCGGCTCGCCGAAGAAATTCTTCTGGGTCTGGCGGATGGAATGGTAACCGCCGTTATTGATAATGAAGATCTTGATCGGCATCCGGTGGCTGACAACTGTCTCAAGCTCCTGTAAATTCATCTGAATACTGCCGTCTCCGGTGATCAGGATAATATCCTGGCTGTGATCTGCCACGCACGCGCCGATCGATGCCGGAAGTCCGTAGCCCATCGAAGCGATGCCGGAGTTCGAGATAAATCTCTGTCCCTTTTTCACAATATTTGCGTGTCCACACACAACATTTGCAGATCCATTCCCCACAACCACGATCTGGTTCTCATTTAAACGGCGGCTCATCTCATACGCAAATGCATATACGTTTGCCTCTGTCTCCGTGCCGCCGTTCATGTGCTTCGGCAGAACCACCGGATAATCATGCTTCCAGCCCTGGCAGATACGCAGCCACTCTGCCTGCGCGTCCTTGTACTCCTGCGTCATCGAAGCCGCGCCGTCCGCTTTTCCTTCCTCCGAAAGAACCTCGTCCATCACGGTCAGAAGATCCTTCACATCCGCGTGAACCGGCATGTCCACATGCAGAGTAGGCTTTTTCAGCTCTTCTGCATCGATATCATTCACAATCACATACGCCTCGCGCGCCCAGGTAGTAAAACGGTAACCGACCTGGCGAAAACTCAGACGGCTTCCGAGCGACAGCACCAGATCGCTATTCTGGATCGCGAAGTTGCCCGGGCGATCGCCGACGTTACCGCCTTTTCCGATGTACAGCGGGTGTTCGTCATAAATACAGTCGATGCTGTCCGCGCCGGTCACAACCGGGATTCCCAGCTTTTCAACCACGCGCATGAAAACATCGTGCGCCGCGCCGATACGGATACCATTTCCGGCATTGATCACCGGACGTTTGGAGGTGCGGACTTTCTCGATGATCGCACGCGCCGTCTCCTTCGTCACACGTGCCGGAAGTTTTGCACGAAATTCACCTTTTCCGGCGGTATCCTCCGGAATCTCGGACGCGCTCTCTGCCGCCCAGCCGGTTCCGCCCGCCTCATAATCCTCCGGATCAAAGCCGATCAGATCGTCTGTCTCGATCATTGCCGCCTGCACATTCAGCGGAATATCCAGCCAGGTAGGACCCGGACGACCGTTGTAAGCCAGATACAGGGCTTTTTCCACACAGAAGCGGATACGCATCGGATCGATCACCATCTCACAGTATTTTGTCATATTGGCAACCGATTTGGTGATATCATACTCCTGATCGCCCATCGCGCGCAGGTGAAGTCCCGTGCTGCGCGCTGTCGTGTCATAACGCACCTGTCCGGAAATGACAAACATCGGGATTGAATCCAGAAATCCGCCCGCAACGCCGTTCATCGCATTGATGCCGCCAGGTCCCGTCGTCACGCACACTGCCGCAATCTTGTTGTGGATGCGGGCATACGCCTCCGCTGCCATCGCACATGCCTGCTCATGATGATTGTAGAGGCAGTGAAGTCCTTCCTGATGCCCCAGCGCGTCATCCAGATGCATCGCGCCGCCGCCCGTGATCATAAACACATCCGTGATGCCGGATGCGAGAAGCTTTTCTGCTATATAATTAGAAAGTTTCTGTTTCATTTTGATTTCCTCCTGAATACCTTGTCAAGTGGTCATACTACATCATAAGAACGTATTCTCACCCGTCCACTCACGAACCCGCGCTATCGCGCTCTACCGCCCTGCTTCGCATGGCTGTTCGTTCGTTAATGGCGCAAGAAAAGAATATGTCCGCTTCGCAGCCGCATTCTTTTCTTCTGCGCTCATTATACCATGACCACTAAATTCGTGAAACACCTCATTAAGTGGTCAGGTATATGTTCTCACTAGACTCGAAAATACCTCGTCAAGTGTTCACATTATATCACACATATTTCTCTTTTCATAGCCAGCACGGCGTTTTCCCTTCTTCTGAAACGTTCTTTTGTTACTGCGAACAGTTACGGTCTTTTTTCTCAACTTATATTTTTCTTATGTTGTCTTGTGTTTTTCCTATTTCTTTTCTATAATAAAGGTCGGCATCCGGTTCACGTCGGTATGCCTGAATCGTTACGGTTCAGTTTACTTTATGTAACTGCATTTTTATCATACAGAGGAACGTCTTATGAATCGATTAGCACAGAAAAAAAAGGTCTGCGCGCTGATTCCGGCGCGGCTTAATTCGGTTCGCTTTCCGGGAAAGGCATTGAAACAGATTGATGGGATTCCAATGGTTGTGCGGGTTCTCGCGGCGGCGCGGGGCAGCGGTGTATTTGATGCCGTTTACGCTGCGACCGACAGCCCTGAGATTGCTGCTGTTTGTCAGACATATGGATTTGAGGCGGTTTTTACCTCCCATTCCCATCAGAATCCGACCTCCCGCATTCAGGAGGCGGTGACGATTCTGGAAGATTCCAAGTCTGCTTCTTCGCGGAAATTTGATTTTTATGCGATGATCGGCGGGGATGAACCGCTTCTGACACCGGAGATTCTGCAAAATTTTATGGAGCAGGCGCTTACTGTTATTACCTCAAAAGAAAATGTACAACGTCCATTTCTCATCAATGCCATGGCAGATATCCCGAACGATGCCGAGACAGCCGATCCATCCAACATAAAAGTGGTCTGCCGCCCGGACGGCACAGGGCTTTACATTTCCCGTGCGCCAATTCCATTCCGCAAGGGGACGCTTGACAAACCTTCCCGGAAATTTGTGAGTATCGGGCTTTATACGCGGGAATCGCTCGATTTCTTCTGCCAGAGCAGACCGGGCATTCTGGAACAGATCGAGGGCGTGGATTTGCTGCGTTTCCTCGAATATGGGAAAACGATCCTATTTCTTCCCATCTGCGGATATACGCTTTCCGTAGACACCCCCGCCGACCTTGAAACAGTACAGGCGATTTTACACAGGAGGACTAGCACCCTATGAATAAGAAAACATACCGCGGCGTGATCTTCGACCTCGACGGCACGCTGCTCGATACATCCGAAGGCGTCTTTGCGAGCGTGCGCCACACGGTAGAAGCACTTGGAAAACCTGCCCTCGACGAGGCGACACTCCGCACCTTTATCGGACCGCCCGTCAAGCTGTCGCTCATCCGCCTCTATGGACTGGACGAGGACGCCGCGAACCACGCAACCGAGATTTTCCGCACCCAGTACAAGGATCACGACCTGCTGAAAGCCGAGCCATACGCCGGTATCAAAGACCTGATCCGCGCACTCCGCGCACAGGGCTGCAAGATCGGGGTTGCCACCCTGAAACGTGAAGATTATGCGCTGACCCTGCTGGAACATTACCATTTCACAGAACTCTGTGACTCCATCTGCGGCAGCGATTTTGCCAGCAAAATGACGAAGGCTGACGTTCTGCACAAGTGCTTAAAAGCTTTGGAGTTGTCTCCATCCGAGGCAGTTCTTATCGGTGATACCTCTTCCGACGGAAAAGGTGCCAAAGAGGCAGCTGTCGATTTTATGGCAGTTACCTACGGCTTCGGACCAGATACCGCGGAGGCATGGCAGGAATATGCGCCGGTTTATACGGCAAAGGATACGCATGATATCGGGGCATTTCTGGGAGTCAATTTTTAAAATTACAAACATAACAAGAGGACAAACATCATGAAACAAGTCAAATTACTCGACTGCACTCTCCGTGACGGCGGCTACGTCAACGACTGGGAGTTCGGTCACGACAATATTGTTACTATTTTTGAACGTCTGATCAGCGCGGGTGTGGACATTCTGGAAGTTGGTTTTCTGGATGACCGCCGCTCCTTCGACCGCAACCGCACGATCATGCCGACAACCCAGTGTGCCGATCAGATTTTCGGCAAGCTGGACAAGGGAAATACGATGATCGTCGCCATGATCGACTACGGAACCTGCGATATTTCTAATTTAAGCCCGTGTTCTGAATCCTACATCGACGGCATCCGCGTCATTTTCAAAAAACATGTGATGCATGAGGCGATCCAGTTCTGCCACGAAGTCAAAAAACTGGGCTACAAAGTGTTTGCACAGGCGGTTTCGATCACCAGCTACTCCGACCGTGAGCTTCTGGATCTGGTTGACCTTGTCAACGATCTGGAACCGTATGCGATGTCCCTTGTAGACACCTACGGTCTACTGCATCAGGATAACCTGCTGCACTATTTCCAGCTCTTAAACTACAACTTAAAACCATCGATCGCGATCGGCTACCACTCCCACAATAACTTCCAGCTCGCATACTCGAACAGCATGGAAGTCTTACGCGAACCGGCAGACCGCACCGTTTTAGTTGATGCCACCCTGTACGGCATGGGAAAAAGCGCTGGAAATCTTCCGATCGAACTCATTTCCATGTACATGAACACCGTATTCGGACGCAATTTCAATGTCAGTCAGATGCTCGAGGCGATCGACATCAGCATCATGCCGTTCTTCCGAAAGAGCCCATGGGGATACAACCTGTTCTTCTATATTTCCGCCTCCAACAACTGCCATCCGAACTACGTCCGCTTCCTGATGGATAAGCACACCCTGTCGCTTAAATCCATCAATACGATTCTGGATGCGATTGAGCCGGAGAAAAAACTGCTCTACGACAAAGATTACATTGAAACACTGTACCGCAGGTATCAGAGCACAGAATGCAATGACGAAGCCGATATTCAGGCATTGAGTGCTTCCTGGAGCGAGCGCCCGCTTCTGCTGCTCGGTCCGGGAAAGAATCTGGAACTGGAAAAGGAGACAATTCTTTCCTATATTAAGGCGCACAATCCGATCACAATCTCCGTCAATTTTATCCCGGAGGGAATTCCAATCGATTATGCGTTCTTAAGCAATTCCAGGCGGTATGTCCAGCTCAACAACCGCCTGCTCGAGCACGCCGACGCCCAAGGACGCCCGGTGCGCGTCATCGCGACCTCGAACGTGACGAATGTCAAAGATACACATTTTGATTACACCTTAAACTATAATTCCCTGATCGACCAGAATGCAGAGATCATCGATAATTCCTTTGTCATGCTGCTGAACGTCCTGACCAAAACAAGCGTCCACCACGCCGCCTGCGCGGGATTCGACGGATATACGGTCGATGGAGACAACTACTATAATTCCGCGATGGACTACCGGATCGCGCGGGAAAAATCACAGAGTATTAACCAGTATGTGATAGATACGCTGGAGAGGCTGGCAGGAACGCTGACGCTGGAGTTCCTGACGGATTCGAAATATGTAAAATAAAAAATTATATTTTCATATAGAAAAAGGGGTGTTCCAGCTGGTTCACCCCTTTTTCCGTTACTGTTCACGCATCGTGCCCAGTAACGGAATTTGCCGTGGCTTCGCATTTAAATACGGCAAATTCCTGCTACCACCACGTTTTCTTACGGCACTTTCGGTTCCAAAAGTGCCTACCCGTGTACAGTAACCTTTTTCCACATCTCTCCACCCTTTCCAGCAACGCACACTATCTTTTTACGCATAATCCCCGTATAATAAGCCCCGTAATGCAGCGATGGATTTTCGCATTTTCAAAAAGGAGAGATTATACCATGCGTAAGCAAACTAAAACTTTAGCTGTTTTATCCGCTGCGGCTTTGTTCGCGGCTGCTGCACCTATAATGACAAATACGGGAACTTACAGAGTTCTGGCGGCTCAGAGCGGCTGGACAGAGGAAGATGGTCGTCTTTATTACTACGATGAGGACGGCTATAAAGAGACAAACACATGGAAAAAGCGGAATGGCGACTGGTTTTATCTCGATGAGGAAGGCGAGATTGCTACCAATCAGAGAGTCGATGACTATTTCGTCAACGATGAGGGGCACATGGCAAAGAACCAATGGGTTTCGGCTGAAAATGAGATCAGCTATGACAGCCCGGATTCTCCGGACGGCGGCTCCTGGCTCTATTTTGGCAAGGACGGCAAGATTGTAACTGCCAAATGGATGAGCATCAACGGAAAAACCTACTATTTCGACGAGGACGGACTGATGCAGACCGGGCTTCTGGAGCTGGACGGACAGACCTACTACCTCGGCGAGGAGGATGACGGCGCCAGAAAAACCGGATGGATCTGCTGGAAACCATCACGAAAGACACCGACGATGAAGATATCTGGTGCTATTTTGACACCGAAGGACGCATGATCGTAAACCAGATGGACCGCAAAATCGACAATGGCTACTACACTTTCATCGACGGCCAGATGCAGACAGGCTGGATCAATGTCGCGGAAGCTGGCTTTGTAAGCTCCAGCACACCTTCAAACGAAGCAGCAACAGCGGACAACTCTGCCACAGACACTGTCAGCTTAAACGATTTCCGCTATTACGATCCGGAAAATGGCGGACGCCGGGCAAGCGGCTGGTACACCATTGAAGGGGCACCGGGCATCAGCGAAGAAGAAGAGCCATTTTCCTTCTTCTTTAAAAACGGAACCGCTTACTTTGCCGAGAAGGATCTTGCTATTTTCACCATCAATTCCGAGCGCTACTGCTTCAACGAGCGCGGTGAAATGCAGACCGGACTTCAGAGCCTGAAACAGGCGGATGGCAGCTTCGCCTCCTACTACTTCGGCGACGACGGCGTGATGCGTACCGGCAAGCAGACCATTTACAATGATGATTTAGAAGAAAACCAGATCTGGTATTTCCAGACCAAAGGCTCTCTCAAAGGACAGGGCTACCATGGCGAGCGCGATAACCAGGTTTATGTAAACGGTCTTTTAAAGAAGGCGGATCCGGAACTCCGCTATGAGCCGGTTTCCATCGGTGAAAAACGCTACCTGGTAAACACCAGCGGCACCATCCAGAAAGCAACCTCTTCCTCCTCTTCCGCTTCCCGTCCGGAACTCGGAAAAGGGTTCAAGGATATCAAAGACAGCAATGATACTGTCTGGACAGTTGACACATCTGGAATCATCCAGTAGAATATAATATTGCATCCGTTCAAATACCGCAGGACACTTTTGTGACACCGCGGTATTTTTTCTAAAAGATGTCTTTTTTTATCGTTTTGAAATTTTTTTTGGAAATTTTTAAATTTTTTTCTAAAAACCAGTTATAATGTTCTCGATTAAACCGTATTATAATAAGGGGGATATTTTCATTTTTCTCCTAATGACTCAACTCTTACTTCTACGGAGGCAACTCTATGCGTGGTTTAAATGTTTATTGCTGTCCAAACTGTGGACATTATGGATTCTTTCAGCTCGTTGCCAATGCGGTGTGTCCGCATTGCTCAATTGCCATGACTCCTCTTCCCATTCCGTATCAGGATTTCATGGACTTAGACTATCCACAGCGGCAGATCCTGATTTCCAGACACATGATTAATGCGGCGATCCCTTTGGATTCTAAAGCCAAACCGGCGAACAAGGCTAAGGCACCAGAGCAGACAAAGCCATCCGGCCGGAGCAAATCACTGGATGATGAAAAATCGTCGGTTCAAAATGCAGCACCCGATAACACCAAACTGATGACAGATCCTTCTGCAGCACCGGGTAAAACAAAATCGTCTTCCACTTCCTCGAAGATCCATCCGGATATTTCAAAAGATTCCGACAAGGAAACGCTCTATCAGGAAGTATTGGCTCTAAGAGAGAAAAACGAGCAGCTGGAGCAGACTGTCTCCTGGATGCATGATTTAATCTGGGAATTGACGCGCCGACTACATATTACACAGAGTAGATAAAAAATGCCGCATGATTCATTCTGGTTTGATAACATACCTTCTGAATCATGCGGCTTTCATATTCGATCTACTATTTAATTTTTGATTTGATTTTTCACCTGCTCCATCTGATATAAATGAGCCTCTTCTTTTCCATCTTATCCAGGCTCTCCGCTTATCCCGCCTTCTCCGTCTTACAGAGTATGTAGTGGTCAATCATCCGGTTTAAGCTTTGATTCATCTGATCCAGAGTTTTAGATAACTCCCTCAGTTCACGCTTTAATTCTTCATTTTCCTGCTCTAAAACGACCAATTTTTTAGCTTCATCCATAAACTCTCCTCCTTTTAACCGCCTGTTCTTCCATTCAGATGACCACACTGCATAACGCAGCTCTGCCAGGCGATCCTATCGTTTTTTCGTTTCATATTATTTATAAACCGATTTTAAGAAAAATAAAAGAGTCTATCGATCGCAAATTTCGACACGGAGCATCGCTCAGCTACTGTTCACACATTACTTTAAATTCTCAATCGACAAAGTTCGTCATTTCGGCTTTTCCGACGAATCTGCCCGGATTTGCCGTCTATTTGAGCTATTCTGCCTGTTCTGCTTTCTCTCTTGTGAGTGCAAGCCCAATCGCCAGCATCGCCCACATAATCGGCGTCGCGATCGGGAGGTTGATATTAACAACTGCCTGTGCTCCATAGCAGAGCACCGCCAGAACAGGCGCCAGAATCCAGGCGCACTCTTTCCATTTTCTGCACATTCTCACGCAGGCGCCGCCCAGAAACGCAAGATAGGATGCAAGCGCAAACGGTCCCATTGTGACGAGGTACTGGAAATATTCGTTGTGGGCGCTCTCATAGAAAACCCCATACCGATCCAGTGCATCCTGTCTGAAATCCCAAGTCAGAATTCCATATGTGTCTGGTCCAAAACCAAACAACTGATGCAGGAACGGCAGTTCGCGATAGGATTGCCATCCAATTCTCCAGCAATATCCCCGGTTCGTCCCCCAGTCATCATCAAAAACAAGATACTGGGACAACGTACTGTACCGTTCCGCATGTCCTCCCAAATTTGCATCATAGAGGACAAATGCCACTGCCAGGCATCCAAGAATCAAAACGGCACACCAGCCACGCCAAATCCATCGTCCCGGTTTGCTCTCTGGATTCGTCTGTTCCATCTTCCGTTTCCAAACCCAGAGAACCCCCGCCAGAATCCAGAATAAACGACAACTCCCTCCAGATAACGATAGCGCACCAACACGCCAAACACACCGCCCAGACCGATGACCTGATCGGCATATACTTTATTGACCGTATCTACTGCCTTAATCACGGTCACAAACATAGCCACCAGAATACCATAATCTGCGATGCCCCGCCATGTCGTAAATAAAAACAGCGGCATCACTGCAAACAGCATTCCAAGTGATAAATATGCATTATCACTCTGTCCGGTAATCAATGCAAAAAAAGCCAGCGCCGAAACCAGATAATACCAGATACGGCGTCCCACTTTTCTCTCACTTACAAAACAGCCGCAGCAACCGCCATCGTAAGCGCCACAAACGCCGTATACGTGTTGATATTTCCCAATGTAGATACAAACAAGTTTCCCTGTTCATTGCTCACGCCCTTTTTCCATCCCAATAAATCCATCTGGAAATAATCTGTGATTCCAAACAGGCAGACCAGAACAGACGACGCCAGAAACACATCCAGGTACCATTTTCTCATCCGACCATACTTGCTGATCACAATCGTTCCCAGCACATACAGCGTAATCAAAAAAAATCCGCTGAATCGTCCCTCATTGCCCCAGAACGACTCATACACATAGTCCGACAGCACCGTCGATATCAATGCCAGCCCCCAGAAAACTGCCAACGCCTTATAGGCAAATGGCTGCTTTTTTAATTCAGACGGTCGAAACGCGCCGAAAAAGCGCCGCACATGCGCCCCGCCAAACCGCTTTAAATCCGCGCACTCAAATACTATCGCTGCGATCAGGCATGACGCCAGCATCGCAACCGTGCTAAGCCAGTAAAACTGATATTTCGATACCAGAATATCATAATAATAATTATGGAAATATAGCGGAAATGCCCCAAACACCACACACAGATACACCGACACAATCCATGAAAAAACCTTTCGGACTTTTCCTTCCCATGCCTGCTCTGCCAAAATGGATGCAGCCGGAGCTCCCTGCTCTCTTGCAATCTCTGTCTGTTCCATCACATTCTTCTCCTTTTCTTATTCGTAAAACCAGAGAAACGGCTTGTATCAGTATAGCATTTCGTTTTGTGGATAGCAAGGAAGGAAATCTTAAATTTCCCCTATTATCTCGTTACTGTTCACGCATACGTGCCCAGTAACGGAATTTGCCGTGGCTTCGCATTTAAATACGGCAAATTCCTGCTGCCACCACGTTTTCTTACGGCACTTTCGGTTCCAAAAGTGCCTACCTGTGAACAGTAACACTTTATCTGCCCATCTACCATTGCGCCACCTTATCTCATGGCATTTTCGGTTCCAAAAATGCCTGCATATGAACAGTCACTGTACATCCTCTTACCCTTGTGGCTTCCATTTACATAAATTTTGTCAAATCCAGACATTTTAAGCGGTTTACCAGGATTCCTCCGAGAAGCCCAATCAGCGCCCCCGCTGCCGTTCCGGCTGCCAGAAGCACCGGAAGATAGTAGAACAGACTCGCATTTTCCACCACCAGCGCCGCCACGATAAGCTGCCCGATGTTGTGTCCCGCACCACCCAGGATGCTGACACCGGTCACGCCGAACCAGTCCAACCGGCGGAACACCACCATCAGAAGAAGGCTGACCGCAGCACCTGCCAGACTATACAGCATCATCGACAGGTTTCCAAACGTAAATCCTACCAGCACGATACGCACCAATGCAATCGCCGCTGCCGCACCGGCTCCCAGCAGATACAGGCTCACGATCGACGCCAGATTCGCCAATCCCAGCTTGACCCCCGGAACGCCCAGGTTGATCGGTATCAGGGTCTCAACATAGCTCAGCAGAAATGCCAGCGCTGTCATCATTCCATATAAAGCGATTTTTCCGGCTCTGGATGTGCCTGCTCGTCCTTTTTTCTGCATTTCTTCCTCCTCTGTATACCTCTATGAATATATTAGTAAAAATTTTTAGTTTTGTAAAGCGCGTAACTGTTCACAGATAGAAATTTTCTGAACTAAAAATTCCGTACGATACAGTTCTGGCGTTACTGTTCACGCATACGTGCCCAGTAACGTTCTGGCTGCCGGTGCATTTAGTTTCTGGGCCGTAATCTTGACTTTCCTATCAACCTTTGTTAGAGTAGTTGCAGACATTTTTGCAAACATAGTTTCAAACCGAATTTTCGATATTTTTAAGAATGGAGCTCTTTATGAAAAAAAAGGATTTATCCGCGCTTCTGACACTTCTTGCCGTCGTATTTTTGGGCTGCGGCGCGGCGCTTCTTTTCAGCAAATCCCGCCGGGAGCCGATCAGCCGTTCCGCGTTTCTGCTGAATACATTTGTCAACATCACACTCTATGATTCGCAGGATGAAGCGATCCTTGACCACTGTGTGGACATGTGCCAGGAGTACGAAAACCGTTTCAGCAAGACGATCGAGGGCAGCGAGCTTTACAAGTTAAACCACCGCAGCGCCGACGAGACGACTTTTACCGTCTCCGACGATATGGCGGCGATGATTTCTGAAGGACTGCATTACAGTGAGGTTTCCCATGGTGCCTACGACCTGACGATCGAACCGCTCAGTTCTCTCTGGAATTTTACCAGCGACGAGCATGTGATCCCGGCGGAGGATGACATAACAGCGGCGGCAGAACGCGTCAACTGGAAAAATGTGAAACTTGACGGAAATACTTTAACCTTCCTCTCCCCGGACACGACGATTGACCTCGGCTCCATCGCCAAGGGCTACATTGCCGACCGCATGAAAGACTATCTGACCGAATCCGGCGTCGAAAGCGCCATCATCAACCTGGGCGGCAACGTACTCTGTGTCGGTGAGCGCACAAACCACCAGCCGTTCCGCATCGGGCTGCAGAAACCGTTTGCCGACTATGCAACGGTTTTTGCCGATCTGAATATTGATGACATGTCCGTTGTCTCCTCCGGCGTCTATGAGCGCCATTTTGAGAAAAACGGTGTCAATTACCATCACCTGTTAAACCCGAAAACAGGCTATCCGTACCAGAACGGACTGGTTTCCGTGACGATCGTCTCCCCGCGTTCGGTGGATGGCGATGTACTCAGCACGACCTGTTTCTCGATGGGACTGGATAAGGGCCTGGAACTCATCAATTCAATGGATGGCATTTATGCTTATTTTATCACGGATGATTATAAACTGATTTACTCGGATGGAGCGGAGGCATTTATTGATGAAATCAAAGAAAAATAGAAATGATTTTGTTTTGATTCTGGTTCTTCTTGCCGTCATACTCATCGGTTTTCTGGTTGTGCGCTTGCAGCGCCAGAAGGATGCTTTTACCGTTGATGTCAGTGTCAATGGAACAACCGTCGCCACCTACCGGCTGGATGAGGAGATAGACACCTGGATCGACGGGTATCAGGGGGGACAAAATCATCTGGTGATTCAAGATGGATGTGCCCGGATCGAAGAGGCAGACTGCCCGGACAAGCTCTGTGTGAAGCAGGGAACCGTTTCAGAGAGTGGGGAATCGCTGGTTTGCCTGCCGAATAGGGTGGTTGTGGCGGTTAAATAGATATGGTTTGCCAACACGGACGGAAACGCCCAGCGGGTACACATAATTGCGCCGCTGGGCGTTTTCTGTTTATTTTATTCCACAAATTTGATCGATTTTAAGCAGCTCTTCCTCGCTCAACGGTGCCCCATCCAACATTTTCAGATTATCTAATATCTGCTCCGGTTTGGACGCACCGATGAGAACGCTGGTTACCACAGGATCCTTCATGACCCATTTGAGCGCCATCTGGGAGAGTTTTTCGCCTCTCTGTCCGGCCATCTCGTTGAGGGCGCGGATCTGGCTGATTTTTTCTTCGGTGAGCTGGTCTTTTTTGAGAAATCTGCCGTCGGTCATGACGCGGCTGTCGGCTGGGATGCCGTACAGATAACGGTCGGTTAAGGTTCCCTGTGCAAGCGGGCTGAATGCAATCAGACCTTTCTTTTCTTTGACAGCAGCTTCTTTTAAGCCGTTGTTTTCGATCGTGCGGTCAAAGATGCTGTAGCGGTTCTGATTGATGACGAACGGGCATTTCAGATCACGCAGGATCGCAGCGGCTTCCTGCATTTTTTGTCCATTGTAGTTGGAAAGTCCTGCATAGAGAGCTTTTCCGCTCTTAACTGCCTGATCGAGTGCTCCCATCGTCTCCTCAAGCGGCGTCTCCGGGTCCATCCGGTGATGGTAGAAAATGTCTACATACGGAAGTCCCAGGCGTGTAAGGCTCTGATCGAGGCTTGCAAGCAGGTATTTACGGCTGCCCCAGTTTCCATAAGGGCCGTTCCACATCTCGTATCCGGCTTTCGTGCTGATGATCAGCTCGTCTCGATATGGCATGAAATTTTCCTTTACAATCCGTCCCAGATTTTCCTCAGCACTTCCCGGCTCCGGTCCATAATTGTTGGCAAGGTCAAAGTGCGTGACGCCATTGTCAAAAGCGGTAAAACACAGCTTCCGCATTGTCTCATAGACGCCGGTGCTGCCAAAATTATGCCAGAATCCCAGCGAAACTGCCGGGAGTCTGAGTCCGCTGCTGCCGCAGCGGTTGTAGGTCATTCCATCATATCTTGTGTCTGCTGCCTGATACATATACTCTTTCCTTTCCTACTCCCGTCCAGCCTCTGCCTGAACCTCGCGGATAGCTGCGTCGATCTGTGCCTCTACGGATACCGGCTTCTGGACCGGTGCTTCCGGCTGCTTCTTTACTTTCTGTACGGTCAGCGGCATATTAACGCCCAGCGGATTGAGAACGATGCCCTTTGCCTCCTCCGGGAGTACCTGAGCCAGCTTGAGCGCATCTACGACAACCGGGCGGAATTTCTTCTCACGGTTGAAACGCTGGAACTCGATCACATCCGTAAAGATCGGCTGGAAAATATCTCCGCTCTTTAATTTAACCAGCGGAATGCCATTTCCTTCCTCTGGAAGAGGCACGATATAGCGACCCTTCGTGAAGTGCGCGCCGATCTCCTCCTGTAAATCGTTTAATTCCGGCGTAATCTCCTGATTTGGCTGACGGCGCAGATCCTGCATATAGTAAAGCATCGTCAGGTGCAGCTCCGGGTTCTCCACCCAGACTTTTCCATTCTTGCTCTCCTCCGGGTCTTTGCGTCTTACAAACTCGGTCAGCTGAATCATCTTCTGCTTCTCGCCCACGTGTACCTGGATAGCATTGACACCCATCGTGTAAAGGCTGGTATAGAAAAGCAGAAGGCTCTTTCTGTCTACCTTCGCGATTCCTACCGGAATCTGCTGCTCTGCCAGCTTCTGTGCGCCTGCCTTTGCGCCCTCTTCGTCCGTAAACAGCAGGATGGCATCATCCATTGTTTCCGGATCACAGTATACATACGGCTCTTTCGTACATCCGGAAAGAATGGCATATAAGGAATCTGCCTCTCTTAACTTCTGTGCGAAGATATCCGGCTCCTGTTCATTCGTATTTGTCTGCTTTGTCTCGTTTTCCATCCGTCTAATCTCCTTTTTATTGAATCGTCATCAATGCCTCAAAATCAGCCCGTGCAAATCGGTGGTAAATCGTGTGCCCCATCTCCTCACGGATGCAGTAATCATATGCATCGATGCTGCTGTCTGTAAAATAAATGACATAATCAAAATCCATGCCGTCCGGCATCTGCCGGCACTCATACGCGCCGAATTTTTCAAACACAGCGGTAATCTCTTCCTTTGTGCAGGCGTGCTTTTCCCGAAACAACTGGATCAGCTCTTTTAAAAACGGCGGTTCCGGCACCTGCTCATGGACATACTCCACAAAATCCGGCGGGATCGTAAAGACGATCCGATCGGCGTGGATCCGAATCTGGGTATCTCCCATTTTCTCCTTCTTCGCCTCCAGATCATGCCGTATCTTCTTCGCCAGCTCCCGGATATCCGTCTCCTGCATCTCCAGCATCGCATTCAGGGAAGAAAGCGGATAATAAAGGCGCATCGTCTCCCTGGCATAACCAAGTTTTAGCTGCGCCTCTTTGATCTGATCCGTCATATTTTGAATTAAAGCTTCCAGTTTCATGTCATACTCCTGCCTCGGAAACGAAACCTCCGTCCCCGGCATCTTTATTGGGTCGATTGAATCATTGATAAGTACCTTTTTCACAATCTCTCTCATTATAACAATTTACCGAAAATGCGTCAATATGCGGATATTTGCTTTTTCGGTTTCTGTTCACGCATAGTTACTGGGCACGTATACGTGAACAGTGACACGCATATGTGCCCAGTAACAGACCTCTACAAATAGCAGGTCGTAAAATGCGCCTCGCCCTCGTCATCCAGATCCATGAGCATGTAGCTCGGGCGTCTGCCCTCCTGGCGCGGAAACGAAAGACTGCCCGGATTCAACACAGTCAGATCCCCGCGCCGCTCCAGATACGGCTTGTGGGTATGTCCAAACATCGCAATCTGCACGCCGCGATCCTGTGCCTCATCGATCAGGCGCTCCGTCCCAACCGATACGCTATAAAAATGACCGTGGGTCAGAAATGCGCGGTATTTTCCAATCGAAATCTCCTTCTCGCGGTCCAGATGGGAGAAAAAATCATTATTTCCCAGCACCATATAGACCTCGCAGTCCGGGTTCTGCTCCTTACACCACGACGTAATCATGTCCTCACTTCCCTCGGCGTCACCCAGATGAATGAACATGTCAAACGGTGCTTCATTCTGGATGACTTCCAGCAGATTACCATCCGACGGTGAGTGTCGCTTGTAATTAATATCTTTTTCATCACTCGCCAAGCGCCTCCTTCAGCGCATCCTTCATCCGCTCCAGCGCCTTGCCCCGGTGGCTGATACGGTTTTTCTCCTCCATCGTGAGCTCTGCTGACGTTTTGCCGTACTCCGGCAGCCAGAGAATCGGATCATATCCAAATCCGCCGTTTCCAGCCGCTTTCTTTGCAATCTCGCCCTCCATCGCCGCTTCTGTGTGAAGCACTCTGCCATCCGGCAACACTGCCGCGATATTGCACATAAAACGGGCGCTCCGCTCTTTTCCTTTTGCATCCTTCACGCGCTCAATCAGAATCCGGTTCTTTTCCTCATACGCTGTGTCCCCTAAATACCGCGCTGAATAAACGCCCGCTCGCCGTTTAAATAATCTATCACCAGTCCAGAATCATCTGCCAGCACAATGCCGCCCGTCTTCTCCCAGACTGCCTTCGCCTTGATCTCTGCATTCTCGCGGAAGGTGGTTCCATTTTCCTCGATCTCGCCTTCAAATCCAGCCTCGCGCATCGTAACAATCTCACGGTTTAAATCCTTTAAAATCTCACGGATCTCTTTCAGCTTTCCCGCATTTCCCGTCGCAAATATAATTTTCTCGCTCACTTTTCCTCGCTCCTTTATCCTCAAACAGCATGGCTTTTCATATCCCGACATTCCGAATCACCGTTCTTCAAAAACAGCTTCCGCCATACCTTCACATCCGTACCAGCAATCAATTCCAGGAATCCACATTCCTCGTATACGCTTTCAAACACACATTGCAGTTTTGCTCCGCCTCCACGCGCTCCCAGGAGGAACCGCGGTAACTGATATAGCCTTCACCGTCGCTTAAATCGACCGTCAGTCCCTTATCCGACGAACTGTACTCGATCGCCACCGGATGAATCGCTCCCGGCGTCGTGATCTCGACAATCACGGCAAACCGTTCGTCTGCCTCCAGCGTCACCGTCTTATCCAGCAAAACCGTATAATATCCGGCGTTCGCAACCTCCCCGGAAGCCACCTTTCTGCGCCGCCCGAACTGGGAGCTGCCCTCGGCGTCCGTCACGGTATATACCTGATACGATGTATTTTCCCCGGTTGCATAGAAGCCGACTGCCTCCAGCTCTTCTTTCTCCTCTGCCGTATAAATATTGGCAAAAAATGCCGATTCTTTTCCGTAACCGAGCTGCCCGACCCAGCCGCACAGATCTGTCTGGTAAATGTGGTCGTAATTATCTGCCGACTCGATTCCGGAATAGAGAATGTTGTGGATCCCAATATTTGTATCATAGTAGGACACGTAAAAATACCCATCGTCCCCAAATTCGCCGCCCCAGCTGTTGGCGCAGATAAACGCGCCATCCCCCTCCGGCGGCTGGTTAAAATTGTCTCTCGAATAGTGGTCATCCCAGCCGATGATCACAACGTCATGATTGGGCTTCTCATCGCCATTATACCAGTACGCCCCTGTCTCTTTCCGGTAATAATGCGTATCGTCGCGGTCACCGACCATCGCCGTATACAGGGAGCTCTGAACGCCTCCGTACAGATAAACCGCCCGTTTAACCGCCTCATAATCCTTCTCCGGCAACACCTGTATCTCCTGCACATGACAAGCAGGGCTTAAACCGTCAGGCGAATAGCCGTCGCCGTATGGATCCTCTTCTTCCAGCACCGGTCCCTGCCACGCCAGCAGATACGCCATCGACATCGTATACTCGCCCCCGGCATTCTGTGAAAAATGGAGCTGTTCCGGAGGGACATATGATCCTCCGAAAAGCTGACATTCCACTCCGGCCGGACACGACTTTCCAGCGCCATCACCGATGCAAACGCCCAGCACGTTCCGAGACTCCCCTGGTTTTTAACCGCCGGTGCCCGGCCAGCCTTCCGGTAATCATAGGATTCCGGCAAAAACGTGGCTGGATCCTCTGACCCAGTCAGTTCCATTTTCCGGTTCTCTGCATCCCAATTTTCTTCATAGGAAAATACCTCCGTCACCGCCTCAAGCGGCACATACAGGATTCCATTTTCCCACTCTGGGGCTGCTACAATCGTCTGGCTCTCCTCCCCAAGCAAAAGTTCCGGGCTTCCGACCGTCATCTCCGCATGAGTATTGCCGCGCTCCATCACAAGCCGGTTTCCATCGTATAGAAGCGCCGCACAGGAAAGCGCGTCCGGCAGCATCCCATACGGTATCATAAACTGCCCGTCCTGCGACATTCTCAAGCTTCCAAGCTGCGGATCGACCATTGTTCCATCGACTTCCAGCGTGATCAGGCTGTCATTAATCTCCTCGGCCATCTGCTCATACCACTCCGGCTGCCACTCGGCGCTCTCCTCCGTCTTTTCCACCTGCTTCGGAATATGAATCAGACGGTTCTCGCGTACCAGAAATCCCAGCAGAAGCACCAGAAGCGCCCCATAGAAAACATTACGCTTCAACCTGATCCCCCGTTTTTCTTCTCGGCGGCTTCGGACCCATAAACTGATAATAATACGTCTTCATCATACCATTGTAGATTTTCCGGTTCTTGTCCGCTTTCCTGCCAATATAGCGCTCTGCGTCCTCATACGCGGTAATCAGGTACATCGACCAGGAATCCAGCGCCTTAAACCGTTCACCGATCGTCTTATAGAGCGCTGGAAGGTTCTTTTTCTCCTCGATACGCTCGCCGTAAGGCGGGTTTGTGATAATAAAGCCATATTTCTTCGGATGGCTCAGCTGCGCCACCGGGCGCTCCTGGAAATGAATCATGTGATCCACTCCGGCTCTCTCCGCATTTTCCCGCGCCGCCTTGATTACCTCTCCGTCAATATCGTAGCCCTGAATGTCTACCTTTACGGTATCATCCACCATCTCGGTCGCTTCATCGATCGCGTCGTACCAGCATTTCTTCGGAATCAGGTTTGTCCAGCTCTCCGACAGGAAGGAACGGTTCATGCCCGGTGCCATATTTGCCGCGATCATCGCCGCCTCGATTGGGAAAGTACCGCTTCCGCAGAACGGATCGACCAGAATCCGGTCCGCTTTCCACGGAGTCAGAAGAATCAGCGCCGCTGCCAGTGTTTCCGTGATCGGCGCCTTACTCGTCATCTGACGGTAACCGCGCTTGTGCAGCGACTCGCCGCTCGTATCGATACCGACTGTCACCTGATCCTTATAGAAAAAGACGCGCAGCGGATATTCATTGCCCGTCTCCGGCATCCGGTCCAGATCGTAATATTCCTGCATATGACGGGCAATCGCCTTTTTCATAATTCTCTGGATATCTGACGGGCTGAACAGCTTACTCGAAATAGACGACGCCTTTTTAACCCAGCATTTACCGTCCTTCGGAAGATATTTCTCCCACGGAATCGCACGGGTCGCCTCAAACAGCTCGTCAAAGGTCACTGCCTTGAAGCTTCCCACTTTTAAAAGGACGCGCTCCGCCGTCCGCAGAAAAATATTCGCACGGCAGATCGCCTCCGCATCGCCGATAAAGGTTACGCGACCATTTTCCACCTCGGTAACCTCATAGCCCAGATCCACTACCTCTTTTTTTAACACTGCTTCCAGTCCAAAATGACAGGGAGCAATCAGTTCATATCGTTCCAATCTTTTTTCCTCTTATCTCTCTGTGGATTCATTGCCAAATCATTTCATGCAAAGAATCCTTTTATTTTCATTACAGTCTTCACCATTTTTATTCTAGTTGACTGGTCTGCATCTGTCAATGAAAAGCCGCGGCAAAAGTGTCTATCTCAGGCTGCACTGATACTGTTCACGCATACGTGCCCAGTAACGGAATTTGCCGTGGCTTCGCATTTAAATACGGCAAATTCCTGCTGCCACCACGTTTTCTTACGGCACTTTCGGTTCCAAAAGTGCCTACC
>NZ_QUEL01000013.1:0-76282 GCF_003478145.1 Clostridium sp. AF29-8BH | reverse complement strand
AGGAAATTCCTTGGAATTCCCTATTACACAAAAAGGCACTAACGTGCCAATGATGCGCACTCGCGCGAAGCAGAAACATGTCGCAAGCGACCGCGCTCGGCGCGAGAATGTGCCAAGGCACATTCTTTTTCAATATAATTTCCGGGATAAATTGACTTTTAAACATACCCCATCTATAATGAAACAAGCTGATATGGGCAGTGGGTGCCGCTGTTTGTGCCAGATCAGTCAGATTGCTCGGATTGGCAGGCATGGACAGGGGGTAAAAGGGAAACAGGTGCAAAACCTGTGCGATCTCGTCACTGTGAACCGGAGAGTGGCGCCGCAGATGCCATTGCGAAAGTGAGAAGGCGCGGCGTGCATGATGACCCGAAAGCCAGGAAACCTGCCGGCTGTCGTGAACATATCGGTTAAAACTATTTTTGTGCGAGTCACACAAGGAGGAAAACATGAGAAAAAACAAAAAAGTAGTTGTAAGTGCAGCGGCAGTTACGATGTCCGTATTGCTTGGAGCCTGCGGCGGCAGTACATCCAGCCAGGCAACCTCGACGGAGGTGGCTTCTGAGGCAGAGACCGAGGCAGCTGAGAGCGCCGATTCCGATCAGGAAGCAGCAGATAAGGTGGCAAAGCTGATCGATGACATCTATGTACAGGAGCGCACCGATGACACGGATGAGCAGTGCAAGGCAGCCAAAGAGGCATGGGATGCCCTGACTGACGAGCAGAAGGAGCTGGTAGAAGGCGAGAACGCAGATCCAGATTATTTTGGTCGTGATACCGGCGACGCGAGCCTGGACGATCCGCGCAATCAGGATGAGATTGGCGACAAGGAGATCCTGGTAGTCAGCTTTGGTACTTCCTTCAACGACAGCCGTGTGAAAGATATCAAGAGTATCGAGATTCCATCCAGGAGGCATTCCCGGATTGGGCAGTCCGCCGTGCATTTACCGCACAGATCATTATCAACCACGTTGAGGCTCGTGACGGCGAGTGCATCGACAATATGGATCAGGCACTGGAGCGAGCCGTGGAGAACGGAGTTAAAGAGCTGGTTGTCCAGCCGACCCACCTCATGCACGGTGCTGAGTACGACGAGATGGTTGAGGCGATCGAGAAGTATCAGGATAAATTCGAGCAGGTAGCTGTCGCAGAGCCGCTGTTAGGTGAGGTTGGCGACGATGCAACCGTTATCAATGCAGATAAAGAGGCAGTTGCAAAAGCAGTTGTAGCAGAAGAAGCTTCGGAAGCTGGTTTTAAAGATGCAGCTGACGCAGCCGATCAGGGAACCGCATTCGTTCTGATGGGTCATGGTACCGCACACGTTGCAAAGGTAACCTACAGCCAGATGCAGACCCAGATGCAGAATCTTGGATATAGCAACGTATTTATCGGTACCGTAGAGGGCGAGCCGGAAGAGACTTCCTGTGAGTCTGTTATCGAGGCAGTGAAGGCAGCTGGTTATAAGAACGTCGTTCTTCGTCCGCTGATGGTAGTTGCAGGTGATCACGCAAACAACGATATGGCAGGCGATGATGATGATTCCTGGAAGAGCCAGTTTGAGGCATCAGGTGCATTTGACAAGGTAGATACTCAGATTTCCGGTCTGGGCAGAATTAAAGCGGTAGAATCATTCTATGTTGCTCATACACGGACAGCCATTGATTCTATTGCGAAATAATGTATATGAAAAAGAAATTGAATTTAGCGGCGCTTCTGCTTGCTGCCGCTTTTCTCGGAGCGTGCGGAGGACAGAAACAGGACGCAGCTGACACCGTGGCGCAGACAGAGAGCGCAGAAACCGAGAATGCCGATCAAAAGAGCAGCATTGACCTTGCAGACGGCGTCTACACCGTCGATTTTAAGACGGACAGCAGTATGTTCAAGGTCAATGAATCGAAAAATGGAAAAGGTGTCCTGACGGTCAAGGATGGCGAGGCGACACTTCATATCAGCCTGACCTCGAAAAACATCGTGAACCTGTATCTGGGTACTGCGGACGAGGCAAAGGAAGATGAAGCCGGTTGGCTGCAGCCAACCGTAGACACGATTACTTACAGCGACGGTCTGAGCGAGGAGGTCAACGGCTTCGATGTGCCGGTTCCGGCGCTCGGAGAAGAATTTGACCTGGCTCTGATTGGAAAGAAGGGCACCTGGTACGACCACAAAGTAAGGGTAGAAAACCCGGTTTCCGGAGAGGCAGAGGACGCGGAAGCGGCATCATCCGAGACGGAGAATAGCGATGATGCGGCAGATGCCCAGAAACCGGCAGGTCAGACTGCAGATGTGGCAGACGGCACTTATACCTGTGAGGTAACCCTGCAGGGAGGTTCCGGCAGAGCATCGGTGGACAGCCCGGCGACTATTATCGTCAAGGATGGAAAGGTGACTGCCGATATTGTCTGGAGCAGCACGAACTATGAGTATATGCTGGTGGATGACGTGCAGTATGATCCGATCCAGACCGAGGGCAATTCCGAGTTCCAGATTCCGGTAACGCTGGATGAGGATGTAGCGGTCAGTGCCTTGACGGTGGCGATGAGCCAGCCGCATCTGATTGATTATACGCTGCATTTTGACAGCGTGACGTTATCAGAAGTTACGAAATAAAAGTAGATAGAAATACCTGTCCAGGAAGAACCTCCCGGTCCTTTTGTACATATTTTGATTACAGAAGGATCCGGGAGGTTTATGTCTATGCGTATCTGTGAACTCAAACAGCGGGAAGTTATAAATGTAAAAGATTGCAAGCGCCTTGGTTTTGTGGGCGACGTCGATTTTGACATCAGCACGGGAAAAATGCTTGCGATCATCGTGCCGGGACCGGGCTGTGTCTGGGGCTTTCTGGGGCGGGAAAAAGAGTACATAATTCCATTCTGCGACATCTGCCAGATAGGGGATGACATTATTCTGGTGAGGCTGAAAGAAGAGAGAGAAAAGAAGGAATAGCGGAAAACTTCTGCTTGCAGAAGCGCACTTCCTGCGATATTATAATAAGTATGATATGTTATGAAAACTTGGCGGGGGCATATCAATAAAACCAGAAAAGGGGAAGAGCGATTGAAGTGTCCATTTTGCAACGCGGCTGACACGAAAGTAATCGATTCACGGCCTGCGGATGACAACAGTTCTATCAGACGCCGGAGACAGTGCGAGACTTGTGGAAAGCGTTTTACCACATATGAAAAACTTGAGACAATCCCTCTGATGGTTGTCAAAAAGGATAATACCCGGGAGATGTACGACCGGGCGAAGATAGAGGCAGGAATCCTGCATTCCTGCCACAAGCGCCCAGTCTCTCCGGGACAGATTTCGGCGTTGATCGACGATGTGGAAAACAATTTATTTAACCGGGAAGAACGGGAGATCTCGACCGCGGTGATCGGGGAACTTGTGATGGAGCGGTTAAAGGATCTGGATGTGGTTACCTATGTGCGGTTTGCATCGGTATACCGGGAGTTTAAAGACGTCGATACATTTATGGAGGAACTGCAGAAGATACAGCAGCGGAATGTGCCGTCGTATGAGCCTGGAAAGAACGGGGAAGAGACCAGATGATGGGAAATGCGTTTTATCCGGATGAATGGCTGGATTCTGCGTATGATATCCCGTATGAGCAGTTTTACCAGAAGGGAATGCGGGGTATCATATTTGATATTGACAATACGCTGGTGCCGCACGGTGCCCCGGCGGACGAGCGGGCAGTACAGCTGTTTGAACGTTTGCGGGCGATCGGGTTCCACACCTGTCTGCTCTCGAATAATAAGGAGGCGCGGGTCGCCCCGTTTGCCGGACAGGTAGGTTCGGATTATATTTACAAGGGCAGAAAACCGAAGCGCAGCGGATACAGGCAGGCGATGCGCCGGATGGGAACGGGCGAGCGCTCGACGATGTTTGTCGGGGATCAGCTCTTTACGGATGTGTACGGGGCGAGGCGGACAGGCATCTATTCGATTCTTGTAAAGCCGATCAATCCGAAGGAAGAGATCCAGATCGTGTTAAAGCGGTATCTGGAGAAAATTGTCCTGTGGTTCTATGTGAGAAGACAGGAAAAAAATAGCGGAAGTTTGTAGCTGGGTGTTTTTGAACGGTTTGAAAGAGCTTGCCAGGCGGCAGAACTGGATGCTGACAGGAGTGCCGGAAACGGTGGAAAATCAGTTGTTTTCAGAAAAAATATCGGCAATTTTAGAAAAATAAGGGGCGGAATTGACATGATGTGCCCTGTGTTTTCAAAAAAGTAGTTGAAAAAGAGGATTTTATAGTATAAAATAAAAAAGATAAAGCGAGTATTTTCAAGGAGGAGCATCATTTATGATATCAGCGGGCGATTTTAGAAACGGCATCACACTGGAGATTGATGGCAACGTATACCAGATCATGGAATTTCAGCACGTAAAACCGGGAAAGGGAGCTGCGTTCGTTCGTACTAAAATTAAGAACGTAATGAATGGCGGCGTTGTAGAGAAAACCTTCCGTCCGACCGAGAAGTTCCCGTCTGCCAGAATCGACAGAGTTGATATGCAGTATCTGTATTCCGATGGCGACTTATACAACTTCATGGATGTAAACACATATGAGCAGGTAGCTTTAAACCAGGAGACAATCGGCGACGCACTCAAGTTCGTAAAAGAGAACGAGATGTGCAAGATCTGTTCTTACAACGGCAAGGTATTCTCCGTAGAACCGCCGCTGTTCGTAGAGCTTGAGATCACAGATACAGAGCCGGGCTTCAAGGGTGATACCGCTACAGGCGCTACCAAACCGGCAGTTGTAGAGACTGGCGCTACTGTATATGTACCGTTATTCGTAAACCAGGGCGATAAGATCAAGATCGATACACGTACTGGTGAATATCTGTCCAGAGTCTAAGTTATAACATATACGTCAGAAAGGTCTTCACGATACCGTTTGTACCCTTGTGGGGAGGCAGTCGTGTCACTGACAGGTTTCTGACTGGAAACAGAGATTACTGTTTGTGGCAGGCATTTTCCTTTGCTGGTTATGCAGCGCATGAACAGTAGCAAGCAGAGAAACTGTTGTAAGATCCGGAGGAAACGTCGAGATTTTACAACAGTTTTTTTGCTTAACATATCGGGGAGGCGTCTATGACGCGTCCGTTGGTTCATCTCAGAGAGCGGGTTCGGAGCGAACGGTGCTCATGGGGAGTGATAAATATGGAGAACGGAAGAGAAGACCGTCTGCGTCTGGGGGAAGAGGATGAGCCGGGGCGCAGATCTGGTGGCAGGAAGAGGCGTACATCCGGCAGGCAGACGGCAATCCGCCGGGAGCGGACGAGGCAGCAGAAGAAGCGCCGTGTGATGATGCGGCTGTTTTTGTGTCTGCTTATTTTCCTCCTGGGTGCGGGAACAGGCTGGACGCTGCGCGGGAAAATGATCCGCAAGCTGATCGATCCGTCCACGATCGAGATGCCAAACTGGGTTGATGAGCAGCTTCTCACGGTCAACCGATATTCCAGACCGGGGACGAATATCCCGGTCATCAACGGGATCGTGATTCACTATGTGGCAAATCCTGGGACGACGGCACAGCAGAACCATGATTATTTTGAGGGATTGAAAGATCAGAGCGGCAGTAACACTGTTTCCGTCAGCAGCAATTTCGTGATCGGTCTGGACGGTGAGATCATCGAGTGCGTTCCGGTCGGGGAGAAGGCATATGCCTCCAATGAGAGGAATGCGGACACCGTTTCGATTGAGTGCTGCCATCCGGCGGCAGACGGAAAGTTTACAGACGAGACGTATGACTCGCTGGTAAAACTGACTGCATGGCTGTGCAAGCAGCTCGATTTAAGTCCGAAAGATGTGATCCGTCATTATGATGTGACTGGAAAGGCGTGCCCGAAGTATTTCGTGGATCATGAGGATGCCTGGAAGCAGTTCCGCAAGGATGTGAAAAAGGCAATGCGGAAAGATATATAATATACGATATAAATTATGAAAGGGAATCTAGTATGAAAACGATTTTAGATTTGATCGTGGAAGAACTGAAACCGGCGTTTACCGGCTGCGGGTACGATGAGAAGTATATCCGCGTGACGGTATCAAACCGCCCGGATCTCTGCGAGTATCAGTGTAACGGCGCGATGCAGCTGCCAAAGCGTATAAAAAGAAACCGATCGATATTGCCAATGAGGTGGTGGAAAAGACAGCCGGAAGCAAGATGTTTTCTGAGATCAACGCCGTGATGCCTGGGTTTATCAATATCCGCCTGAATCCGTGCTACCTGGCATCCTATGTACAGCAGGTGGCAGAGGATGAAAAGTTGGGACTCAACGCAGCTGAGAAGCCGGAGACGATCATCATTGATTACGGCGGAGCCAATGTAGCAAAACCACTGCATGTCGGACACTTACGTTCCGCGGTCATCGGAGAGAGTATCAAGCGCATCAGCCGCTATATGGGACACCATGTCATCAGCGATGTGCATTTGGGTGACTGGGGATTGCAGATGGGACTGATCATCGAGGAGCTGCATGACCGTCAGCCGGATCTGGTATATTTTGACCCGGATTATACCGGCGAGTATCCGTCGGAGCCGCCGTTTACGATTTCCGAGCTGGAGGATATCTATCCGGCAGCGAGCGCGAAATCCAAGGTAGATGCGGCATTCCGTGAGCGGGCACAGCAGGCAACCTTCAAACTGCAGAGTGGCTATGCACCGTTCCATGCGATCTGGAAGCACATCATGAACGTGTCCTTGAAGGATCTGAAAAAGAACTATGGCAATTTAAATGTATCGTTCGACCTCTGGAAGGGCGAGAGCGATGCGCAGCCATATATTCCGGGACTGATCGAGGATTTACAGAAAAAAGGTCTCGCCTATGAGAGCGATGGCGCGCTGGTTGTCGATATCGCACAGGAAGGGGATGCGAAGGAATATCCGCCTTGTATCGTCCGCAAATCCGACGGTGCGGCGCTGTATGCGACTTCCGATCTGGCGACGATCATCGAACGTGAGCAGGATTTCCATCCGGACCGCTACATTTACGTCGTAGACAAGCGCCAGGAGCTTCATTTTATCCAGGTATTCCGTGTGGCGAAGAAAGCGGGCATCGTCAAAGAAGATACGCCGATGATCTTCTTGGGCTTCGGTACGATGAACGGCAAGGACGGTGGTCCGTTCAAGACACGTGAGGGCGGTGTTATGCGTCTGGAGCACCTGATCAAGAATATCGATGAGAAGGTATATGAGAAGATTCAGGAGAAGCAGAAAGTTCCGGCGGACGAGATGACACGCACGGCGGAGATTGTCGGTCTGGCGGCACTTAAATATGCCGATCTTTCGAATCAGGCGACCAAAGATTACATTTTCGATGTAGACCGCTTTATTTCCTTCGAGGGAAATACAGGTCCACATATCCAGTATATGATCGTCCGCATCAAGTCCATTCTGGAGAAATACAAGGAACTGCGCGGTGCGGATGCTAAAGTGGTTCCGATCCGTCCGGCTGAGAGCGAGACAGAGAAAGCACTTCAGATGGCGCTCTGCCGTTTCGGCGAGGTGACAGAATCTGCATTCTACGAGACGGCGCCGCATAAGCTCTGCCAATACATGGCGGCAGTGGCGGATGCGTTTAATGCATTCTATCTGGAAAATAAGATCCTCTCCGAGGAGGACGCAGCGAAGCAGGCAGCCTTTATCAGCCTGATCACGCTGACCAAGCGGGTGCTGGATACCTGTATGGATCTGCTCGGAATGGAATCGCCGGAACACATGTAATCTGTAATATGGAGGAATCCTCATGAAAATAATAAAAATGTCCGTAGATACCTTCTGGAAGGGCGAAGTACGGGTACAGGGACAGATTGAGGATGAGACAAAGGTATATCAGACAAGAATTTTTATCAAGGGTAGTCAGATCTATGACTACTCTTGTTCTTGTGCGGAGGGAAATTCATTCCGGGGTCCCTGCGTGCATGCAAAAGCGCTTCAGGAGGCGTTTGCCCGCCAGCAGAAAGCCGAGCATACACCGCCGGTTTCGACTTCGCCGGAGATCCGGATGATGATCCGGGAGTACACGAACCGGGAAGTAGCGCGGATTCTGGGCGAGGAAGAGCGGGAACCGGTCTATCTGCATCCCTATTTACAGATCCGGCGCGGCGAAGTGCTTTTGGAGGCACGGATCGGACGGGAAAAACGGTATATTGTGAAAAACCTGCTGGAATTTGCACAGGCGGTTCACAGCGGAAAACGGGTGGAATACGGAAAAGGCATGGCGTTTGAACACGTCCCGTCTGCCTTTGCGCCGGAAAGCCGCCCATTTTTAGATCTTCTGCTGGAGGAGGCGGACGCCTACATACGCCATTATGAGGAGATGCGCGGTCATGCGGGGCTGCCGCTTCCGGTGATGCGGGCGTTAACGCTGGGATCTGCAGCGAGGGATCGGCTGTTTGATCTTTTAGAGGGAAAAGAAGTCCAGACGGAGGACGAGAAAGGTGCTGAACGTGTGTGCCGGGTTGAGCGTAAGGATCCGCGTTTCCCGGTGGAGGTGGAAGCAAGGGGCGATGGAATTGCGGTTACGGTTCCATCGGCTCTAACTTCGTTCCGGGGAGAACAGCGTCTGTATGTGGCAGATGGATTGCATCTGTTTGGATGCAGTGAACTGTATACAGAAACGATGGGCGTTTTTCTGGAGCAGATGGAACAGGGCGGAAGAGAGTGCGGAAGCCGGAAAGAGAAGCGGGAGCTGCTGGTTGGAAGCCGGGATATTCCGCTCTTTTATGCGCGTGTGCTGGAAGGCATGGAGGCACTTGGGATCTTGCAGAGCCCGGAGATCGATTGGGAGAAATACCGCCCAGAGGCGTTGAAAGCCCGGTTTGAGTTTGACAGTGATTCGCCGGACGAGCTGCGTCTGCGTCCGACGCTTTCCTACGGAGATTTTACGTTTTCGCCGCTGGCGGACGAGCATGTTCCGCGGGAGATCTGCCGGGATGTACCGGCGGAATTTTATATCAGCCGCCTGATCACGCGGTACTTCTCTTACTGGGAGGATGAGAGCGGCGAGCTGGTGATCCGCGGGGATGAAGAAGCGCTGTACCAGGTTCTGAGCGAGGGAATGACGCAGTTTCAGGAGGTGGGCGAGGTATGGCTGTCAGAGTCTGTCCGCCATCTGCGCGTCCTGCCTCCGCCGGAAGTGTCGATGGGGGTTTCTCTTGGAGGCGGCTGGCTGGATCTGAAGATTGAGACGGCGGGAATCGACCCGGCGGAGCTTTTGCAGGTACTCAGTGAATACCGCCAAAAAAAGAAATATTACCGCATGAAAAATGGCGAATTTTTGCAGCTCTCGGGCGGCGGTCTGCAGGCGCTTGACAGCCTGACTGCGGATCTGGGACTGACAAAGAGTGAATTTCAGGCGGGGGAGGCGAAGATACCTGCCTACCGTGCTTTTTATCTGGACAGTCTCTCGGGCGACGGCAGGATGAAACTGTTTCAGCGGGATGAAGCCTACGGGATGATGGTGCGCGATCTAAAAACGGCGCAGAGTGTCAGCTATGCGGTTCCGGCGGTGCTGGAAAAGACGCTGCGGGAATATCAGAAGATCGGATATACGTGGATGCGGACGTTGGCGCGGTATCATTTCGGCGGGATCCTGGCAGATGATATGGGACTGGGAAAAACGCTGCAGGTGATTGCGCTTCTGACAGCATTTTATCAGGAAAAAACCGAGCAGAAAGCGGCTGGAAATGAAGGCAGTGGGTCAGAATTACCTCTTCCGTCTTTGATCGTCTGCCCGGCGTCGCTCGTCTACAACTGGGGACAGGAATTTGCCCGGTTTTCGCCGGGGATCCGCGTGCTTCTGATTGCCGGGACGGCGAAAGAACGGCAGGAACAGCTGGAGGAGCAGATGCGGATGGAGGCGTCTGAGGGGGCGCAGGTGATCATCACGTCCTATGATCTGTTGAAACGGGATCGGGAGGCGTATCTGGGACGCACGTTTGAATATGAGATTATTGACGAGGCGCAGGTCATTAAAAATGCAAAGACACAGGGCGCGAAGGCGGTAAAGGAGATTTCGGCGAATGCCCGTTTCGCTCTGACGGGAACGCCGGTGGAAAACCGGCTCAGCGAGCTTTGGAGCATTTTTGATTTCCTGATGCCGGGATTTTTATACAGTTACCGGAAGTTCCGTGAGCGGTATGAGCTGCCGATCGTGAAAAATCAGGATCCGGAAGCATTGACGGCACTGCGGCGGATGACGGGACCGTTTGTCCTGCGCCGCTTGAAAAAGGATGTGCTGCGGGAGCTTCCGACCAAGGAAGAGAGGATCGTTTATTCGGCGGCGTCGGGGCGGCAGCAGAAGCTTTATACGGCGTCGGCGTTGAAACTGAAAGAGGCGCTGGCTGGCGGCGCGTGGTCGGGTAATGGAAAATTGGAAGTGCTTTCCCAGCTCATGCGGCTGCGCCAGATCTGCTGCGATCCGGCACTCTGTTTTGAAGATTATACGGGGGAATCGGCGAAGCTGGAGACCTGTGTTTCGCTGATCGCATCGGCGTCTGCGGCGGGACATAAGATCCTGCTCTTTTCCCAGTTTGCCTCGATGCTGGAGCGGATTCGGGAACGCCTTTTACAAGAGGGCATTTCGTCCCATCTTCTGGTCGGCGCGACCCCGAAGGAAGAACGCAGCCGGATGGTGCAGGCGTTTGCCTCGGATGAGGTTCCGGTGTTCCTTATTTCCCTGAAAGCCGGGGGAACGGGACTCAACCTGACGGCGGCGGATATCGTGATTCATTACGATCCGTGGTGGAATGTGGCAGCGCAGAACCAGGCGACCGACCGCGCGTACCGGATCGGGCAGGAAAAGCCGGTCACGGTATACAAACTGATCTTAAAGGATACGATAGAAGAAAATCTTTTGAAGCTGCAGAATGCGAAACTTGCGCTGGCGGCGCAGGTGGTTTCAGAGGGAATGGTTTCACTGGGCGATTTGAGCCAGAATGAACTGATGGAGCTGTTTGAACAGAATCCATAAAAAAATTTGCAGAAATAACGGGCAGGAGGAAAAAGCGTGAAGCAATGGAAACGATACAAATCATATATACTGCCATATAAGAGCGCCTTTATTCTGGGACCGCTCATGATGGTAACGGAGGTGCTGGGTGAGATTCTGCTGCCCAAATTTATGTCGATGATTATTAACCATGGCGTGGCGCAGAAAGACGGCGGATACATTCTCAAAATGGGACTTGTGATGGCGATTACCTCCTTTTTGATGGCGGCAGGCGGCATTCTGGGGGCATATTTTGCAGCGAAGGCGTCGATTTCCTTTACCAGCGATCTGCGCCGCGACTTATTTGCCAGAGTGCAGCAGTTTTCATTTAAAAATATCGATACGTTCAGCACGGGATCGCTGGTAACCCGTCTGACGAACGATATCCAGCAGGTACAGAACCTGATTATGATGGGACTTCGGATGATGCTGCGCGCGCCGGGCATGTTCCTGGGGGCGCTTGTGATGGCATTCTGGATGAATGCGGAACTGGCAGCTGTCATCCTGGTGGTGATTCCGCTTCTGACGGCGGCGATCGTCTGGATCCTACGGACTGCCTACCCGCGGTTTACAGCCATGCAGAAAGCGCTGGATACGCTCAATAGCGGCATCCAGGAGGTGCTGACGAACGTGCGGGTGGTGAAATCCTTTGTGCGGGAAGACTACGAGGAAAAGCGGTTTGCCGACACGAACCGGGAGCTCAAGGAGGCAGGGCTGCGGGCGCTGAAGATCGTAATTGCGACGATGCCGGTCATGATGTTCGCGATGAATGTGACGACACTGGCAGTTGTCTGGTTCGGCGGAAACCTGATTATCGGCGGACGGATGGCGGTCGGGGATCTGACGGCATTTACGACCTACATTGTACAGATTCTGATGTCACTTATGATGCTCTCAATGGTATTTTTGCAGAGTTCCCGCGCGATGGCGTCCATCCGGCGAATCGATGAGGTGCTGGATGAGCCGATTGATCTGAGCGATGAAAATGCATCACAGAAGGACCGGAAGGTTGAGAAAGGACGCGTGGAATTTAAGGATGTTTCCTTTTCATACCGCGAAGGCGGTGAGCCGGTTCTATCCCACATCAGCCTGACGGCAGAGCCGGGAGAGACGATCGGCATCCTCGGTGCGACCGGAAGCGGAAAAACGTCGCTGGTACAGCTGATTCCCCGCCTCTATGATGTGACAGAGGGGAGTGTGCGGGTGGATGGTATCGATGTGCGGGAGTATTCCCTGAAAAATCTCCGGGACGGCGTTGGCATGGTTTTACAGAAAAACGTCCTGTTTTCCGGCACGATCGAGGAAAACCTGCGCTGGGGTGATGAGACGGCGACGGAGGAAGAAGTGCGGCGGGCAGCAGTGTATGCGCAGGCAGATTCCTTTGTGAATTCGTTTGCCGAAGGCTACAAAACGGAGATGGGACAGGGCGGCGTCAATGTATCTGGCGGTCAGAAACAACGGCTGTGCATCGCAAGGGCACTCTTAAAGAAGCCGAAGATCCTGATTCTCGACGACAGCACCAGTGCGGTCGATACGGCAACGGAGGCGGCGATCCGGACGGCATTCCGGGAAGATTTGAAAGATACGACGAAATTTATTATCGCACAGCGGCTGAGTTCGCTGGAATACGCGGATCGGATTCTCGTCCTTGAGGACGGCAGGATTATCGGAGAGGGAACACAGGAGAAGCTGCTGGCATCCTGTGAGGCGTACCGGGAGATCTATGAGACGCAATATGGAAAACGGGCAGACGGGGAGGGGATGGCATGATGGATGAAAAACAGATTGAAAGCCTGAAACGCCGATATGGCAGCCGCATAGCCGACGCGCCGAAACGCCGCCGGGGACCGGAACGGATGGCGGTCATGAAGGGCGGAAAGCCCAAGGCGGGCGGTCAGACGATGCTGCGCCTGCTTTCATACTTAAAACGCGACCGGATGGCGATGACAGCCGCCTTTTTCTGTGTGATCCTGGGGACGGTGACGAATCTGGTGGGCGCCTATATGCTGCGCCCGATCATCAATCGGTATATTGTGCCTTTAGATGGCAGCCGGGGCGATGTGGCGGGGCTGTTCCGTTCCCTGTGCGTGATGGGAGCGGTTTATTTAGTCAGCGTTGCCGCTTCCTATATGCAGTCGCGCATCATGCTGCAGGTGGCGCAAAACGCGCTGCAGCGGCTGCGGGAAGAGCTGTTTAACCATATGCAGACGCTTCCGCTTCGGTTTTATGATACCGGCAGCAACGGCGATCTGATGAGCCGTTTTACAAACGATGTGGATACGATCGGCATGATGCTCAGCAGTACGCTGGTGCAGCTTTTATCCGGCGCACTCAGTATTGTGGGAACGCTGGTGCTGATGATTTACACGAACGTGTGGCTGACGGTGATTACGCTTGCCATGATGCCGGTGATGCTGCGTGCCGGTAAATTTGTTGCCGGACGGAGCCAGAAATATTTCTCTGCCCAGCAGGCGGCGCTTGGCGCGATGAACGGCTATATTGAGGAGACCGTGCAGGGGCAGAAGGTCGTCAAGGTATTCTGCCATGAGGAGATCGCAGAGGAAGAATTTGGATGGCTCAATGCGGATCTGAAAGAAAAACAGATCCGGGCGCAGTTTTTCGGCGGTGTGATGGGACCGGTCATGAACAATTTAAGCCAGTTAAATTATGGACTGACAGCCTGCATTGGCGGTCTGCTCTGTGTGTTCCGGAACTTTGATGTCGGTGGACTGACCGTATTTTTAGGTTTTTCGCGGCAATTTTCCAGACCGATCAACGAGCTTTCCATGCAGGTTGGAAACGTATTTTCGGCGCTGGCAGGCGCGGAGCGCGTGTTTGCAGTGCTGGATGCAGAACCAGAGGCGGCAGATGCGTCGGATGCGGTTTCGATCGCGCCGATCCGCGGTGAGGTGGTGCTTGACCATGTGACTTTCGGCTATGAGCCGGGGCAGGTGATTTTGAAGGATATTTCGCTCTATGCGAAGCCGGGACAGAAGATCGCCTTTGTCGGTTCGACGGGAGCCGGAAAAACGACGATCACGAATCTGATCAACCGTTTTTATGATATACAGGGCGGCTCGATCACGGTGGACGGCGTCGATGTCCGCCGGATGCACCGGAAGGAGCTGCGGGAAAATATCGCGATGGTTCTGCAGGATACGCATCTTTTTACCGGCACGGTACGGGAAAATATTCGATACGGGCGGCTGGATGCCACGGATGAAGAAGTTGTTGAGGCGGCAAAAACGGCATCGGCGCATTCCTTTATCATGCGTCTGCCGGATGGGTATGACACGATGCTGGAGGGCGACGGTGCAAACTTAAGCCAGGGACAGCGCCAGCTATTAAACATTGCGCGGGCAGCAGTTTCTAAAGCACCGATCCTGATTCTGGATGAGGCGACGAGTTCGGTCGATACGCGGACGGAGAAGCACATCGAGCACGGCATGGACCGGCTGATGGCGGACCGGACGACCTTTGTCATCGCCCACCGGCTTTCGACAGTCCGCAACGCCAATGCGATCATGGTGCTGGAGCACGGGCAGATCATTGAGCGCGGCGACCATGAAGATCTGCTGGCGCAGAAAGGGCGGTATTTTGAGCTGTATACCGGAATGAAGGAGCTGGAATAAGGCTTTCGTTGAGAATTAAATGAGAATTTGTTTCCTGTACGCGTGAACTCACCTATATTGAAAAACGGATGGATCTAGTGTATAATGGGAACACTTGAAATTTTTAAGTAAAATCGGATCGCGTAAGCTGGAAAATAGAGCCGGATCCGTGGCAAATTTTGTACCGTTAGGAGGAATATCTATGAGTATCCGAGTTGGAATTTTAGGATATGGAAATCTGGGACGCGGCGTGGAGTGTGCGATCCGCCAGAATCCGGATATGGAACTGAGAGCAGTATTTACACGGCGTGCGCCGGAAACGGTTAAGATCCTGACCGAGGGCGTACCGGTTTATCATGTAGATGAGGCGGAGGCGAAGAAAGACGAGATTGACGTTTTGATTCTCTGCGGCGGTTCAGCAACGGATCTGCCGATCCAGACCCCGAAATATGCACAGTGGTTTAACGTAGTGGACAGCTTCGATACACATGCAAAGATTCCGGAGCATTTCGCAGCAGTCGATGAGTCCGCACAGAAATCCGGCAAGGTCGGTATCATTTCCGTTGGCTGGGATCCGGGTATGTTCTCCCTGAACCGTCTCTATGCAGCTGCCTGCCTGCCGGAGGGCGAAAATTATACGTTTTGGGGCAAGGGCGTCAGCAGGGACATTCCGATGCGATCCGCCGGATCGAGGGCGTCAAGGATGCCAGACAGTACACAATCCCGGTTGAGAGTGCACTGGAGGCAGTCAGAAGCGGCAGCAGCCCAGAGCTGACCACCCGTGAAAAACACACCAGAGAGTGCTTTGTTGTGGCAGAAGAGGGCGCGGATCTGGCAAAGATCGAGAACGAGATCAAGACCATGCCGAACTACTTCTCTGATTATGACACGACGGTTCATTTTATTACTGAAGAAGAACTGAAACGCGACCACAACCGTCTCCCGCACGGCGGTTTCGTACTCCGCAGCGGCAAGACCGGCTGGAACAAAGAGAACCACCATATCATCGAGTACAGCTTAAAGCTGGATTCCAACCCGGAATTTACTTCCTCTATCATCGTGGCATACGCACGCGCGGCATACAAGATGAACCAGGAAGGCCAGAAAGGCTGCAAGACCGTCTTTGATGTGGCACCGGCATATCTGTCGGCAGAGAGTGGGGCAGATCTGCGGAAGAAGTATCTGTAAAAATTTATTAAATAAAAGTAGAAAGCGTCTGGAATGCAGAAGATCTGCATGACAAGATGGATTTTGTGACGCACGGCGTATGCAAAGGCGGCGTTAACTGGAAACCGGAGAAGCTGGTCAACGATTTAAAGAGAAGATACAAAAAGAATCAAGCGGTAGCTGGAGGAGCTGAATGTCCTTCGGCTACCTGTTTTTGTAATAAAATTGTAATAATTTCAAATTTTCCTTTCAACTTGTATTGTCGCTTAAAATGAAGTAAAATGTAAGACAGATTGGCATGATTTGTACCTGCGCAGCACTGGCAAAATCCGTTAAAGTCCGCGCAATGAGTGAACGTAACTTTACGTTTGCGGGAGCTGGCGGGTAGGAGAAAAGCGAAAATACATACAGGAAGGACAATATACGATGAATAAATGGAAAAAATCCGTGCGTTCCCTCTGCCTGGGAATGGCACTTATGATGTCTGTGTCATGGACGGCATTTGCTGCGACAGACGGGGCGACCGGTCCGGGACAGGCGGCAGGAGGCACGGTCTCCGGCGCAGTTCCTTCGGGAGCAACGGTTACTTCACAGAATGCAGCTCAGCCGACGGTGGCAGCGCAGGGCGCAGTGCTCTATGATGCGACGCACAACCAGTTCCTGTTTTCCAAGAATGCGGATACGCAGTATTATCCAGCCAGCATCACGAAGCTGATGACGGCGCTTCTGGTAGCGGAAAACTGTAATCTGAGTGATACGGTAACCTTTTCCCAGACGGCAGTTTCGAATCTGGAATCGGGCGCGGTGACGTTGCAGGTCAAGGCGGGCGATACCTTTACGGTTAAGGACTGTCTCTATGGTCTGCTTTTAAAATCGGCAAATGAGGTGGCAAACGGACTGGCGGAGCATGTGTCCGGCAGTGTCAGCGCGTTTGCGGATAAGATGAATGAGAAAGCAGCGTCCTTAGGATGCACGCATACGCATTTTGCAAATCCGAATGGTCTGAACAATGCAAACCATTTTACAACCGCACATGATATGGCGCTGATTGCAAATGCTGCATTCAATAATGCGACGGTGCGTCAGGTTGCATCGACCCTGCATTACGATTTCCCGGCGACTGCCAGCGTGCCGACGGTGCGGACGCTTACGATTGGACATAAGATGCTCAATCCGGCAAATTCCCAGTACTATGAGGGAATCATAGGCGGAAAGACCGGTTATACCTCCCTGGCAGGCAACACGCTGGTAACGTGTGCAGAGCGAAATGGCGTGCGCCTGATTGCAGTTATTTTAAAGAGTTCGCAGACCCATTATGACGATACGAAGAAGCTGCTGGACTATGGTTTTGCAGTGGCGGGAAGCGCATCCGGCACACCGGCTGGCACGAACACCTCGGTATCGGATGCGGCGAACAACGGTACGTCAAATTCCAGCAAGCCGTCCGGCAATACGACCAGCACAAATACCTCGTCTTCCGGCAGTCAGGGCGGACCGGGTAGCTCTGGAGCTGGCAATACAGCTGCTCAGGGCGACGGTGCGTGGCAGCAGTTTGGAAATGAATGGAAATACCTGAAAGCAAACGGAACCTACGCGGCAAATGAGAGTCTACTGATCAAGGGAGAGACATACTATTTCCATGCGGATGCGTGGATGGCGCGTGACTGGCAGATGGTAGACGGCTCCTGGCATTATTATTATACCGAAAGCGGGGCTATGGCGAAGAGCCGCTGGATTCAGACGAATGGATACTGGTATTATGTGAGTGCTGACGGAGCATTGTTTGTCAATGGAACGACACCGGACGGATATAGAGTCGATGCGAATGGTGTCTGGATTCAGAAATAAAGAAGAGAATAAAACGGAGCCGACCGGCAGAAAAGACCGGGGCGGCTCCGTTTTTCACAGCTCTGCGGTCGCAAAAAGACCGGCGGCATAGCTGGCAAATGGGGGTGATGTTATTATAGTGTGATCAATTCATACTCCCGGCTTCCCAGACCGATCTTCTCCGCGTGTGCCAGGCAGCTTTTCCACTCAGATTCTGGTGTGGAATTTGTGAAATGGTCATGGTGATCGTGGAAATCCGGATCAGCAAGATGTTTTGCAAGCTGGCTGCCCGGCATCGGAGCAGCGGCCAGACAGGCGTCCACACAGGCCTGATCGAGTGCCAGCGGATCGAAAGAAGCAAACATACCAAGATTTGGAAGGATCGGTACGTCATTTTCACCGTGGCAGTCGCAGTTCGGGGAGACGTCAACGACCAGGGAAATATGGAAGTTTGGACGTCCATCCACAACGGCTTTTGTGTATTCCGCCATACGGCAGTTTAACAGCTCGTTGGCTGCGTTGTTGTCAAATTCGATTGCGTCAAAATTGCAGGCGCCGAGACACCGTCCGCAGCCGACGCAGTGCTCAGCATCCACGTGCATTTTTCTGGAGGCTTCATCGAAAACGAGACCGCCGTTGGCACATTCCTTCTGACAGCGGCGGCAGCCCCGGCAGAGCTTTTCCTTGACGTGTGGTTTTCCACTGCTGTGCTGATCGGTCTTACCGGCGCGAGAACCGCAGCCCATGCCGATATTTTTGATCGTACCGCCGAAGCCGGTCATCTCATGTCCCTTGAAATGGGTCAGGCTGATAAAGACATCGGCGTCCATGACGGCGCGGCCGATCTTAGCTTCTTTGATGTATTCGCCTCCGGCCACCGGAACAGCGATGTCATCGGTGCCTTTTAATCCATCACCGATGATGATTGGACATCCAACAGTCAACGGGGTAAATCCGTTTTCCCAGGCGCATTCCAGGTGCTCGAGCGCATTCTTGCGGCTGCCTGGATACATCGTATTGCAGTCTGTTAAAAATGGTTTGCCGCCCAGCTCTTTGATGACATCAACAACGGCTTTGGCATAATTCGGACGCAGATAACTGATATTTCCAAGTTCACCAAAGTGCATCTTGATAGCGACAAATTTACCATCCATATCGATGGAACCGATCCCGCTTTACGGATCAGTTTTTTTAATTTGGTAGGGAGACCGTCGCCAAATGCAATGGTGTGGAAATCTGTAAAATATACCTTTGCTTTTTCGTTTTTTGACATATGAATACCTCCTGATAGATGGCTTTTTTTGATTTTTTCTCAGTCGAGAAGACGCCCACCTCTTTAGGTGGCGAGTAATAGTAAAGTGATAAAAATATCAATTCTATTATACCGGAATCGGGTGGATGTGTCAAAAATTTACTTTTCTTTTTAATGTAGTTCCTATATAATAGGAAAATACGGAAAAAGCAGATTTCAGCTGCAGGGGGATTCTGGCAAGATACCTGTATCTGGAAACCTGCTTTTGAAAATACGAGGGGACTTGTCTGCATAGAAGGGACAGTGACCCGGGCAGGAGATGACAGTATGAGAAATGCACCGGTTATCTATATCGTGGTGCCTTGCTACAACGAAGAGGAAGTTCTGCCATTGACGGCAGAATTTTTAGGTAAAAAATTAGATGATTTAACCCGCAGCCGCCGGATTCATCCGGGAAGCCGGGTGCTGATGGTAGACGACGGTTCGAAGGATAGAACATGGAAGCTGATCGAGGAACTCCATGAGAAGGACGAGCGGTTTGCAGGTGTGAAGCTGAGCCGCAACCGCGGTCATCAGAACGCGCTTTTAGCCGGGCTTTTTGAGGCGGCGAGACGGCGGTGTGACGCGGCGATCTCGATGGATGCCGATCTGCAGGATGATGTGGACGCATGCGACGCGATGATCGAGCGGTATATGGCTGGCTGTGACATCGTGTACGGTGTGCGCCGTCACAGGGCGACGGATACATTTTTTAAGCGTACAACTGCGCTGGGATTTTATAAGATTATGAATGCGCTGGGAGCGAACACCGTGTATAATCATGCGGATTACCGCCTGATGAGCCGGAGGGCACTGGAAGGGCTGGCGGAATTTTCGGAGGTCAATCTGTTTCTGCGCGGGATTGTCCCGATGATCGGTTATCCGTCCGATGTGGTATATTATGACCGTAAAGAGCGGGCAGCAGGGGAGAGCAAATATCCGCTGAAAAAGATGCTGGCTTTTGCGATCGAGGGCATCACTTCGCTGAGCACAAAGCCGATCCGGATGATTACGTTCATGGGAATTGCGGCATTTTTTGTCAGTATTGGATTCCTTATCTGGGCGGTGGTTGATTTCTTCCGGGGCAATACGATCACCGGCTGGGCGAGCATGATGGTATCGCTCTGGTTTATCGGCGGACTGCTTCTTCTCTCGGTCGGAATCGTCGGAGAGTATGTCGGAAAGATTTATCTGGAGTCGAAGCACCGCCCGCGCTATATCATTGAGAGCCGCACGCCGGATCGCATCCGCGAGCGTGAGAAAGGGCGCAGCCGGAAACAGGAGATGCCAGGAGAAAATTTGCGCCGCAGCCGTGCAGAAGCACGGGAACTCCAGACATCAAAAAGAAGAGAAGCTGTGCAAAAACCGGAGCAGGAGTGAAATAGCTCTAAAAAATAGCTCTTAAAAATTCAGGAAACACTTGACAAACCCGGAAAATGGGTGTATCTTCATAAACAAATAATTCCTATCAGGAATAAGGGAATATAAGCTGAAAGGGGACAGGTCCGATGCGTCAGAGTAAAGCCATGCAGATGAATATGATGATGAACGGCATGTGTATGATGTGCTGCCATATTTGTGTGCATGAAAGACGGAACGGGCTGGTCGGATAGACCTGTAAGTATAGCATAGGAAGCCGCGATCCGTACTGGATTCGCGGCTTTTTTGTGTCATAGGAAATTCCTTGGAATTCCTTATGACACAAAAAGGCACTAACTGCTTCCTGTGACAGAAAAACAGTAGTGGCATCTTTTATGCGACAGGGTATCAATGCTGTATATTCGAAAAAGAGAGGGGAAAAGACAATGGAGCAGAGAAAGAAAGCGATCATCTGCCTGGAAGGACTGGGAAAGCAATTCCAGACAACGAACGGAACGGTGACCGCGTTAGATGATATTAACCTGGAAATCCTGCAAGGTGAGATTTTTGGAATTATCGGTCTGTCGGGTGCGGGAAAGAGTACGCTGGTCCGGTGTATCAATTATCTGGAGACACCGACGGCGGGACGGGTTATTTTTGAGGGACAGAACCTGTCGATGATGAAGGAGTCGGAGATTCGGAAAGCCAGACAGTCGATGGGGATGATTTTCCAGCAGTTCAATCTTCTGGCACAGAGAAATGTACTCCAGAATGTGTGCTTTCCGATGGAGATTGCCGGTGTCCCGAAAGCAGAGGCGAAGAAACGGGCGGCTGAGCTTTTAAAATTAGTCGGTCTGGAAGAACGGATGAAGGCATATCCGGCACAGCTCTCCGGCGGACAGAAGCAGCGTGTGGCGATTGCACGTGCGATGTCCACGAACCCGAAGGTGCTGCTTTGCGATGAGGCGACGAGTGCGCTCGACCCGAATACGACAAAATCGATTTTGGAGCTTCTCAAGAAGATTAACCGCGAACTCGGCATTACTGTGATCGTGATTACCCATGAGATGGCGGTGATTGAGTCTATCTGTGACCGTGTGGCGATCATCGACCACAGCCACATTGCAGAGTCTGGCAAGGTATCAGAGATTTTCTCCGGTCCGAAGTCGGAGATTGGGCGGCAGCTGATTCTAGGAGAGACGGCAGGGCAGAAGACAAGCTTTGCCAGAGCGCGCCAGATCCGCGTTATTTTCAATGGACAGGAATCTTCGGAGCCAATTATTTCTAATATGGTATTAGCCTGCAAGGTTCCGGTCAATATCCTTCTCGCGGATACCCACGATATTGGGGGCAAGGCGATGGGACAGATGCTTCTGCAGCTCCCGGAGGACGAGGTAGATGCAGGGCGTATCTGCAATTATTTAAAAACGGTCGGTGTGACCTATGAGGAGGTGCGCTAAGATGGTATTTGATGCGAAGACAGTCAGTATGCTGGTAAAAGAGACCTGGAGAACCTTATATATGGTAGGTCTTTCTTCCCTGATTTCTTATTTGATCGGCATCCCGCTCGGCGTGGCGCTGGTTGTAACCGATAAAGACGGCATTCGTCCGGTGCCGCTGTTCAACAAAGTGGCGGGCGTGATTGTCAACCTGCTCCGTTCGGTGCCGTTTATCATCCTGTTAGCGATGGTAATGCCGCTGACCCGCGCGATCGTGGGAAAGACGATCGGAGCAAATGCGGCAGTTGTACCGCTGGTAATCGCGGCGTTCCCGTATATCAGCCGTATGGTAGAGGCATCGTTAAAGGAAATTGATGCAGGCGTGATAGAAGCAGCAAAATCAATGGGCGCTTCGACCTGGCAGATTATTTTCAAGGTGCTGCTTCCGGAGTCCAAGCCGTCCCTGTTAGTTGGCGCGGCGATTTCGATCACGACGATCCTCGGATATTCCGCGATGGCAGGCTGCGTCGGTGCCGGTGGTCTGGGCGATGTGGCGATCCGATATGGATACCACCGTTATCAGGCAGATATGATGCTGGTTACCGTTGTGATTCTGGTTATTATCGCACAGCTGATTCAGGAGATCTTTACGCGGAGTTCGAGAAGAAGTGATAAGAGAATCCGTTAATAAGATATTTACAGAAATGAAATGCAGCCTATCGTCTGTGGCAGATGCAGGACATTTCTGAAATATAAATTTAAAGGAACTGTTTAAACACACAAAGAGGAGGAAATCACTATGAAAAAATCATTCTTAGGAACCACATTCCTGGCACTGCTGGCAGCTGCATCCTTAGCAGGCTGCTCTTCCAGCTCGAATGAGACAACTGCTGAGACCGCTGCAGAGGCAGCAGAGGAGACTACCGCAGAGGCTAAAGAGGCAGACGGCGATCTGGAGAAGCTGGTAGTAGGCGCAAGCCCGGCACCGCATGCTGAGATCCTGGAAGCTGCAAGAGACCTTCTGGCAGACAAGGGCTACGATCTGAAGATCGTAGAGTATACTGATTATGTACAGCCGAACAACGCACTGGAGTCCGGCGATCTGGATGCAAACTACTTCCAGCACAAACCATATCTGGATACCTTCAATGAGGAGAATGGCACTCACCTGGTAAGTGCAGGTGCAATCCATTATGAGCCATTCGGCATCTACGCAGGCAAGAGCGATTCTTTAGATGAGCTGGCTGACGGCGCAGAGGTTCTGGTGCCAAACGATGTAACCAACGAGGCAAGAGCACTTCTGCTTCTTCAGGATCAGGGTCTTCTGACACTGAAAGAGGATGCAGGTCTGACCGCAACTATCAATGATATTACGGAGAACCCGAAGAACCTGGATATCGTAGAACTTGAGGCAGCACAGCTTCCGCGTTCCTTACAGGATGCTGATATTGCAGTTATCAACGGCAACTACGCAATCGAGGCTGGTTTAAAGGTAACCGATGCTCTGGCAGTAGAGGCTTCTGACTCTCTGGCAGCCCAGACATACGGAAATGTTGTAGCAGTCCGTGAGGGTGACGAGGAGAGCAACAAGACAAAAGCTCTGATGGAAGTCCTGACAAGCGATGATATCAAAGAATTTATCGAGACGAAGTACGATGGAGCGGTTGTTCCGCTGTTTTAATTGACGGCAGGGACCTGATTACAGCAACGAAATTGGGAAGAGGCGGATGCTTTGCGGTGAAAACCGCAGGCGGAGGTCTCTTCTTTCAATTTATGGGAATGTGCGTCAGATGAAAAATGTTTTGCGTGAATTTTTTTAAATCATGTGATAGAATAAGAAAAAGATAAAGGTGACAGGCGGGTGATAAGAATGGAAATTCATATACAGAACAGGAAAAAGGGCTTTACGCTGGCGGAGCTTTTGGTAGTCGTTGCGATAGTTTCCATTTTAACTGCAATTTCTATTCCTATTTTTACCAGGCAGCTGGAGACCAGCCGGGAGGCCACGGATCTTGCCAATGTCCGTTCTGCATATGCAGAGGTTATGGCAGCGGTCATGATTGAGGATACAGAGAATGAAGTGAAGGTTGTAAAGCTGAAGCAGAAAAAAGAAAAATGGCAGTCGCATGACCCGGTGACGATAGGTGGAGTGATGCATTATAATGATCAGGGTGATACGGCCAACTGGATTGGTTATCCGGTTCCGGGTGGGGAGTGTGAAGTTTCCTATCGGCCGGATTCGGGAGTGCTTTTTAACTGGAAAAGCGGAAAGGGTACAGGCGGTTCGGAACAGAAATACGCGTTTAATATCAATTGCGATGTACATGCGCCCTTGAATGACAGCGGCATATTGGAAATGCTGGGTGATAACAACAATTTTGAAATTGATTCCAACTGTACAAAATCCAATATGCTTCCCAAGATACAGGCGAAGATTGAGGAGGACAGCCTGTTAAAAAAGGGAACCTGGGCCTATCTGGGAGATGCAAAGGATAAGTCGAAGCGATATTTATTTTGGACATCTGTAGATATATCCTCAGATTCGGTTGGTGCAGGAAAGAAGATACCGGTTATTATCAGTACAGCAGATGGAAGGTTTTATATTTCAGAAACAACTACCGCTATGCGAGTGAATAAAGCTGGTAATTATATAGCAATCGCCGGTCATCTGACTCCAACACAGTATAAGGAATATCTTTCGAAGGATAAAAAGTATGAGAATCTGCAGGAGGCATATGATGCATACGCAAAGCTGGTGACAGATGGGACGTATCCACAGTATAAGGATACGCTGCCGAAGTAGGGGCTGTGCGGCTGTTACAGCGGGGCGTCTTTAAAGTGGGAGAAGCCAGGGCATATGTTACTGTTCACGCATACGTGCCCAGTAACGGGCATATATCATTTACCAACCTGTGCCGAAAACCTTGACATTTTCCTAAAAAACCTCTATGATAACAAGGAACTGAAAAATGAAAGGCAGTGAAGAAGAGGAGTACACATAGAAGCCCTGACAGAGAGAACCGCGCAGGTTGAGAGACGGTTCCGGGAAACGGATGTGGAAGGTAGCTTCGGAGCCGGATTTCTGAAAAACTGCGTTCTGCTATGACTTAGGAATGGTGTGAAAGAGAGTGGTGGATAAGAGATCCCGGGAGTTCCCGTTATAGAATCAAGAGGATTGGGATAAAATCTGGATGTGTGCAAAGAAAACACCGGCAGATGGAAATCCTGATTGAATTAAGGTGGTACCGCGTATATGACGCCCTTTGCAGATGATATGTCTGCAAGGGGCTTTTTCATTTCATAGGAAATTACGTCCTATGAAATGAAAAACGCTCCGCGAGGATGCGCGCTCGCGCGAAGCAGAAACATGTCGCAAGCGACCGCGCTCGGCGCGAGAATGTGCCAAGGCACATTCTTTTTCATAGGAAACGCGCTCCGGAAAGGACAAAACAGATGAAAAAACAAGGTCCGCTGACAAGCTGTGACACGTGCGGCAATTATGTCTATGACGATGATTATGGGTATTATCTGTGCGAGGCAGATCTGGATGAGGACGAGATGGCGGCATTTTTAAGCAGCCAGCGTTTTGTCTGCCCGTACTACCAGACGGATGATGAGTATAAGATTGTCCGGAAACAGATGTAAGAAACTGCATCGGAAATTACACGAAATGAAGGTAAACAAGATGCGGTTCATGATAGAATGCAGGGATAAACAGCATTTGATGAGTTAAAACGCAAAAGGAGAATCGATCAATGAAAGAACTGGAAAAGACATATAATCCGGCGGATATTGAAGATCGCCTGTATCAGAAATGGCTGGACAGCAAATATTTCCACGCCGATGCAGAGCGCGGACGCAGAAACGGTAAGAAGCCGTTCACGATTGTGATGCCGCCGCCAAACATTACCGGACAGCTTCATATGGGACATGCGCTGGATAACACCATGCAGGATATCCTGATCCGTTACAAGAGAATGCAGGGCTATGAGGCACTGTGGCAGCCGGGTACCGACCATGCGCGATCGCAACGGAGGTTAAGGTTATCAACAAGCTGAAAGAGCAGGGCATTGACAAGCATGATCTGGGTCGTGAGGGCTTCCTGGAGAAAGCATGGGAGTGGAAAGAAGAGTACGGCAGCCGCATCGTAAAACAGCTTCACAAGCTGGGTTCCTCCGCTGACTGGGACCGCGAGCGTTTCACGATGGACGAGGGCTGTTCCGAGGCGGTTCTGGAAGTATTTACCAGACTGTATGAAAAAGGTTATATTTACAAGGGATCCCGTATCATCAACTGGTGCCCGGTCTGCCAGACTTCCATTTCGGATGCCGAGGTAGAGCATGAGGAGCAGGACGGCTTTTTCTGGCACATCAATTACCCGATCGTCGGCGAAGAGGGACGTTTCGTCGAGATCGCAACCACCCGTCCGGAGACGCTGTTAGGCGATACTGCGGTAGCTGTCAACCCGGAGGATGAGCGCTACAAGGATATCGTAGGCAAGATGTTAAAACTGCCGCTGACCGACCGAGAGATTCCGGTCATCGCGGATGAGTATGTAGATAAAGAGTTCGGTACCGGCTGCGTAAAGATCACACCGGCACATGACCCGAACGACTTTGAGGTAGGAAAACGCCACAACCTGGAAGAGATCTGCATCATGAATGACGATGCAACCATCAGCGTACCGGGCAAATATCAGGGCATGGACCGCTACGAGGCGAGAAAAGCCATGGTAGAGGATCTGAAGGAAATGGGACTTTTAGTCAAAGTCGTTCCGCATTCCCACAACGTAGGTACCCACGACCGCTGCGGCACAACCGTAGAACCGATGGTAAAACCGCAGTGGTTTGTCAAGATGGAAGAGATGGCGAAACCGGCGGTAGAGGCACTTAAATCCGGCAGACTTAAATTCGTTCCGGAGAGCTTTGGAAAGACCTATCTGCACTGGCTTGAGGGCATCCGTGACTGGTGTATTTCCCGTCAGCTCTGGTGGGGACACCGGATTCCGGCATATTATTGTGATGACTGCGGCGAGATGACCGTTGCCAAGTGTGCACCGGCGGTATGCCCGAAATGCGGCGGCACCCATCTGCATCAGGATGAGGACACGCTGGATACCTGGTTCTCTTCCGCCCTGTGGCCGTTCTCCACGCTCGGCTGGCCGAAGGACACACCGGAATATGAATATTTCTATCCGACCGACGTGCTGGTAACCGGATACGATATCATTTTCTTCTGGGTTATCCGTATGGTATTCTCCGGTCTGGAGCAGACTGGCAAAGAGCCGTTCCACACCGTCCTGATCCACGGTCTGGTACGTGATTCTCAGGGACGTAAGATGAGTAAATCCCTTGGAAATGGTATCGATCCGCTGGAGGTTATCGACAAGTACGGCGCCGATGCACTCCGTATGACCCTGATGACCGGTAACGCACCGGGCAACGATATGCGTTTCTACTGGGAGCGTGTAGAAGCAAGTCGCAACTTTGCAAACAAGGTGTGGAATGCATCCCGTTTCATCATGATGAACATTGAGAAAGCGCCGGTAACGGATGTAAAACTTTCTGACCTGCAGATGGCTGACCGCTGGATCCTCTCCAAGGTCAACACGCTGGCAAAAGATGTCACCGAGAACATGGATAAGTACGAGCTGGGAATCGCCCTCCAGAAGGTTTATGATTTCATCTGGGAGGAATTCTGTGACTGGTACATTGAGATGGTAAAACCGAGACTCTGGTCCGAGGAGGATACCACCAAGGCAGCTGCACTCTGGACCCTGAAAACGGTTCTGATCCAGTCCTTGAAACTGCTGCATCCATATATGCCGTTTATTACCGAGGAAATCTTCTGCAACCTGCAGGATGAGGAACCGTCCATCATGATTTCTTCCTGGCCGGTCTACAAGGATGAGTGGAACTTTGCAGAGGAAGAGAAGGCAGTTGAGACGATCAAGGATGCAGTCCGCGCGATCCGCGGTGTCCGCACATCCATGAACGTACCGCCGAGCAAGAAGGCAAAAGTATACGTTGTATCTGAAGATCCGGAAGTTCTGTCCATCTTCGAGCACAGCCGCGTCTTCTTTGCAACTCTTGGCTATGCGAGCGATGTTATTCTTCAGAAGGACAAGAGCGGAATCGCAGACGATGCTGTATCGGCTGTGACTGCAAAGGCAACCATCTATATGCCGTTTGCAGAGTTAGTTGATCTGGACAAAGAGATCGAACGCCTCAGCAAGGAAGAAGAGAAGCTGAAAAAAGAGCTTGCCCGTTCCGAGGGTATGTTAAGCAATGAAAAGTTCGTCAGCCGCGCACCGGAGGCAAAGATTGCCGAAGAGCGCGAGAAGCTGGAGAAATACCGCCAGATGATGGCACAGGTACAGGAGCGCCTGGCACAGCTGCGGAAATAGTTGAATATGAAGTAAAAGGCAGGATCGAGAGATCCGCCTGATGCGTGAAATAAGCCGATGTGTATGGGGAAAACTATATGCATTGGCTTATTTGCAAAGAAAGAACCGAAATTATTCTGTTTTTTATCTCAGTCGAGAAGACTCCCACCTCTTCAGGTGGTGAGTAATAGCAAATTTATCTCAGTGGGAGTCCATTCTCCGACTGAGATAAACGCTCCGCGAGGATGCGCAGTGATTCTGTAAAGAATATGTCAGCTTCGCTGACCAGAATCACGCGCCAAGTCTCACGGACGTTCGACTTGAATTATATGGGCGAATGCCTTTGAAGAGAGAAAGGAGATTATTTTTTTATCCTCGAACGAGGATAATTGGATTATACGAGATATTATGGAGATAAGAACAGCGACAATAGCAGATCTGGCTCAGATTGCAGCCGTGGAAGCAGAATGCTTTCCGGCAGCGGAAGCCGCAACGAAAGAGGAGTTTGAGGAGAGAATTAAGTATTATGGAAATCATTTCTGGCTCATGTTTGAAGGCGAAAAGCTGATTGCGTTTGTGGACGGCTTCGTCACAGACAAGCCGGATCTGACGGATGAGATGTACGAACGGGCAGAAATGCACGATGAAAACGGCGCATGGCAGATGATTTTTGGTGTCAATACGATCCCGGCATACCGGAAACATGGCTATGCGGGACAGTTGCTCCAGTGCGCCATCGAGGATGCCAGAAAACAGGGGAGGAAGGGACTTGTGTTGACGTGCAAGGAAAAATTGATAGCCTATTATGCCAAGTTTGGATTTGTGAATGAGGGGATCTCGGAATCGGTGCATGGAAACGTGATCTGGTATCAGATGCGGTATAAGTTTTAAATTTAAGAAGAAATACGTGATTGCCCGCAAATACTAATAATACTTATTATAGGAATCGAAATGGCGTTTTTAATAGAAGTGTGATAAGATACAAGTATCAGAATTAAAAATGAGACGCCATTTCGATTTTTTGTAATTGTTTGCAACAAGCATTACAAATTCTTTTCCATCTTTCTGCGTGTATCTTTTGCGTGTGTTTTATATGCATAACGGGCATCGGAAGCAGGCTGCACGGGATTGGGTGAAAAAGGGTCAAAAGGGGCGTCCGCAAACAGGAGGGGTTAGAGAAAACATGAAATCATTGCAGGCGCGTTATCTGGATCGACTGGCAGAGCTTTACCCGACGATTGCAGCGGCATCGACGGAGATCATCAATCTGGAATCGATCTTAAATCTGCCGAAAGGAACGGAACATTTCCTGACCGATATCCATGGGGAATACGAGGCATTTTCTCATGTATTGAAAAATGGTTCCGGTTCCGTCAAGCGAAAGATTGACGATGTATTTGGAAATACCCTGAGCCGTCAGGATAAGCAGTCACTGGCAACCCTTATTTACTATCCGGCGGAGAAAATGAGCCGGATTCTGCAGACGGAGAAGAACCCGGATGACTGGTATAAGATCACACTCTATCGTCTGATTGCGGTCTGCCGCCGGGCAGCGAGCAAGTACACGCGTTCGAAGATCCGCAAGGCGCTTCCGAAGGAATTTGCCTATGTGCTGGAAGAACTTCTGACTGAGCGCGGTGATCTGCAGGACAAGGAATCCTACTACGATGCCATCGTCCAGACGATTGTCCGTGTGGGACGGGCGAAAGCTTTATTATAGCGCTAAGCGAGCTGATTCAGCGCCTGACGGTCGATCATCTTCATATCGTAGGCGATATCTATGACAGGGGTCCGGGACCGCATATCATCATGGACAAGATGATGACCTATCACTCGATTGATGTCCAGTGGGGCAATCACGATGTGCTCTGGATGGGCGCGGCAGCGGGACAGATGGGGTGTATTGCAAACGCAATCCGTATCTGCGCGAGATATGGAAACCTGGATATTTTGGAGGATGGTTACGGCATCAACCTTCTTCCATTGGCAACCTTTGCGATCAATACATATGGGGATGACCCGTGCACCTGCTTCCAGTTAAAGGGCAGTGACTCTTACAGTGCGTCTGAGCGCGAGATGAACCAGAAGATGCACAAGGCGATCTCGATCATCCAGTTCAAGGCGGAAGGCAGATCATCAAGCGCCATCCGGAATTTGGTCTGGAGAAACGAAATCTTCTGCATCATATTGATTTTGAACGCGGCGTTCTGGAAATGGATGGCAGAGAGTACAAGATGCTTGATATGAATTTCCCGACGGTGGATCCGAAGGATCCATATGCATTTACACCGGAAGAAGCGGATATCATGGAACGTCTGGAACGTGCGTTCATGAACTGCGAGAAGCTGCAGCAGCATATGAAGTTTCTGCTGGCGAAGGGAAGTCTCTATAAAGTATACAACAATAACCTTCTCTACCATGGCTGCGTTCCGTTAAATAAGGACGGTACCTTCAAGGAGGTAGAGATCTACGGCAAGCAATATAAGGGAAAGGCGCTGTACGATATTTTGGACAATTATGTCCGCAAGGGGTTTGTCGCGGTCGATAAGGCAGAGCGGGAAAAAGGCAGGGATATGATGTGGTATATCTGGCTGAATGAAAATTCCCCGCTGTTCGGCAAGGACAAGATGGCAACGTTTGAGCGCTATTTTCTGGCAGAAAAAGAGACACATAAAGAAGTAAAAAATCCGTATTACGATATGCTGGAAAATGAGGAAGTGCTTGACCGCATTCTCCGTGAATTCGGTCTGGAGCCGGAGGGCGCGCACATCATCAACGGTCACGTCCCGGTCAAATCCAAAGACGGCGAGAGCCCGCTCAAATGCGGCGGTAAGCTTCTCGTCATCGACGGTGGTTTCTCAAGGGCATATCAGAAAGAAACCGGTATCGCGGGGTATACGCTGATTTACAACTCCTACGGTCTGATTCTGGCCGCGCACGATCCGTTTGAGTCCACCGAGGCGGCGATCGAAAAGGAGAGTGACATCCACTCCGAGAGCCGTATGGTCAAATGGGTGCCGGAGCGCAAGTGTGTCGGAGATACCGATATCGGACGGGAACTGAAAGAGAAGATCAAGGATCTGGAAAAATTGCTGAACGCGTACTATAGCGGTGCTATAGCAGAAAAATTTACGCGATAGCGATTTGAGAACGAAATTTTAAATAAAGATAAAATGGAAAATCGCTCAACCCGGAAGAGGGAAGAGCGATTTTTTGTGAATGCTATAGTATTTATTTCGTACCAAAAATCCGATCCCCTGCATCTCCCAGACCTGGGCAGATGTAAGCGTTTTCATTCAGGCAGCGATCGACATGACCGACATAGATCTGGACATCCGGATGTGCCTCATGCAGTCTCTTTAATCCTTCCGGAGCAGCGATGATTGCCATGAATTTGATGTTCTTTCCGCCGCGTGCTTTGATAAAGTCGATTGCCTCCACTGCGGAACCGCCGGTTGCCAGCATCGGGTCGGTGACAACGATGGTACGCAGTTCGATCGGGGTTGGCAGCTTGCAGTAGTATTCGTGCGGCTCATGGGTTATCTCGTCGCGGTAGAGTCCGATGTGACCAACCTTTGCGGACGGAACGAGCGCCAGAATACCATTTACCATACCGAGACCGGCACGTAAGATCGGGACAACGGCAAGTTTTTTACCAGCCAGCATCGGAGTGCTGCAGGTTTCGATCGGAGTTTCTACTTCCTGATCTTCCAGCGGAAGATCGCGAAGCGCTTCATAGCCCATCAGCATCGCAATCTCATCGGTCAGGGAACGGAATTCGTTGGTTCCGGTGTTCTTGTTGCGGAGGAGCGAGATCTTGTGCTGAATCAACGGGTGATCGAGAATTGTTACATTTTTCATATTCATAACCTGCCTTTTCTTGAATTTTGATGATGAACGTTTTTTCGTAACGGTGCATAGCGCAGACCGCTTTCGAATTTTGTGCTATCTTCATGCCGTCATTTCCCAAAATCTGTATACATATGTGAAATGTATCGCCCTGATGGCATATTTTCTTTAATTATACACCGAATTATACAGATTGAACAGTCTGTTTTATGATGTATTTTGTTAAAAAGCATCGGTAAAGTTACTGTTCCTGGGTAGGCACTTTTGGAACTGAAAGTGCCGTAAGAAAACGTGGTGGCAGCAGGAATTTGCCGTATTTAAATGCGAAGCCACGGCAAATTCCGTTACTGGGCACGTATGCGTGAACAGTAACTCGGTAAAAGAGCGGTTTGTCATGAAGTAGTGCAGAGCATTTGTAAAAGAATGCAGGTGCTTTTATATGTTTATTAGAATAAAAAATAATACCAGTATTATATATAAGCAATACTTCTGAAAACAAATCAATAAATCTAACTGGAAATGAGAATAGAATGTGGTAAAATATAAAGTAGTGAATTATTGCACAACAATGAAGGAGGAAGCTTTGCCATTATGAAGACTGTATCGATAGCAGAGGAACTGAAAAACAATTCTTATCCGGGACGCGGAATTATCATTGGACGGACGCCGGACGGAAAGAAGGCGGTTACGGCATACTTTATTATGGGAAGAAGCGAGAACAGCCGCAACCGTGTGTTTGTAGAAGAAGGTGAGGGCATCCGCACACAGGCATTTGATCCGGCGAAGCTGGAAGATCCGAGTCTGATTATCTATGCACCGGTCCGTGTGCTGGGAAATAAAACGATCGTGACCAACGGCGATCAGACTGATACGATTTATGAGGGAATGGATCGCCAGATGACCTTTGAGCAGTCCCTCAGAAGCCGCGAGTTTGAGCCGGATGCGCCGAACTACACACCTCGTATTTCCGGTATCCTGCATATCGAGGATGGCGGTTACAACTATGCGCTGTCGATTCTGAAATCCAACGACGGCAATCCGGATTCCTGCCATCGTTATACATATGCGTATGAGAAGCCGGTTGCAGGCGAGGGACATTTCATCCACACCTATATGCACGACGGCAATCCGCTTCCGAGCTTCGAGGGTGAGCCGAAAAAGATCGAGATTCCGGACAGCCTGGATGAGTTTGTAGCGACACTCTGGGAGAATCTGAACCCGGATAATAAGGTATCTCTGTTTGTGCGCTATATTGATATTGCGACCAGAGAGACACAGACGAAGATCATTAACAAAAATAAGTAGGAACAGACTGGAAAATAGTTAAAAAAAGTCAAAAACCGTCTGAAAATGAAAACAGGTCAGAGATAAACGCTCCGCGAGGATGCGCAGTGATTCTGTAAAGAATATGTCAGCTCGCTGACCAGAATCACGCGCCAAGTCTCACGGACGTTCGACTTGAAACAGCATTTGAATCATGCGTTTAAATGGGTATACAGGAGGAATGAAGATGAACGAACTTGAGTTAAAATATGGATGCAACCCGAACCAGAAACCGTCCCGCATTTTTATGGCGGACGGCAGTGAGCTTCCGATCAAGGTACTTTGCGGCAAACCGGGATATATCAATTTCCTGGATGCGTTCAATGGCTGGCAGCTGGTAAGAGAACTGAAAGAGGCAACTGGGCTTCCGGCGGCAACTTCTTTTAAACATGTTTCGCCGGCAGGTGCAGCGGTAGGACTTCCGTTAGACGAGACGATGCGTAAGATTTACTGGGTCGATGATATGGGAGACTTATCTCCGCTTGCGTGTGCATATGCCAGAGCACGAGGTGCAGACCGCATGTCTTCCTTCGGCGATTTTATTTCTCTGTCGGATGTCTGCGATGCAGATACGGCGCGCATCATCAAGAGAGAAGTATCGGATGGCGTGATTGCTCCGGGATATACCAAGGAGGCTCTGGAGATTCTGGAATCAAAGAAAAATGGCAAGTACAATGTCATTGAAATCGATCCGGATTATGTACCAGCTCCGGTGGAGCGCAAACAGGTATTTGGCGTGACCTTTGAGCAGGGTAGAAATAATCTGGCAATCAACCGTGAGCTGCTGGAGAATATCGTGACTGAGAATAAAGAGCTGCCGGATAACGCGAAGATCGACATGATCGTATCTTTGATTACCCTGAAATATACACAGTCCAACTCTGTCTGCTACGTGAAGGATGGACAGGCGATCGGTATCGGCGCAGGTCAGCAGTCCCGTGTACATTGTACCCGTCTGGCAGGTCAGAAAGCCGACAACTGGTATCTGCGCCAATCTCCGCAGGTGTTAAATCTTCAGTTTGTGGATGGAATCAAGCGTGCAGACCGCGACAATGCGATCGATGTTTATATCGGAGAAGAATATATGGATGTGCTGGAAGAGGGCGCATGGCAGAAAATTTTCAAGGTAAAACCGCCGGTATTTACCCGTGAGGAAAAACGCGCATGGCTGGACGGCATGAAGGGTGTAACCATTGGTTCTGATGCATTCTTCCCATTTGGCGACAACATTGAGCGCGCGCACAAGAGCGGCGTTCAGTACATCGCACAGCCGGGCGGATCGGTTCGTGATGACAATGTAATCGAGGTTTGCAATAAATATGGCATTGTAATGGCATTTACGGGAATCCGTCTGTTCCATCATTAATGAAAAAGGGCGTGTGAAAAAACTCTCGTTTTTCACACGCCCTTTTTATTTCGAAATAAAGTGGCTATGATTTCTTATATTTTGCCTCATAATCCCGTAGGCTTACAAGCGCTTCTTTCGACATCGGAATCAGCGCGATCAGGTTGAAGACGGTCATCAGACCGACACCGACATCACCGAGATCCCAGACAAAGGTGTAGGCGGTCAGTCCGCCGACAAACATCATGATCAGGGCGAGAATCTTGTACGCCGTCTGGGCGGCCCAGGTGTCTCCGAAGAGGTAGCTCACATTGGAGCGGGCGTAGAAGAGGATGCCGATGAAGGTAGTGAAACTGAACAGCCACAGGATTACGGCTATGAAAATGACGCCTAATTCCCCGAAATGCCAGCTCATTGCCGCCTGCAGCAGATCCATGCCCTCCAGACCGGAGATTTTATCAGCCGGGACCAGCAGCATGATCATGGCTGTACAGGTGCAGAGAAGCGTGTCGATGAAAACGCCCATCGCCTGCATCAGTCCGACTTTGGCAGGATGGGAGGTTTCTGCCGTCGCTGCCGCACACGGGGCGGAACCGCTTCCTGCTTCATTGGAGAAAAGTCCCCGTTTGACACCGTTCATCAATACGGCGCCGAAGCCGCCTGCGATTGCCTGGCGCAGACCGAGTGCTTCCTCAAAAACGCGGGCAAAAACGCCTGGAAGCTGGCGGAAGTTCACGATAATTAAAAACAGGGTCAGGATAATGTAAATGCCTGCCATGATCGGAACCAGCAGATCCAGAACCCTGACGGAGGCATTTTTCCGAAGAACGATGACTGCCGCAAGGAGAACTAAAAACAAGCATGAGTAGATCGGCGGGATGCCGAATGCATTCTTAAAAGAAGAGGTCACGGAATTACTGATGACCTGGCTGATACCGCACCAGCAGATCAGACCGGAGAGCGCAAACAGTACGGAGAGAAGATTTTTCTTCGAAACCGGCGTGCCCTGTTTCTGGCGTTTGCTGTTGATCCAGTCGTGAATGTAGTAAGCAGGACCGCCGCGGTAACCGCCGTAGAGCGGATCCGGCTGTTTGTGAAGCTGGGCTAAGGTCGCCTCGATGAAAGCGGTTGCCGAACCGAGCAGCGCGGTTACCCACATCCAGAACAACGCACCGGCGCCTCCGGCGGAGAGAGCGGCAACGATACCGACAAGATTTCCCATACCGACGCGGGTCGCAGTTGACACGATCAGTGCCTGGAGTGCGGAGAGAGAGCCACCTTTGTGTCCGGTTTCGGCCTTTTCCAGCAGCGCGCGCAGCATATCCGGAAGCATTCGGATCTGCAGGAACCGCGTCCGGATAGTACAGAAGATACCGGTCGGGACGAGCAGAAGAACCAGAAGCGGCAGGTTGATGGTTGTTCCGCCAGGAAGCGGCAGATGAATCCAGTCACCCCAGAGGAAATAGTAGGTTTTTTCGATTAAATTGATAATTGTATTCATGTTTTCACCCCAAAATTTTATATAGTAAAGGTGCGCCCGCAGGTGCTTGACGATTGATTGAAAGATAGTTATAATGAGTGGCAGGGAGTTTTCAGACTCTCAGTATCATAAGGAAAAGGAGAATTCATATGCAGTACGCAATTGCACATTTAGATCCGAATGAGGACAATCCTTCCATGGAAGAGAATCCATGCATTAATGTTGATTTTGAAAACGAAGAGGAATCATGTCTGGAAGCTGCAACCATGATGATGGATGAAGGCTACAAGATGGTAACTCCATTTTTCATTGAGGACGGCGGCAAAGCAGGCACATACTCCTGGGAGTATGTCAATGCCCATCTGGTTGTCCGTACCAAATAATGTTTCACGTTGTTGTTTAAAACTGTATTGTTTTAAAGTGTGTGAGACTTAAAATGCCGGAAAGAGAAGATCTTTCCGGTTTTTTATATTTACATGTTAGCTGTCCTTGCACATTTATAATAACTATTTCTTGAATATGTAATTAAATCTACTTATTTATATTCCGTATTGTACCGCACAGTTGAGGAAAGTGCAAGGGGAAAATGAGGGATTGTTACTGGAATTTTAAATAAAGATAAATAGTAATAAGTTGAAAGTCGGGTGTAAATCTCCTATAATGGACAGAAGAATCCTCAGGCAGAAAATGGCATACAGGGAGGCAGATGGAGACGGAAAAGAAACAGACAGATGAAAAAAAGGAACTTCGAACCGGATTTACGACCGGAACCTGCGCGGCGGCGTGTACGCGAGCGGCGGTGTTGTTTCTCTGCACAGGGGAAGCACCTGCGGCGGCAGAGACAGTGACACCTTCCGGCGTCCGGGCGATTCTGCCGATTGTCCGGGCAGAGCGGGAGGAAGATAGCGCAGTATGCGGTGTACAGAAGGACTCTGGTGACGATCCGGATGTGACGAATGGAACATTGGTTTGTGCACGGGCCGTCCTGGCTTGTCATGATAGCATAACTGAAAGCGGTTACACAGACCCGGCGTATCCGGGAATTGAGGTAACTGGCGGCGAGGGCATCGGCATGGTGACGCGGGACGGTCTTTCGTGTCCGGTGGGGCATTACGCGATCAACCCGGTACCGCGGACGGCTATTTTCCGGGAGGCAGCTCTGGCACGCCGGGAGGCGGGCATGCCGGAGATACCTTTGCGGATTGAGATTTCTATCCCTTCCGGGCGGGAGCTGGCGGAGAAAACGTTTAACCCGCATCTGGGGATCATCGGTGGTATCTCGGTGCTTGGAACAACTGGGATTGTGAACCCGATGAGTGAGGCGGCATTGGTTGAGACGATCCGGCTGGATATCCGGGTGCACGCCCAGGAGGATGTTTCGCTGCTGGCAGTGGCGCCAGGCAATTATGGAGAACGATTTTTAAAAGAAGAAACCGGGCTTTCGATGGAAAATTTTATCAAGTGCAGTAATTTTATCGGGACCAGCTTTAAAATGCTTTCACAGGAAGGAATTCACCAGGCGCTTTTGGCAGGGCATGTTGGAAAACTGGTCAAAGTGGCAGGTGGTGTGATGAATACACATTCCCGGTATGGTGACAGACGGATGGAGATTTTGTCTGCATGCGCGCGGACCGTTGGATTTCCGGAGGCAGATGCCCTGCTGCCGATGAATACGACTGAGGAAGCGGCAGATTTCCTATATGAACATGGATATCTGAAACAGGTCATGGAGCAGGTGGCGAATCAGGTCAAAGCGGTATTGGAAGAAGAGAGCGGCGTTCAGACGGAGGTAATGCTATTTTCGAGCAATTATGGACTGATGGCGCGGACAGCTGGGGCGGATGCGTATGTGCGAGAGCTGCTGGAGATGGAGAGAGGCATGGAAGTAATGATAGATAGAAGAATCATAAATTACGAAAAGTTGAGATTCGAATATTAAATAAAAAAGGAGAAATCACATATATGGTATATTTCGTCGGAGCAGGTTCGGGAGCGCCAGATTTAATCACAGTGCGGGGAGCACGCCTTTTGAATCAGGCAGACCAGATTATTTATGCAGGTTCTCTGGTCAATCCAGAGCTTTTGGATTATAAAAAAGAATCAGCCGTTGTCTATGACAGTGCGAAAATGACGCTGGAAGAAGTGGTCGAAAAGATCCAAGAAGCGGAATCGACGGGTAAGATGACGGTGCGGCTTCACACGGGCGACCCCTGCGTGTATGGTGCGATCCGGGAACAGATGGACGAGCTGGACAAGTTAAATATCTCTTATAAGGTATGCCCGGGCGTCAGCTCTTTCTGCGGCGCGGCATCTGCATTGAATCTGGAATATACCTTGCCGGGCGTTTCGCAGAGCGTGATTATCACCCGGATGGCGGGGCGGACGCCGGTGCCGGAGAGGGAGAGCATCGCGTCGTTTGCAGCGCATCATGCGACTATGGTTATATTTTTAAGCACGGGAATGCTGAAGAAGCTTTCGGAAGAGCTGATAAAGGGCGGATATGAGGCGGACACGCCGGCGGCGATCGTGTACAAAGCGACCTGGCCGGATGAAAAGCGGGTTGTCTGCACGGTTGCCACGCTTGCAGAGGCGGCAGAGCGGGAAAATATCAAAAAAACAGCTCTGATTATCGTCGGGGATGTGACTGCCCAGGCGGGATACGAGCGTTCACGTTTATATGCGCCAGAATTCACAACTGAATTCCGTCAGGGGACGGATGGTTTTGTATATGAGTAATAGAAAGGGATTGTTATAAATGGAGCAGTTGAAACTTCGGGTCAGGAACGGTATCTGCATTTGCTTTACTGCACAGGGAAAAGAGACGGCGACGCGCCTGCTGGAGAAATTAAGCCAGCAGATGGAAGAGGCGTTTGACTTTTTAGATTATACAGGATCCGAACATTCGAAACCGCTGAAACAGGTGGTCAAGGAAGCATTTCAGGAGAAGGAAGCAATTTTGTTTGTCGGGGCGGCGGGGATTGCAGTCCGTTTGATTGCGCCGTGGGTGCAGGATAAGCTGAAAGATCCGGCGGTGCTGGTGATCGATGAGCAGGGACGTTATGCGATCCCGATTTTGTCTGGACATGTGGGCGGATGCAATGAACTGGCAGAGGCAGCGGCGCAGATTCTGGGGGCAGAACCGGTAATTACGACGGCAACGGATCTGCGGCAGGCATTTGCAGTTGATGTATTTGCAGCGGAAAATGAGCTGGTGATTAGTGATCGGGAACTGGCGAAACAAATCTCCGCGGCGGAGCTGCGCGGTGAAAAAATTGGCTTTTTCAGTGATTATCCAGTAGATGGAATCGTTCCGGCAGAGATTACTCCGGGCGTATGGCAGAAGGAAAACATCTATGTGACGCTGAAACAGGGCGGATGCCCGAAAAATGCCCCAGCGTCTCTGGTGCGCCGGGATATGGTGATTGGGCTGCAGGAGAAGAAGGAACAGCGGGATGCAGTCAAAGCAGCGGCGGTAGTGGCAGTGGAAACCGGCGATTCGGCGAAGGCGGCTGAGATAGATATGTCTGTCGGAAAATCCGATATAGGATCGCCTGGGCAGAAAAGTGAGCAGAAGAAAGAGCAAAGTTATGAGTCGGAAAATGAATCAGGTACGCCGGAACTTCTGCGCCTGTATCCGCGAACGGTTGTTCTTGGAATGGGATGCCGCCGGGATTCCTCCCTGAATGCTGTCCGGGAGATGGCAAGAGTGGCACTTTCTCGGGCGATGATTGATAAAAGTGCGGTGCGGGCGATTGCAACGGTAGATCGGAAGAAAAATGAGATGGCATTCTGGCGCTTGCGAAGGAGTGGGATGTGGAACTGTGGAGTTTTACCCCGGAAGAGCTGGAAAGTGCCGGTACGAAGTTTGCAGAATCGCCGTTTGTGCGGAAGACAGTAGGGGTAGGAAATGTTTGTGAGCGTGCAGCCGTCATGGGGGTGCGCCGGATTTACCGGGAACGGGAGATGGATGAGAAAAATCTGCCTGCGATTGATCTGAGAGTACAGAAAATGGCGTTTAACGGTGTGACGGCAGCAGTAGCGGTTCCGGCATCGGAGCAAGTAAGGAGGCAGCAGTGGAAGAAAAAAAATTATACGTGATCGGAATTGGACCGGGGGCGAGAGAACAGATGACGGTCCGGGCAGACCGCATTTTGCGGGAAAGCCAGGTGATCATCGGTTATACGGTATACGTGGACCTGGTAAAAGAATTTTATCCACAGGCGGAATTTCTGACAACGCCGATGCGCCAGGAAAAGGAACGCTGTGAGATGGCATTAAAAGCGGCGCAGGATGGTCGGAAAACAGCAATGATCTGCAGTGGGGACAGCGGCGTCTATGGCATGGCGGGGCTGGTGTTGCAGATGGCAGAGGCGTACCCGGATGTGAACGTGGAAGTAATTCCAGGAGTGACGGCAGCGCTGGGAGGCGGAGCCATTCTCGGTGCACCGTTGGGACATGATTTTGCGGTGATCAGCCTGAGTGACCTTCTGACGCCGATGGAAGTGATCGAAAAAAGGCTGCGTGCAGCGGCGGAAGCGGATTTTATTATCTGCCTCTACAATCCATCCAGCCGGAAACGCCACGATTATCTGGAGCGTGCCTGCCGGATTCTTTTAGAGTATAAAAGTGGTGAGACTGCCTGCGGATATGTACAGAATATTGGCCGCGAGGGCGAGGCGGTGCACCTTCTGACACTGGCAGAACTGGAAAAGACGCCGGTGGATATGTTTACGACCGTATTTATTGGAAATAAGGAAACGCAGATGTTAAATGGATGTCTGGTGACACCGAGGGGATACCGCGATGTGTAAAATATGGATATTTGGAGGAACGACAGAAGGGCGCCTGCTGGCGGAATATTGTAGCCGGGAAAAGATTGAGGCGTGGGTCAGCGTGGCTTCGGAGTATGGAGAGGAGCTTTTGCAGGAGGAGCTGATGGAATCTGGGAATGCAGGGAATCCAGATTTGAACCACAATACTTGCCTTGCAAAGAAAAACTTGAAAACGGTTCAGGCATCCTCAGTGATAAAAGTCTTACGTGGACGGATGGATCGTTACCAGATGGAAGAATTTATCCGAAACCAGGGGATTCATCTTGTGATCGATGCAACACATCCGCATGCCAGACTTGTTTCAGAAGAAATCCAGGAAGCGTGCGGACGGACCGGTGTCCGCCTGGAACGGTGCCTGCGCGCAGAGGGCGAACAAAACAAAGCACGTGATTGGGTCGAGGTTGATTCCATTCAGGAGGCAGTGTCATTTCTTTCTTCTGTTTCCGGCGTGATTTTTGCCACAACCGGCAGTAAAGAACTGGAAGCCCTGTGCCAGATACCAGATTATCAAAAACGGGTGTATGCGAGAGTGCTTCCAACTTCGAATGTTTTGAAGAAATGTGAAAAATTGGGGATAACTGGCAGCCATCTGATTGCGATGCAGGGACCTTTTTCCACCGAAATGAATACGCTATTTCTCCGACAGACAAAAGCGGAGTGGCTATTGACGAAAGATTCCGGGCGTGCGGGCGGATTTCAGGAAAAGGTGGAAGCGGCGCGTGAAAATGGAACCAGAGTGGTTGTGATCCGCAGACCGGAGGAGGATGGTATTTCGCTGGAAGAGGCAATGGAGGTGCTGAAGAAGGCGGATGAGGGGAATGTTGGAGAGTTAAAAACACATTTGATTCTGGCGGGAATTGGCATGGGACAGCCGTCCCAGATGACAGGGGAAGTCCTTCGGGCAATTCGAGAGAGTGACGCCTTGATTGGCGCGGGGCGTATGCTGGAATCCGCGGAGAGAGCGCTGCAGAATGATTTGCTGATTAGCAAGGAAGGAAAAGCTGAAAACAGACAGGAATCAGCGGCTGCGGTGGAAAAAGAAACGAAGTGCTATAAAGCATATCTTCCTGACGATGTGATACAGATTGTATCGAAGCACCCGGAATGGAAGCAGGCGGTCATCCTGTATTCGGGTGATACCGGCTTTTTCAGCGGGGCATCCAGGATGGCAGAGCGGCTGCGGGAAGCTGGTTATCCATTTACCGTCTATCCGGGTACATCCTGTGTCAGTTATCTGGCGGCACGCCTGGGGACGCACTGGGAAGATGCGGCGATTTATTCCGCACATGGAAGAGAATTGTCTGTCGATCGGGTGATGAAACGTCTGTGTGATCCAGAAGAACCGGCTAAGCGTGCGTTTATCCTCATGGGCGGCAAAAATGGAGCTGGACAGTTTTGTGAACGTCTGACACAGGCGGGATATGGAAATGTACAGGTGACGGTTGGTGAAAACTTATCGTACCCGGAAGAGCAGATCCGGAGCGGAACCGCGGAAGAAATGAAAAAATTGGAATTTGCGGATTTGAGCTTGATGCTGCTGGAAGTCACGGATGAAATAAAGCGTGGGCAGAACGAAGAGGAAAAGATTACAGATGGTAACAATACAGAAACAAAAAATGTAGAGAAGTTGATATATGAACAGAAAATGGTGTCAGAAAAAATGCCATCCGATGTTCGAGTAACAGAATCATATAAAAATGATGCAGATAAACTTTTGCCACATGAGGCTTCTGTCAGAGCATGTCCACGCATCATGCTTGCCGCCCCCAAAAGCGGCAGTGGAAAAACTCTTTTGACCTGCGGACTGCTTGAAATCCTTCGCCGCCGCGGTCTGAATCCGATCGCGTGCAAATGTGGACCGGACTATATCGATCCAATGTTTCACCGCTATGTGCTCGGCATTCCCGGGCGAAATCTCGATAGCTTTTTTCTGCCGGCGGAAGGCGTGCGGAAGGTTTTGGTGGATGCAGTGCGGGAAGAACAGGCGGGAATTGCAGTTTTAGAGGGTGTCATGGGCTATTATGACGGCTTGGGCGGAACAGAAACGTCCGCCAGCAGCTGGGAGATTGCAGAGATCACAGACACGCCGGCGATTCTGGTGCTGGACTGTAAGGGCGCATCGTTGTCGGCGGCAGCAATGGCATCTGGATTTTTGCATTTCCGGAAAAAAAGCCATATTGCCGGAGTGATTTTGAACCGGGTTTCTTCGATGTATTATGAGCGGCTGGCAGCAGCCGTGGAAGAGGCGTCGGGGCTTCCGGTGCTTGGTTATCTGCCGGAATCCGAGGAATACCGCATGGAAAGCCGCCATCTGGGACTTTTTCTGCCGGGCGAGATCGATCGGCTGCGCGAGCGGATCGGGCGATTGGCAGATCAGATGGAGAAGTCGATTGCGGTGGATCGGGTGCTGGAAGTGGCAGGGATGCTGCCATTGAGGATAGAAAACAAAGAGAAAGAAAAAGCAGAAAACGAATCAATGGAGGCGGAAAGTATAGCGAAATTCCCAGCATGTCAAGAGCAAAAAGTCACCTCGCGCGTCCGCATCGGTGTTGCTCGTGACGAGGCATTCTGCTTCTACTATCAGGAAAATTTCCGCCTTCTGGAACAGATGGGTGCGGAGCTGGTTTATTTCAGTCCACTGAGGGATAAAAAAATCCCGGACAGAGTGGATGGGCTTTTATTTGGCGGCGGTTATCCGGAGAATTATGCACGGGAGCTGGCAAAGAACGCGGCGATGCGTGAGAGTATCCGGCGGTCGATTGCGGCGGGAATGCCGTTTCTGGCGGAATGCGGTGGATTTTTATATTTACACCGTACTCTTGAAGGAAGCGATGGAAAACACTGGGAAATGGCTGGCGTTTATCCATTTGACGCTTACCGGACGAACCGCCTGCGCCGGTTTGGCTATGTGCGTCTGCTGACCTCATCCGGTCAGGAAATTCACGGGCATGAGTTCCATTACTGGGAGAGCGAAGATCCGGGCACCGACTGGGAGGCAGTCAAACCGACCGGAAACCGAAGTTGGCGCTGCATCCATGAAAAGGGAGGACAGATTGGCGGATTTCCGCATCTCTATTATGCATCCTGTCCAGATTTTTTGCGAAAATGGCTGGATGAATGTGCCAAAGGGAGTCAGCAAAAATATACCAATTGAGTGAATTTATATGAGAATTTAGAAAATGGGGAGTACCAAATGCGAGATGAATGGTTTATCCGGGGCAAGGTCCCGATGACGAAGAGTGAGGTGCGGACCGTGTCATTGTCCAAGCTGGAATTGTATGAGGACTGTGAGTTCTGGGACATTGGCGCGGGAACGGGTTCTGTCAGTGTGGAAGCGGCGGTAAGCTGTCCGGGGATTCATGTGTGTGCGTTTGAATATAAGGAAGAGGCGGTTGATCTGATCCGGGCAAATTGTGAGAAAGCCAGAACAGAGGCGGTCACGATCGTGCCGGGAAAGGCGCCGGAGACATTTGCACAGGTAAGTGTTCACCGACCGGATCGGGCATTTATCGGGGGAACAACCGGACAGATGCGCGAGATTCTGGATGAATTGTTCCGCTTGAACCCAGATATCCGAATTGTGATCAACCTGATTGCGCTGGAGTCTCTGACAGTGCTTATGAGTTACCTGAAAGAGCGCGGGATAGAGGCGGAGATTCTGTCCATGCAGATTGCAAAAGCGGAGAAGATTGGTTCCAGTCATTTGATGAAAGGGCAGAATCCAATCTATATCATATCACTGGGAGGAAATGAAGCGTGAAGAAAATGATTCAGCCAGAGGCATTAAAAGTGGGCGAGAATCGTATAAGCGCGAACGATGCAAGGAGTGTAAAATTAGATTTTGCACCAATGGAGGGAATCACGGGATACGTATTCCGGCAGGCGCATGCAGTCATTTATGGGGGCGTTGACCGGTATTACAGTCCGTTCATTGCACCAGGTTCCAGCCATAAGCTGACATCCAGGGAAAGGAACGATATTCTTCCAGAGCATAATCAGGGATTATGCCTGATCCCGCAGATTCTGACGCATTCGGCGGAAGATTTTCTGTGGGTTTGCGAGGAACTGGCGGAGTATGGATATAGGACGGTTAATCTGAACCTGGGCTGTCCGTCGGGGACGGTGGTTACGAAGAAAAAGGGCGCGGGATTTTTAGCCGAGCCGGAAGATTTGAGCTTGTTTCTGGAGGAAGTCTGCAACGGATTGGAAAAAATCCACGCTGCGGATGGAAAGCCGGTGCGTTTGTCGATCAAAACCCGGATCGGCATGAAAGAAGCGTCTGAATTTCCACGCCTGCTCGCAATCTATAATCATTATCCGCTGGAAGAACTGATTGTACACCCGAGAGTGCGCGAGGACTATTATAAGGGGAAAATACGGATGGAGTCATTTGCGTATGCGCTGGAGCAGAGCCGCTGCCCGGTCAGCTATAATGGAAATCTTTTTTCGGCGGCGGATGCGTCTGCACTTATGAAAGAAATTGTAGGACAAGATGAAGCATCTGATAGCGGTAAAACGCAGAAAAAAATGAAATTAGCCGCACTGATGTTTGGGCGCGGTGCGGTTGCGAGCCCGTGGATTTTTGGAGAGGTGCGGAATCTGCCATCCTCGAATCATCTCCAATCTTTCCAGCAGTTCCACGATCGCCTCCTGACCGGTTATGCAGAAATCATGTCCGGCGACCGGAATACTTTGTTTAAAATGAAGGAACTCTGGTACTATTTCCAGTGCCATTTTCCGGGATGTGAAAAAGAATTGAAGAAGATTAAGAAGGCACAGAAGCTGTCTGACTACCGGGCTGCTGTTCAGGCGATGTTTGCGAGCGGGCGGTTTGTGGAAGATGGCTTTCGCAACCCGGCACTATAGGATTGGTACCGGGCTGTCCTGTAACCATCCTCTCATTCAGGCAGTACAGTGTTGCGAATATCAGATTTTACACAGATTTTACATTTCCTGCTGGTTATTTTTACATTTATTTGATATAGTGAAGACATACTATGTGTAAAGATCAAAAGATGATGGGAGAATATGTATGTCTATTAGTACTTTGGGAACACTCTTTCAGTTCATTGGAGGACTGGGAATGTTCCTGTATGGAATGGAGTCGATGGCGGATGGTCTGCAGAAGTTTGCGGGCAACCGTTTACAACGTGTGCTTGAGATCCTGACTTCGAACCGCTTGCTGGGCGTGCTGGTGGGCGCGGGCGTTACCGCGATCATTCAGAGTAGTTCCGCGACGACGGTTATGGTCGTTGGTTTCGTAAATGCCGGAATTATCAATCTTCTGCAGGCGACCGGCATCATCATGGGTGCCAACATTGGTACGACTGTGACGAGCTGGATTGTGTCGATGAGTGAGTGGGGCGAGGTGTTAAAGCCAGAGTTCTTTGCACCGGTTCTCTTCGGTATCGGCGCATTCATCACGATGTTTGCGAAGAGCCACAAGAAAAAAGAGGGTGCCGAAGTCCTGATCGGTTTTGCACTCCTGTTTATCGGTCTTTCTTTCATGTCCGGTTCGATTGAGCCGTACCGGGATGCGCCGATCTTCTCCGAGTCCTTCCGGGTACTGGGACAGAATCCACTTTTAGGTATTTTAGTCGGTCTGGCAGTTACCGCAATCATCCAGAGTAGTTCCGCGTCCGTCGGTATTTTACAGATGCTGGCGATCAACGGCATGGTAAACTGGCAGTCAGCAGTCTTTATTACATTGGGACAGAACATCGGTACCTGTGCGACCGCGCTGTTATCCTGTATCGGTACGACCCGTACGGCAAAGCGTGCGGCGGTCATTCACCTTCTGTTCAATGTGACGGGTGCAGTTGTATTTGGCGTCGCTTTATACATCGTGTTTATGATGAATCCGGAGCTTGCGATGACGCGTGCGGACAGTGTGGGAATTTCGATTTTCCATACGATATTTAACGTTGTCAACACCTGCATTATGTTCCCGTTTGCTGGTTTCCTGGTAAAGGCATCGGATGTGATTGTTCCGAAGCCGAAGGAGACAGAGAAAGAGTGGTCGGCAAACAGTGTCGAGACCGAGATGATCCGTCACTTAGACGACCGTATCCTCGAAACTCCGTCCTTTGCGATTGAGACGGCGTGCAACGAGGTTGTCAACATGGGTAAGGTAGCGGTTGCCAACTTAAAAATAGCGACAGCAGCCTTAGTAGATGCAGATGATAATTTCTGTGAACAGGTATTTGAAAATGAAGAGACCATCGACCGCATGGAGAAAATGCTGACCGAATATCTCTTAAAGATCAACAACCTCTCCTTAAATGATGAACAGCATCTTCTTGTTAAGAATATGTATTATACAATCGGTGATCTTGAACGTGTCGGTGACCACTGTGAAAACTTAGCAGAGCTTGCCAAGAAACGGATTGAGAATGTGAATATTGATTTCTCGGATCTGGCGCTGAAAGAGCTGCGGACGATTGCAGATGCAACGCTTAAATCGGTCGAGGCGTCCGTGGAGGCGCGTCAGGCGCATGACATGCAGAAAGTACGTCAGACTGCCCGCTGGGAGGAAGAGGTTGACAATATGGAGGAGGAGATGCGCGAGAGCCATATGAACCGTCTTTCCAATGGAGAATGCAAGATTGAGGGCGGTGTTATCTTCCTGGATGCACTGGCAAATTATGAGAGAATCGCGGATCATGCCAAGAATGTAGCTGGCTACGTAAAGGAAGAGATGCAGTAATGAAATATCGGATATATGTGATTGAGGATGATGAAAATATCCGGAATCTGATCTGCGTGGCACTGGAAAACTTCGGTTACTGCGCCAGCGGATTTGAGACGGCAGAGGAAGCGCTTGACAGCCTTTCGGCCCTGCTTCGGAGAGGCAGGGAGGCGCAGCGGGAGTATCCGGCGATGTTTGTATTCGACTGGATGCTGCCGGGGATGGACGGCATGGCGGCGATCCGCAAGATCCGGGAGATGCCGGACTTTTCCGCAGCCCCGGTCCTGATGCTGACGGCAAAGGATCGTGAGATGGATATTGTACAGGGACTTGACAACGGTGCTGACGACTACATGACGAAACCCTTCGGTATTCTGGAGCTTTCGGCGCGCGTCAGAAACCTTTTAAAGCGGGTGGAACCTGCAAAAGAGGAGGTTTCCAGCCTGACGATCGGTGAAGTCAGCATCAACCGGGAGACGCGAGAGGTGATTGCCTGCGGCGACCGGACGGAGCTGACGCTCAAAGAATTTGAACTTTTAACATATCTCATGGAACATATCAACCGGGTGGTGACGCGCGACGAGCTTCTCGACCATATCTGGGGCTATGACTATGATGGGGAGACGAGAACGCTGGATATGCACATCAAGACACTCCGGCAGAAGCTGCATGACGCCGGAGCCCAGATCAAGACAGTGCGCGGCGTGGGCTATCGGTTTTTAAAGGAAAAAGAAGCGGGAAAGTGATGAAACGATGCGAAAAGCGATTTTGACGAAATTTATTCATCTGTTATTCCTGGCGCTGGTTCTGAATACATTTATCGCTCTGGTGGTTACCAGCAGTGTATTGCTCAAACGGTCAAGGGAGGACATGCATTTTGCATTGGAATCCGTTGACCGTATGTTGGATTATACGGGAAATGTGGAAGAACAGCTGATGGATTTGAGCGACCTTACGAACGACAATAATAGCCGTTATACGCTGATCCGGATGGATGGCACGGTGGTGGCTGATACGGAAGTAGCGCAGGTGAATCAGATGGAAAATCATCTGGAGCGCAAGGAAGTGAAGGATGCGCTGGCGACGGGATATGGATATTCGGTGCGGCGCTCCGGAACGTTAGGAATGCAGATGGCGTACGCGGCGATCCGTTCATCGGACGGCAAATACATACTGCGCCTTTCTGCCTGTTCAACCGGTTGGGTGAATATATCCTGATGTTGATTCCGGCCGCTTTTTTGAGCTTTGGAATAGCTTTTTTTGCATCGGCAATGGAGGCGGAACGGTTTTCCCAGTCCATCACGCGTCCTTTGCAGGAAATTTCCAGTGAAATGGTGCGGATGGATGACGACTACACGCGTTTTCAGTTTGAAAAATGCCCGTATGAGGAGATAAATGTCATCGCGGACACGACGACGCGGATGTCCCGAAATATGAAGAAATATCTGGAGCGCATTGAGAAAGAAAAACAGATCCGGCAGGAGTTTTTCAGCAATGCATCGCATGAGCTGAAAACACCGATCACTTCGATCCGCGGTTACGTCGAGCTTTTGGAAAGCGGCATGGCACAGGATCCGGGCACGGCACGTGATTTTCTGGGACGCATAAAAAAAGAGGCAATGCGGATGACGAACCTGGTGGATGATATTTTGATGATCTCCCGTCTGGAATCCCGCGGTGCGAAAGCAGATATTGTGACGATCCGCACGGTGGAACTGCTGGAGGACAGCCTGTCTTCGATTGCCGCGCAGGCGGCGTCGCGCGGCATCACAGTCCATAAAGAGTGCGAGAATTTCACGATTCGTGCCGATCTGCGCCAGATGCAGGAGCTGTTTAACAATCTGTTGACAAACGCGGTCAAGTATAACAACGAGGGCGGCGAAATCTGGGTGCAGGTCAAGCACTGGGGCGCGGATATGATACTGACGGTCCGCGACACCGGCGTCGGCATCCCGGCGGAGAGCCAGAGCCGTATTTTTGAGCGGTTTTACCGGGTGGATAAAGGGCGCAGCCGCAAACAGGGCGGCACCGGGCTTGGTCTTTCGATCGTCAAGCATATCGTGAATTTTTATCATGGAAGCGTGAAGGTAGAGTCGGAAGTCGGAAAAGGTTCAACGTTTACGGTGAAACTGCAGATCGCGGAAGCAAAATAAAAAAGAGTCAACCTAAATTCCCTATAAAATAGCGGAATTTTAGGTTGACTCTTTTTGGAGTTTGTAGTATGATTGCTTTAAAGCGTAACAGTTCAGCTCTTTAAAGCGAAAAATAAATCATGGTTTGATGCATAAGAGGAAAATCTGTTACATACGTTGAAAAGGTTCAGGAGGATGATATTATGAGAAAGACAAAGAAATTAGCAGCCCTGATGCTGGCTGGCGCGATGGCGGCATCCCTAGCAGCCTGCGGAGGACAGACAGCAAGTACGGACACGACAGCAGCGGAGTCCGCAGACGGAGAAGAAAGCAAAGAGGCAGAGCAGACAGCAGACGGCGAGACCTATAAGATTGGCGTATTACAGCTGACCCAGCATGTGGCACTGGATAAGACCAATGAGGGCTTCGTGGCAGCGCTGGACGATGCAGGCATCAAATACGAGATCGACCAGCAGAATGCAGCTGGCGAGCAGTCTGCATGCCAGACGATCGCAGAGAAACTGGTCAACGATAAAGATGATTTGATTTTTGCAATCGCAACCCCGGCAGCACAGGCAGTTGCAGGTGTGACGGATTCGATTCCGATTCTTGTCAGCGCTGTTACCGATCCGGCGGCTTCCGGTCTGGTAGAGAGCAACGAGGTTCCGGGCGGCAACGTATCGGGTACTTCTGATCTGACTCCGGTTAAAGAGCAGATTGATCTGATGCAGCAGATTATTCCAGATGTAAAAAAGGTCGGACTTCTGTATTGCAGCGCGGAGGCAAACTCCGTTCTTCAGATTGACATGGCGAAAGAAGCACTTGATACAGCTGGTATTGAGTATGAAGATTACACCGTTTCCAATTCCAATGAGATTCCTACCGTTGTAGAATCTATGGTTGGCAATGTAGACTGTGTATACACACCAACCGACAACATGATCGCGGCTGGTATGGCAACCGTAACGATGGTAACAAATGAGAATAAACTTCCGGTTATCTGCGGCGAGAAAGGCATGGTAGATGCAGGCGGTCTTGCTACTTACGGTATTGATTACTACCAGTTAGGCTACATGACCGGTGAGCAGGCCGTTAAAATCCTGACTGAGGGCGCCGATATTTCTAAGATGCCGATCGGTTATCTGGACGCTTCCAAGTGCGAGCTGAGTGTCAATGAAGAGACAGCGCAGACGCTGGGAATCGATGTATCTGGACTTGAGAAATAAAGAGTACTAGAAAGACCTAAACTTCAAATGAGATGGACTGTCAGATCAGAAGCATAAAATAAATATGCCGATCTGGCAGTCTTTACAGTTAATCAGATGAAGAAAATACAAAACACAGGGAGGTAAAAGTTTGAGCGGTTTATTAGTATCCCTGCAGGGCGCGGTCGCACAGGGCGTTCTTTGGGGAATCATGGTATTGGGAGTTTATATTACATTCCGCCTGATGGATATTGCGGATATGACGGTAGACGGAAGCTTCGCGTTGGGTGCCTGCGTTTGTGCAGTCCTGGTAGTCAACAAAGGAGTAAATCCGGTGCTGGCACTTTTAGTTGCAGCGGCAGCCGGTGTCGTGGCTGGTGCGGTAACGGGTATTCTTCATACTGTATTTGAGATACCAGCGATTCTGGCAGGAATTCTGACTCAGATTTCCCTCTGGTCGATCAACCTCCGGATCATGGGAGGAAAGAGCAATCTGCCGCTTCTGAAAGTTAAGACACTTATCAGTGGTCTGGCTGCTTCCTTCGGGATGACCCAGGCACAGGCATCGATGATCGTTGGAATTGTGCTGGCTGTGGCGGCTATTCTGTTTCTTTACTGGTTCTTCGGAACCGAGATCGGAAGTGCGATGCGTGCAACCGGTAACAACGAGGATATGGTGCGCGCGCTGGGCGTGGACACCCGTATGACGAAGCTTTTATCCCTGATGGTCAGCAACGGCCTGGTCGGTCTCTCCGGCGCACTTGTCTGCCAGAGCCAGAAATATGGTGATGTTGGAAGTGGTACCGGTGCTATCGTCATCGGTCTGGCGGCGATCGTCATCGGCGAAGTCCTGATGGGACGATTGACCTCTTTCTATTGGAAACTGACCTCCGTGGTCGTCGGTTCGGTCATTTACTTTGTGATCCGTGCGGTTGTACTCCGCATGGGTATGGATGCAAACGACATGAAGCTGCTCTCTGCTGTCATTGTAGCACTGGCACTCTGTATTCCGGTAGCACTCGCTAAATACAGGCTGAGAAAAGATTATTCAGAAGGGGGCGAGGAGTAATGCTGACGATAACAAATGTAAAGAAAACTTTTAATAAAGGAACTGTTAATGAGAAAAAAGCCTTAAACGGTATCAACTTACACCTGGCACCGGGCGATTTCGTGACGATCATCGGCGGAAACGGTGCTGGAAAATCCACCATGTTAAATATGATCGCAGGCGTATATCCGATCGATTCCGGTAAAATCGAGATCGATGGCGTAAACATATCCAGAGAACCAGAATACAAACGCGCTAAATATATCGGCAGAGTCTTCCAGGATCCGATGCGCGGCACCGCCGCCAATATGGAGATACAGGAAAATCTTGCCATGGCGCTGCGCCGCGGCAAATCCAGAGGACTCGGCTGGGGCATCAAAAAGAATGAAAAGGACTTCTACCGTGAGGCATTGGCACAGCTCGACCTGGGGCTTCAGACCCGTATGACCAGCAAAGTGGGCTTACTCTCCGGCGGACAGCGCCAGGCGCTCACCCTTCTGATGGCAACCCTCCAGAAGCCAAAGCTCCTTCTTTTAGACGAACACACCGCCGCCCTCGATCCCAAAACAGCCCGCAAAGTCCTCGATCTCACCGAAAAGATCGTAGATGAACAAAATCTGACCGCGCTTATGGTTACCCATAACATGAAAGATGCGATTCAGATCGGCAACCGTCTGATTATGATGCACGAGGTCGGATCATCTACGATGTAGCAGGGGAAGAGAAGAAGAATCTGCAGGTAGAAGACCTGTTGGAGAGATTTGAAAAGGTAAGCGGAGAAGAATTTGCGAATGACCGTATGATGCTTGCCAAATAAGCAGGGGTTATAAGATTTGAAGGCTTTTATCAAAATCATTAACCGATAACAGACAAAAAATATACGGAATGAAAAGTGGGTCAACAAATTAAAAACCACGACTATAAGTGAGAAAGAATGCCCTCCGGCGGCGCGAGCGGTCGGAGGGCATTCTCCTCTCCCATATTTCCAACTAATTCCCCCTTTCACGACTTAACCGTTTATCTACAACTTAACACTTCTGTAATAATTCATTTATAGAAAATTCATTTTTTCCTCCACATCCTTCCTTGGCAATTCCCTACGAATATGATAAAATAAAAATTACGTTTAATATATTAAGTCATAATTTCAAGAAAAATCAGGAGCGATCCATATGTTAGAAGAAGAAAACAAAAAAGAAACGCAGGAGTCAGAACAGGTGCCAGCGGCGGAGCGGATTCAAGAGCCGGAAGCAGTTCAGAGTCAGGAATCAGAGCCAGCTCAGACCCAGGATCAGACACCAAAGCCGGTCCGGGAATCCGCGGGACATTCGCGCAGGCGCCAGGGCGAAGATAAGAGTCAGAGTCTGCGCTTCGGAGTGATAGCAGCAGGAGTGGTGATTGCTCTTGCAGTTGCAGCGCTTGCAGGCAAGTCTCTGCTCAGCCGTCAGGCGGGAGCCGGAACTGCAAAGAATGGGGCGGCGACAGCATCAGAGCTTTCGAAGGACGAGGCATCCGAAGAGTCCAGAGCGGAGGAGATCAAAGAGAAAGAAGCAGTGGTAGCTTCCTATAAAAATCTGGGTATCGTGCAGGTGTCTGGTTATCTGAATATGCGTGAGACGGCGAGCACGGACGGCAACATCATCGGCAAGCTGATGGGCGACAGTGCGTGTGAGATCGTGGATGATTCAACCGAAGGCTGGTATCAGGTCGAATCTGGCGGTATTTCTGGTTATATCAGCTCGGAGTTTGTTCTGACCGGGGATGAGGCGAAGAAAAAAGCGTTGGAACTGGTTGAAAAGCGGGCGCTCATCACGGCAGATTCCCTGAACATCCGAAAAGAGCCGAACACGGAGTCTGAGGTTGTCGGTCAGGCATTGAAAAATGAGCGCTATGTGGTCGAGGGTGAGCCGGAGAATGGCTGGATTCAGATTTCGAGCGGTTATATTTCTACGGATTATGCGGAGATCAAATACGCACTCAATGAAGCGCGGAAGCTGGATATGCGTGCGATGGTGCTGAATTTATACAAAAATCTGGGTATTTCCAGTGTGGATAATTACTTGAATGTGCGCGATCAGCCAAGTGAGGATGGCAATATCATCGGTAAGATGACGAGCAAGTCTGCCGGAGAGATTCTGGAGACGAGCGAGGACGGCGGCTGGTATAAGATCCAGTCGGGTCCCGTCACTGGATATGTGAAGGCGGAGTATATCCTGACAGGAGATGCGGCGAAGCAGGAGGCGATGGAGGTTGCAGAACTGATGGCGATCGTTTCAACCGACCGCCTGAATGCCCGCACGGAGCCGAGCACGGATGCGCCGATCTGGACGCAGATCTCTAACAATGAGCGTTACGATGTTATAAGCCAGCAGGATGGCTGGGTCGAGATTGCGCTCGATACGACGAGTGCGTATGTGGCGACTGATTTCGTAGATGTGCGTTATGCATTGCCGGAGGCGATCCCATTTACCCCATTAAAAGAAAAGGAATCCTTGCGGACCCAGATTGTCAACTATGCGCTTCAGTTTGTCGGAAACCGTTATGTCTGGGGCGGTAATGACCCGCATTCGGGTGTGGACTGTTCTGGTTTTACAAAGTATGTATACAGCCATGTGGCGGGCGTGTCCCTGCCGCGGGTGTCCCGGGAACAGGCGCGGACGGGTACGAAGATTGATTCTTCGAAGATGCGTCCGGGCGATCTGATTTTCTATACGAATCGCAAGGGAACGGTCAACCATGTGGCGATGTACATTGGCAATGGTCAGATCGTCCATGCGGCGAGCCGGAGAAGCGGCATCAAGATTTCTACCTGGAATTACCGGAATCCGTACCGGATTGTCAATATGCTGGGAGACTGATAGGGAGAGGATAAGATGGAAGAGCAAAAGACAGAAGATTATAAAGAACGCCTGCAGAAAGTACGTCAGAGACGAAATGGCAAAGATCCGATGCACTGGTTCATGATCGGAGGCTGTGCTGTCATTGTGGTGCTGGCTCTGGTTATCATCGTGAAGCTGGCACAGGGCGGCACGTTCGGAGGTTCTGGAAACGCCCGGGTGGCATCGGCATCCGAGGCAGAGGTGCAGGAAACCGTGATCGGAGAGACGCTGCCGGAGGATGAGGAACAGGCAAAAGAGGACGAAGAAAAGAAAAATGTAGTCGAGTCCTACCAGAATCTGGGTATTGTGGATGTATCTGGTTATCTTAATATGCGTGAGAGCGCCAGTACAACCTCCGATGTCATTGGCAAACTGATGGGCGGCAGTGCGTGCGAGATTCTGGACGATTCCCAGGAAGGCTGGTATCAGATATCTTCCGGCGGTCTGGAGGGCTACATCAGTTCAGAATTTGTACAGACCGGCGAGGCGGCAAAAACAGAGGCATTTGAGCTGGTCAAGAAGATGGCGGTCATCACGACTGACAAGCTGAATATCCGGAGTGAGCCGAGTGAGGACGCGCAGGTGCTGGAACAGGCGCTGAAAAATGAGCGTTATTCCATTGTCAGCGAGCAGGACGGCTGGATTCAGATCAGCGGGGGCTATATTTCAGCGGATTATGTGGATGTGCGCTATGCGTTAAATGAAGCGCGTAAGCTGGATCTGCGGACGATGGTTCTCAATATGTATGACAATCTGGGTATTTCCAATGTCAATAACTACTTAAATATCCGCGTGGAGCCGAAGGAGGATGCGAAGATCATCGGTAAGATGACGAGCAAGTCCGGTGGTGAGATTCTGGAAACGACCGAGGATGGCGGCTGGTATAAGATCAAGTCCGGTCCGGTTACCGGCTATGTTAAATCCGAATTTATTCTGACTGGAGATGCGGCGAAGCAGGAGGCACTGCAGGTTGCACAGCTGATGGCGATCGTATCAACTGACCGTCTGAATGCCCGTACGGAGCCGAACACGGACGCGCCGATCTGGACGCAGATTTCCAACAGCGAGCGGTATTCGGTTATGAGCCAGCAGGATGGCTGGGTGCAGATTGCACTGGATGAGACGAGTGCCTATGTAGCGACTGAATTTGTCGATGTCCGGTATGCGTTAAATGAGGCGATCGAGTTTACACCGGTTGAGGAGACCCCGGAGCCTGAGACCAAGGCGGCGAGCAGCAAGGGAGGCTCTGGAAGCAAGAGCAGCAGTAACGGTGGTTCTGGCAGCCAGAAAGCATCTTCAAGCGGCTCCTCCAAGCGTGCGCAGATCGCAAACTACGCGACTCAGTTCCTTGGGAATCCGTATGTATGGGGCGGTACCAGCTTGACAAATGGTACGGATTGTTCTGGATTTACGATGTCGGTTATGGCACACTTCGGCGTCGGTCTGCCGCATCATTCGGGTTCCCAGGCGGGAGCAGGAAGAAGTATCAGTTCTTCCCAGATGCGTCCGGGTGATCTGATCTTCTACACAAACAGCGGTGGAACGATCAACCATGTAGCACTCTATATCGGCGGTGGGCGCGTGTGCCATGCATCGAATGCAAGGGATGGTATCAAGATTTCCACCTGGAATTACCGTACCCCGGCGAAGATCGTCAATGTACTGGGCGATTAATTCCATGGAAAGTCAATAAAAAATATTTGAAAGAGAGCAGGGAGAAAAGGCAGCTTTTCCCAGCTCTCTTTTTCTGTTTCATAGGAAATTGTGTCCTATGAAATAAAAAACGCATCGCGGGGATGCGCACTCGCGCGAAGCAGAAACATGTCGCAAGTGACCGCGCGAGACGCCCGAATGTGCCAAGGCACATCCTTGTTTGTATAAAAAGCGGTTTCAGTGAATAAAGATAATAGGAAGACAGAATACTAAGAATGAATTAGGCAGTTGAGAAAAACATTGAATCCGCGTGTAAGATGGAAAGAGCGCAGAAAAGAGGAAAATATGATTCGGGCAAATCGTGAAAACAGGGAATGGGAAAATGAAGCGTGGGACAAGCAGACAGATAAGGCGGGAGAAAGCCGGGAACAGGCGCAGGAGGATCCGGTTCAGAAGCGTGAAAATGGACAGACGGATATTACGGGAAAGAATGGCAATCACATTGAATTAATCTCGATCATCGGAGAGATAGAGGGACATGAAAATTTGTCCGGCAATACGAAAACGACGAAATATGAGCATATTCTGCCTAAGCTGGCGGAGATCGAGGAGAGCGGTGAGACGGAGGGAGTTTTAGTCCTGATTAACACGGTGGGCGGCGATGTAAGCTGTGGACTGGCGCTCGCGGAGATGATTGCTTCGCTCAGCAAACCGACCGTTTCACTGGTCATCGGGGACAGCCATTCGATCGGTGTGCCGCTCGCGGTGGCGGTCGATCACTCTTTTATTGTCCCGACCGGGACGATGATGGTACATCCGGTACGGATGACGGGGATGGTGATCGGTGCCGTGCAGACGTATGATTATTTTGAAATGATTCAGGATCGTATTTTAAGCTTTGTGTCCGGACACAGTCAGATCTCCTATGAGCGCCTCCGGAGCCTGATGCTCAATACGGAGATGATGACAAAAGATCTGGGAACGGTCCTGGTTGGCGAGGAGGCGGTCCAGGAGGGACTGATCGATGAATGCGGCGGGATCCGGGAAGCGCTTGCATGGCTGAACCGGGCGATCGATGGGAAGAAACAAGAAATAGATGCACACGACCGGATGACGAAGACGGATTTTAGTGAAAATCTGAAAAGAAAGTAGAACATACGTGCGAAAATTTTAGGAAAGCGTTGCTTTTTTCCCTGAATTTGGGTATACTGAATGAGATAATAAGAATGTAAAATGAGAAAAGCAGTCTGCGGGAGGCTGTATTTTGTGAAACAGGAGGAACCGCAGATACATGGGAAATGTTGGAGGCATGAGACAGGTGGCAGATACAAGCAGGAAAAGACAGAGTACAGAGCGTGCCGGGGAGACAGCTGGGACAGAGAAAAAAGCCGGGCGATCCAGAAAGTCCCCTGCGGCGAAGAAAGCGGAGGAGACGCTGAACGAGAAAAAGAGTAGGGGGAAGAAGAAAGCTTCGTCTGGAAAAGGCACCGCGAAAGGAACAGGAAGCCGAAGCCGCGCCAGCCAGGCGCCGGAGCCGGTGGAGAAAAGTGGTACAGGGCATTTATGGGAACGGAAGTGGCGATTATTGTATCATTTGCAATATCGGTACTTTTGTTTTTGAGCAATTTCGGGCTTTGCGGCTTTGTCGGAAGTTTTCTGCGATCGACTCTGCTTGGCGTATTCGGCGTGATGGGGTATCTGGTGCCATTCCTTTTATTTATGGGAACTTGTTTTTATCTTTCAAACCGAGGCAACCAGAAAGCCGTAGCCAAGTTGGTGGCGGTTGGCGAGGTGCTTCTGGCACTTTGCGGACTTTCCCAGCTTCTTATGGGAGGCGGTCAGCATCTGGACTGGAATCTGGGCGATTATTACGCGCAGGCAGGTGGAGGCGGCTTTATCGGTGGCATTCTGATGCTGCTGTTGTGCGGAACAGTGGGAACGATCGGAGCAGTTCTGATTCTGCTGGTGCTTTTGGCACTCGGTGCTGTGTGCATTACGGAGCGTTCCCTGGTAACTTCGTTAAACAGGGCAGCGGAAGGGCGTATGAGTATGCGAAAGAAGATATGAGCCGCCGCCGTGAGATACATGAGGAGAAAAAGGAAGAAAAACGCCGTCTGCGGGAGGAGCAGCGGGTCCGTGGCGTTGATCTCGAGGGCGCCAAGCTGACCGAGCTGCCAGTGATGCGAAATTTCTCGGAAGGAGTCCCGGAGGGAACCGTGCTGGGACCGGAGGATGCACCGGAGGAATTCCGTGAGATGCATGGAAGGCAGGAAAACTTGCAGGATGAGGCCGCGGCTTATGATGATTGGACCGATGTTCCGGCAGAGGGAAAAAATCTGGCACAGGATTCCGGACAGGGAGTAGAGAAGGAGAATCCGGCAGATGTATTTCGCGGGCAGATATTCCACGGTGGCGGAGCGGTAGAACCAGAACCGATGGAGTATGAAGAAGAGCCGGTGGAGTACGAAGAAGAGCCGGTGGAATCGGAGCAGGATACATATGCATACGATGGTTCAGAATCCCAGTTTCAGGAAGAATCGGAGCGCGAGACGGCGCGGACAGTAGAGACTGCAGAGGCAGAGGACAGTGCGAGCGACCAGCTCCTGAAACGCCTGTATGTACGCCGTGATACCCGGACGATGGAAGAATTTGCCGGCGGCGAGAGTCAGAAAGGTCCAGGCTATTATCCGGTAGAGACACGGGAGAGACCGGCTGCGGAGGCGGCCCCCGGTTTGACCGCGGAAGAGACCTCTGGTTTGACCGCAGAGGAGGTTCATACAGATTTAGGGCATCAGGATGTCTTTGAGCCATCGGAAAACGAGTGGGAAACCGTTTCGATGGGGAATGAGGATGAATGGAACGAACCTATATCTGGGGAAACGGATTCCGAACCAATCGATGGCTATTATAAGACGCTGGAATCAGAGCGGGGCGAGACAAAGGGCAGTTTCTTTGTCCCGGAGGATTCCAAAACGGTCGTGACCGCATCCGGAAAGGTGATCGAGACAGATACAGAGGCGATACAGAAAAAACTGGAGCAGAAACGGGAAGAACGAAAAGCACTTCCAGTTGAGGAACTGACGGTTCCAGAGCAGATCGAGCGCAAGGAAGAGGAAGAAAAGAAGATCCAGAAAGAATACATATTCCCGCCATTGACACTTTTAAAACGCGGCACGGGACAGACCGATTTCTCGGATCAGGAGTACCGGGAGACAGCGATCAAGCTGCAGCAGACGCTCCAGAACTTCGGCGTGGGCGTGACGGTTACAAACATCAGCTGTGGACCGACGGTTACCCGCTATGAGCTTCACCCGGAGCAGGGTGTCAAGGTCAGCAAGATTGTAGCGCTGGCGGATGATATCAAGTTAAATCTGGCAGCGGCGGACATCCGTATCGAGGCACCGATTCCTGGCAAGGCGGCGGTCGGTATCGAGGTTCCGAACAAGGAGAACCATGTGGTTCTGCTGCGCGATCTGCTGGAGTCAGAGGCATTTAAGAAATATCCGTCCCGGCTGGCATTCGCGGTCGGAAAAGATATCGCAGGTCAGACGGTTGTCAGCGACATTGCGAAGATGCCGCATCTTCTGATCGCGGGTGCGACCGGATCGGGTAAATCAGTCTGCATCAATACGCTGATCATGAGTGTGATTTATAAAGCAAAGCCGAGCGAGGTCAAGCTCATCATGATCGACCCCAAGGTGGTTGAGTTAAGTGTATACAACGGTATTCCGCATCTTCTGATTCCGGTTGTGACCGACCCGAAAAAGGCGTCCGGCGCCCTCAACTGGGCGGTGGCAGAGATGACCGACCGTTACCAGAAGTTTGCAAAATACGGCGTGCGCGATCTTAAGGGTTTCAATGCCAAGGTTGAGTCGATCGCGGATATCGACGATCCGAAGAAACCGGAGAAACTGCCGCAAATCATCATTATCGTGGATGAGCTTGCCGATCTGATGATGGTAGCGCCGGGCGAAGTAGAAGATTCGATCTGTCGTCTGGCCCAGCTGGCGCGTGCAGCGGGCATTCATCTGGTGATTGCGACGCAGCGACCATCGGTCAATGTCATCACCGGTGTGATCAAGGCAAATATTCCGTCGAGAATTGCTTTTTCCGTCTCTTCCGGAGTGGATTCCCGCACCATTATTGATATGAACGGCGCGGAGAAACTGCTCGGAAAGGGCGATATGCTGTTCTATCCGTCGGGCTATCAGAAACCGCAGCGTGTACAGGGCGCGTTTGTGTCCGACAATGAGGTTTCGGATGTGGTCGGATTTTTGAAACAGGAGGGGCTGACCGCAGAGTACAGCGCCGAGGTTGAGTCCAAGATCCGTTCGACGGCGATGGATGCGGGCTTTGGCGGCGGTGAGCGCGATGCCTATTTTGCACAGGCAGGTAAATTTATCATTGAGAAAGACAAAGCATCCATCGGCATGCTGCAGCGTATGTTTAAGATTGGCTTCAACCGTGCCGCGCGTATCATGGATCAGCTTGCAGATGCAGGCGTGGTCGGTGAGGAAGAAGGCACGAAGCCGCGTAAGGTGCTGATGAGCATGGAGCAGTTTGAAAACATGATGGAAGAAGGATATTAAAAAGCGGAATCATTATAAAATATCAAAATCAGGAGGTATCCTATGAAGCTTAAAAGCTGGCTGAAAGAATTGCCGTATACATTATTGCAGGGCAGCCTGGAGACGGAGGTTGACGAGGTGGTCTACGATTCGAGAAAGGCGGCGCCGGGGACGGTGTTTGTGTGTATGCGCGGGGCAAACGTCGATTCGCATACCTTTATCCCGGATGTGGTTGAAAAGGGCGCGCCGGTTCTGGTGGTCGAGCATCCGGTTGAGGCGCCTGAGAACGTGACGGTCATTCAAGTGGAGAATGGACGGAACGCGCTATCGCTTCTTTCGGCGGCACGTTTTGATTATCCGGCGCGGAAGATGACGGCGATCGGTGTGACCGGCACGAAGGGAAAGACGACTACCACTTATATGATCAAGGCGATTCTGGAGGCGGCCGGACAGAAGACGGGTCTCATCGGAACGAACGGCGCTGTGATCGGTGAGAATCATTATCCGACCAAAAATACGACGCCGGAATCTTATATTTTGCAAGAATATTTTGCAAAAATGGTGGAAGAGGGCTGCCGTTACGTCGTGATGGAGGTTTCTTCCCAAAGCTACCTGATGCACCGGGTAGACGGACTTTTCTTTGATTATGGAATTTTCCTGAATATTTCCAATGATCATATTGGCCCGAATGAACATGCAAGTTTTGAAGAATATCTTTACTACAAAAAGCAGCTTTTGAAAAACTGCCGGACAGCGCTCGTCAACCGCGATGATCCGCACTTTGATGCGATCGTAGAAGGGGCGACAGCAGAGATCCTGACCTTTTCATTGGAACGGGCGGCTGATTTTACAGCGGATGACATTCACTATGTACGCGAACATGATTTCGTGGGCGTCGAATTTCAGACGCATGGACGATATGAGAGCGATCTGCGTGTCGGCATTCCGGGCAAATTTAACGTGGACAATGCGCTGGCGGCAGCGGGCGTGTGCAGCTTCTTTGACCTGCCGAAGGAGAAAGTCTGCCATGCGCTGGAACATATCCAGGTCGATGGACGGATGGAGATTGTATATAAATCAGCAAAGTGCACCGTGATCGTTGACTACGCCCACAATGCGGTCAGCATGGAAAGTCTTCTTCTGACGCTGCGCGACTACAAGCCGAAGCGTCTCGTCTGTGTCTTCGGATGCGGCGGCAACCGGGCGCGCGATCGCCGGTACTCGATGGGAGAGATTGGCGGAAAGCTGGCAGATCTGTCGATCATCACGGCGGATAATTCCCGCTTTGAGAAAGTGGGAGATATTCTGGCAGATATCAAGGTCGGACTTGCAAAAACCGACGGCAAATACGTTGAAATCCCGGATCGCCGCGAAGCGATTGAGTACAGCTTGTCGCATGCGGAAGATGGCGATATCATCGCGATCATCGGAAAAGGGCATGAGGATTATCAGGAGATCGAGGGCGTGCGCTATCATTTCCTTGACCGGGAAGTAGTGCAGGAGACGGTGAAGAAGCTGCATATGTAATCAATTTGGAGGCAAAATATGGACCATATTACAGTCAGACATATCGTGGAAGCAGTGTCGGGAACACTGCTCTGCGGAGATGCAGATACGGAGTTAAAACACATCAGCATTGATTCCCGGAGTATGCGCGGGGCGGATCTGTTTGTTCCGCTGATCGGGGAGAAATCAGACGCGCATCGTTTCCTGGTTCAGGCGATGGACAATGGGGCGGCAGCCGCACTGACTTCGGAGCATGAGGCGGCACCGGAGGGCTTTCACGGCGCCCTGATCCAGGTGAAAGATACGAAACTGGCATTGCAGACGATCGGACGCTGCCTGCGGGCACGCCTTTCTATCCCGTTAGTTGGTATCACCGGCAGCGTGGGAAAGACGACGACGCGCGAAATGGTGGCGGCGGCGCTTTCAGCGAAATATAAGACATTCAAGACACCGGCAAACCACAACAGCCAGATCGGTGTGCCACTCACGATCTCGGAGATTTCTGAGAATGATGAGATCGGCGTGCTGGAACTGGGAATGAGTGAGCCGGGCGAGATGGCGGTGATCGCGGAGATTGCGGCGGTGGATTCGGCAGTCATGACGAATATCGGTGTGACGCATATTGAGAATCTGGGCTCCCGCGAGAATATCTTAAAAGAAAAGCTGCATATCCAGGACGGTATGAAGGCAGGCGGAATCCTGTTTGTAAATGGAGATAATGATATGCTTTCTACCGTGCATGCAAAAGCAGGCTGCCATACCGTCCGTTATGGACTTGGAGCAGATAACGACTACCGCGCCGAGGATCTTTCATATCTGGATGGATTTCCGTCCTTTACGATGGTACACGGCGAGGTGCGCGTCCCGGTGAAGCTGACTGTTATGGGCGAGCACAATGTCATGAATGCGCTGGCTGCCCTGGCGGTTGCGGATGCCTACGATGTGCCGCTTGCCGATGCAGCGGAAAAGCTGCTTGAATTTGGCGGGTTCAAGAACCGTCAGCAGATTTATCATAAAAATGGTTATACGATCGTGGACGATACCTACAATGCAAGCCCGGATTCGATGAAAGCGGCGATAGGTGTGCTTTCTTCCCTGCCGGCAGGACGCAGAATTGCGGTTCTGGCGGATATGAAGGAACTGGGAGAGAATACGATTCAGTTCCACCGTGAAGTTGGTGCGTTTCTGGCGGAAAAACCGGTCGATATCCTGGTTGTATATGGCGAACTGGCGCAGGCGATCGCCGAGGGAGCAAAGAAAGTCAAACCGGATCTGCATGTCGTTTCGTTTGAAGAGGACGAAAAAGAAGATATGCTTGACTGGCTGGATGCACAGATCGGTGAGGGAGATGCAGTCCTGTTCAAGGGTTCCAACAGTATGAAGCTGGGGGAGACGGCAGCGAGGTTTATCTCAGTCGAGAAGACTCCCACCTCTTCAGGTGGTAAGTAATAGCAAGTTTGTCTCAGTAGGAGTCCATTCTCCGACTGAGATAAACGCTCCGCGAGGATGCGCAGTGATTCTGTAGAGAATATGTCAGCTTCGCTGACCAGAATCACGCGCCAAATCTCACGGACGTTCGACTTGAATTAGAAATAGAAAGAGAAGGAATCATGGCGTATCAATACGCGGATATTATTATAGATATATCCCATGAGAAGGTGGATCGCCCGTTTCAGTACCGGATTCCGGCGCAGCTGGCGGAGGAGATTACGGCGGGAACGTGCGTGACGGTACCGTTTGGAAAGGGTAATTCACTTCGGACTGGATATGTGGTGGGAATGGGAAATACGGCGGAGTATGACCCATCCCGCATCAAGGAGATAGCTGGGATCGCACCGGGCAGTATGTCGGTGCAATCTCAGCTTATCCGTCTGGCGTGGTGGATGCGGGAACGTTATGGCGCGACGATGAACCAGACGCTCAAAACCGTACTTCCCGTCAAGGAAAAGATAAAACCGCGCGAGAAAAAGACGCTGCATTGTCTTTTAAAACAGGAAGAGCTGGAAGCGGCAATCCTGGCGGCACAGAAGCGGCATTATAAGGCGCGGGTGCGGCTCCTTGAGGCATTCCGGGACAATCTGGATATTCCGATGGAATTTGCCCGACGGGAGCTTGACCTGACCCTGGCGACGATCCGCCCGATGGAGGAACAGGGACAGCTTTCAGTGAAAGTTTCCCGTGAGGAACGCGGGTTAAACCATGCAAAACTGCCGCGTCCAGCCGGACAGACCGTGCATCTCAATGAAGAGCAGCAGGCGGCGGTTGACCGTTTCTGTGAGGATTATGAGATGGGGAAACGTGAAACGTATCTGATTCACGGCGTTACGGGAAGTGGAAAGACCGAAGTCTACATGGAGCTGATGGCGCGTGTCCTGCGGGATGGAAAGCAGGTGATTCTGCTGATCCCGGAAATTTCGCTGACATATCAGACGGTGATGCGGTTTTACCGGCGATTTGGCGATCAGATCGCGATTCTGAATTCCCGTCTCTCTGCGGGAGAACGCTATGATCAGTGGGAACGGGCGGCGCGGGGCGAGGTTTCCGTGATGATCGGACCGCGGTCGGCGCTGTTTGCCCCATTTTCCAATCTGGGACTGATTCTGATCGACGAGGAACATGAGGGCGCCTATAAGAGCGAGACGATGCCGCGCTATCATGCAAGGGAAGTAGCGGCGGAGCGCGCCCGGCTTTCCGGGGCTTCGCTGGTCTTGGGCTCAGCGACTCCTTCTCTGGAATCGTATCTGCGGGCTCAGAATGGCGAATATGTGCTTCTGCCCCTGCATCACCGGGCAGTGGCGGGAAGTATCCTGCCGAAGGTACAGATCGCTGATATGCGTGCGGAGATGCAGGCAGGCAATAAATCGGTGTTCAGCCGGTCATTGGATGCAATGTTGACAGAGAGACTCGCACGTGGCGAGCAGGCGATGCTTTTTATGAACCGGCGCGGCTATTCCAATTTTGTTTCCTGTCGTTCCTGCGGAAAGGCGGTGACCTGTCCGCATTGTGATGTTTCCCTGACACTACACGGGAAGAACCGTCTGGTCTGTCATTACTGCGGCTATACGATTCCGCTGATGAAGCAGTGTCCGTCCTGCGGATCACCGTATATTGCCGGGTTTGGGGCCGGAACGCAGAAGATGGAAGAATTTACGAAAATTCGGTTTCCGGATGCGAGGATCCTGCGGATGGATGCGGATACAACGGCAAAAAAAGGCGGACATGAAGCGATTCTGGAGGCATTTGCAAATCGTGAGGCAGATATTCTGATCGGCACGCAGATGATTGTAAAAGGGCATGATTTTCCAGGAGTGACGCTGGTCGGAATTCTGGCGGCGGATCTTTCCTTAAATACGCCGGATTACCGCAGCGCGGAGCGGACGTTCCAGCTTCTGACGCAGGCGGCTGGCAGAGCGGGACGCGCCGGGAAGCCCGGCGATGTGGTCATCCAGACGTACCGGCCGGAACACTATGCCGTGCAGGCGGCAGCGGCGCAGAATTATGAGCTGTTTTACAGCCATGAGATCAATTACCGGAGGCTGCTTCGTTATCCACCAGTCTGCCAGATGGCTGCGGTTTATTTTGCCTGCGGCGATGAGGTGGTGCTGGATAAATGTGCGGAAATGGCGGCGCGGCGGCTGCGCGAAAGTGCCGAGTGTATCGGTCCGGTTCCGGCACCAGTATACAAAGTTAATGACATCTACAGAAAAATTTTATATATAAAGTGTGAAAAATGTGCTATACTGGATCAAATCAGGGGTCAGATTGAAACCCTGGCTGCCGCAGATACAAAATGGCAGGCGGTCCAGATTCAATACGATATATCATAGAGAGGAAGAGTGTATAAAATGGCAATCCGGTCAATTAGAACTATTGGCGATGAGGTACTGAAAAAAGAGTGTAAGGCAGTGACGGAGGTAACCGATCACACACTTGAACTGATAGAGGATATGTTTGACACGATGTATTCAGCCGGCGGCGTAGGTCTGGCAGCACCGCAGGTCGGTATCCGCAAACAGATCGTAGTAATCGACGTGGAGGACGGCAACCAGTATGTCCTGATCAATCCGGTCATCGAGGAAATGTCCGGCAGCCAGACTGGTCAGGAAGGCTGTTTAAGCGTTCCGGGCAAGGCTGGTATGGTAACCCGTCCGAGCCACGTAAAGGTACGCGCGCTGAACGAAAAAATGGAAGAGTTTGTCCTGGAAGCAGATGATTTCCTGGCACGTGCGATCTGCCATGAGTGCGATCATCTGCACGGACATCTGTATGTGGAGTTGGTAGAAGGTCCGTTAGAGGATGTAACGGCAGAGGAAGAATAAAGCACATTGGCAGAATGAGAGAAAAACAAGAGTGGGGTGACAGGCAGATATGAAGATCGTATTTATGGGAACACCGGATTTTGCGGTTCCGACACTGGAAGCGCTCTATCAGAGCCGGCATGAAGTAGCGGCGGTGGTGACACAGCCAGATAAGCCGAAGGGACGCGGCAAGGCGATGGCAATGCCGCCTGTCAAGGAAAAAGCGCTGGAATATGGAATCCCGGTGTATCAGCCGGTGCGCGTCCGCAAGGATGAGGCATTTTTTGAGGAATTGACGAAGATTCAGCCGGATGTGATCGTCGTGATTGCATTTGGTCAGATTCTGCCGGAGCGGATTCTGAACCTGCCGAAATACGGCTGTATCAACATCCATGCGTCGCTTCTGCCAAAATACCGTGGGGCAGCCCCGATCCAGTGGGCGGTCATCAATGGCGATGAGGTCAGCGGTGTGACGACGATGCAGATGGATGTCGGTCTGGACACCGGAGATATCCTGGATACCGTGGAAGTACGCCTGGATCCGAAAGAGACAGGCGGCAGCCTGTTTGACCGCTTGAGCCTTGCGGGAGGAAAGCTGATTCTCTCCACGCTTGAAAAAGCGGAGGCGGGAATCCTGCATCCGGTTAAACAAGATGAGGCAGAGGCAACCCATGTGACAATGCTCGATAAGTCGATGGGGCAGATCGACTGGTCGATGGATGCGGCAGTGATTGAGCGCCTGATCCGCGGCTTAAATCCATGGCCGAGCGCTTATACAAAATTTGAAGGAAAAACCCTGAAAATCTGGTCGGCGGATGTCGAGGAAGATGCGGCGGGAAGGCCGTCACCGGAGACATTCGGACAGGTGGTATGTGTCGGTAAAGATGCATTCTCTGTCCAGACCGGCAAAGGGCTTCTCACAATTCGGGAACTTCAGCTGGAAGGCAAGAAGCGGATGGATACGGCGGCATTTTTACGCGGATATCCGGTGGAAACGGGAGTAAAGCTCGGATAAAATGAATGCTTCAGCAGGAACTGAACTGCTACAGGCAGCCAGGCGTTTGAAAGGAGTTGGAGTGATATGTACGGATACGGATATGGATATTACAGTATGTTTGATCCGACGATGATTCTGGTATTAATTGGTGTATTTCTGTCATTAGGGGCATCTGCGAAGGTGAAAAGCACCTACGCGCGGTTTTCAAGAGTCCGGAGCATGACTGGCATGACGGGAGCCGAGGCGGCGAGACAGCTTTTAAATTCACAGGGCATCTATGATGTCCAGATCCGCCAGGTGGCAGGCAGTCTGACCGACCACTATGATCCGCGGACCAAGACTGTGAATTTATCTGAGAGTGTATATGGTTCTACTTCGGTCGCGGCGATCGGTGTTGCGGCGCATGAGTGCGGACATGCGATGCAGGATGCATCTGAGTATGTTCCGCTGCGCCTGCGCGGTTCAATGGTGCCGGTGGTCAACATCGGCGCACAGCTTTCCTGGCCTATGATCCTGATTGGTGTCCTGATCGGCGGCATGGGATCTCCGATCGTTTCACTTGGAATTCTTTTATTTTCCTTGTCGGTGCTGTTCCAGCTGGTGACGCTTCCGGTTGAGTTCAATGCATCCGCGCGTGCGGTACGTCTGCTTGATTCAACAGGGATTCTTCGCGGGGAAGAAGTTGGATATACCAAACAGGTGCTTGGTGCGGCGGCACTGACGTATGTGGCAGCGGCGGCTGGTTCGATTTTACAGCTTCTGCGTCTGATTATATTATTTGGAGGACGACGCGATGACTGATGGAACTGCGCTGCGTGAAATAGCGGCAGAAATTTTGACTGAGATTCTGGAAAAGGGACAGTATACACATCTGGCCCTTTTTCAGGCTCTTTCTAAATATCAGTATCTGGAGAAATCAGACCGCTCGTTTTTAAAACGGATTGTGGACGGGACGGTGGAGTATAAAATCCAGATTGATTATATTATCAACGCATATTCCAAAACAAAAGTTCATAAGATGAAACCGTTTATCCGCACACTTCTGCGGATGAGCGTGTACCAGATTTATTATATGGACCGTGTACCGGATTCGGCGGCGTGCAATGAGGCGGTGCGCCTTGCGAAAAAACGCGGATTTTCCGGACTTTCCGGCTTTGTAAATGGTGTGTTGCGTTCTGTGGTGCGTGGAAAAGGCAAACTGACCTTCCCGGATGATTCAGTGCGGTATTCAATGCCGGACTGGATTTTATCTCTCTGGGAGGAAAACTATGGGGCAGAGACGACGCACAGGATGGCACAGGCTGGTCTGGAGAAACGTCCGTTTATGGTGCGGTTTGCCGAGAGCCGTGCAGGGAAAGAAGAGATTCTTGCCTCCCTGTCCGCCCAGGGCGTGACGGCAGAGGAGACAGCGACGGGAAGCGGCGTTTACCGTCTGACGGGAGTGGACTATCCAGAGAGTCTGGATGCGTTCCGCGAAGGACTAATCCGGATTCAGGACCTGAGTTCGTCGCTGGCAGGTGATGCGGCGGGTATTAAAGAGGGTGATTTTGTACTCGATGTCTGTGGGGCACCGGGTGGAAAAGGGCTTCATGCGGCGGATCTGCTGTACGGAACTGGACAGGTTGAGATCCGGGATGTGAGTGATTACAAGGTATCTTTGATCAAGGAGAATATTGCCTGCAGCGGCTGTACAAACGTCTCTGCCTGCGCCTGGAATGCGTGTGAATTCGATGCTTCGATGGAGCAGAAAGCGGATGTGGTCATTGCCGATCTGCCGTGTTCAGGACTTGGCATTATCGGACGCAAGCCGGATATCAAATACAACGCTTCAATGGACGGAATCCGGGACCTGGCTGCATTGCAGCGGCAGATGCTGTCGGTGGTCTGGCAGTACGTGAAGCCGGGTGGAGTGCTGGTTTACAGCACCTGCACGGTCAACCGTCTGGAAAATGATGAAAACCGGGCATGGTTTTTAAACGAATATCCATTTGAGCCGGTTGATATCAGTGGTCGTCTGGGGATTGATTTTCAGGAAGACAGCCTGAAAGAGGGATACATCCAGCTCTATCCGGGCGTTCATCCGTGTGATGGATTTTTCATCTCTGTGATGAAAAGAAAAGGATAACTGGACGGAACAGCGTATGAATACAGGAAAGACTCCGAGAGTGCATATAGGAGAGAGGGAGGCAGTCCGATATGGAAAAGCAGGATATAAAATCAATGACGCAGGAGGAACTGCGTGCCTTTTTGGTGAGTCTGGGTGAAAAACCATTCCGGACCGCCCAGATCTATCAGTGGATGCATGAAAAACTGGCATCTTCCTTTGACGATATGACAAACCTTTCCAAGGTACTCCGGCAGAAGCTGCAGGACGCGTGCGAGTATGTATCGCTGGAAAAGGTACGGGTGCAGATTTCGCAGATCGATGGAACCCGCAAGTACCTGTTCCGCCTCGCGGACGGCAATGTCATCGAGAGTGTCCTGATGCGTTATAAGCATGGAAATTCCGTTTGTATTTCCTCGCAGGTGGGGTGTCGGATGGGCTGCCGTTTCTGTGCTTCGACCCTGGACGGCCTGGAACGGAACCTGCGCCCGTCGGAGATGCTGGACCAGATTTATCAGATTCAGCGCGATACAGGCGAACGCGTTTCCAACGTGGTTGTGATGGGATCGGGTGAACCGCTGGACAATTACGATAACCTGATCCGCTTTATCCATCTTTTGACGGAGGAAGGCGGACTGCATATCAGTCAGCGGAATGTGACGGTTTCCACCTGTGGGCTGGTTCCGAAGATCCGGGAGCTGGCAGATCAGGGACTGACCATCACGCTGGCACTTTCTCTGCATGCGCCGAATGACGAGGTGCGGAAGAGCCTGATGCCGATCGCGCGTACATATGCGTTAAAGGATGTATTGGCGGCCTGTCATTACTATTTTGAAAAAACGGGACGCCGCATGACGTTTGAGTACAGCCTGGTGCAGGGAGTCAACGACAATCTGGACGAGGCGCGCGAGCTGGCGGCGCTGATTCAGGATCAGCACGGGCATGTGAATCTGATTCCGGTCAATCCGATCAAGGAGCGCTCTTATGTACAGTCGGGACGGAAAGCGATCGAAGCATTTAAGGGATGTCTGGAATCCAAGGGAATCAATGTGACAATCCGGCGCGAGATGGGGCGCGACATAGACGGTGCCTGCGGACAGCTCCGGAAGAGCTATATGGATAAAGAGCAGGAGAAAGAAGGTGCGGCAGTCAAATGAAAGCATACGCACTGACGGATATCGGAAAAACGCGTAAGGTCAATCAGGATGCTCAGTTTGCCAGCACGGAGCCGGTGGGAGAACTTTCCAACCTGTTTGTTGTGGCGGACGGAATGGGCGGTCATCAGGCGGGAGATTTTGCTTCGCGCTATCTGATCGAGCATATGCCGGAATATATCAAAGAGAGTGGTGAGAATGAGCCGGTCGCGGCGCTTCGAAAGGGGATCGAGGCAGTCAATCAGGAACTTTATACCCTTTCCTGTGAGCGCGAGGAGCTTGCCGGCATGGGAACAACGCTGGTAGCGGCTTCAATTCAGGGAAATACACTCTATGTGGCAAACGTGGGGGACAGCCGTCTCTACCGGATTGAGCGCTCCGGCATTCATCAGATTACCCGGGATCATTCCTACGTGGAGGCGATGGTCTCGCTGGGACAGATGAGCCGCGGCAGCCGGGAATATGAGACGAAGAAAAATATCATTACCCGCGCAGTCGGGATCGGTGGGCATGTGGAGCCGGATTTCTTTGAGGTTTCACTGAACCCGGGCGATTACGTACTGCTGTGTTCGGACGGGTTAACCAATATGGTGGATAATTCAGCAATTTACCGGATGGTGCTTCTGCCGGGAACCCTGGACACCAAGGCAAGGGCGCTCACGGCGCTCGCAAACCAGAACGGCGGGAAAGATAATATCGCGGTCATATTGATTGACCCGCAGATCAAGGAGGTGAGAGAATCATGATGCTGAAACCGGGAACCTATCTGCAGGATCGCTATGAGATCCTCTCACTGATTGGTACGGGCGGCATGTCAGAGGTGTATCAGGCAAAATGCCACACTCTGAACCGTCTGGTGGCGATCAAGGTTTTAAAGGATGAGTACAGCAGGATGCGAATTTCGTCAGCAAATTCAAGATGGAGGCGCAGGCGGCGGCAGGGCTTTCCCATCCAAATATTGTGAGTGTTTATGACGTTGTGGATGAGGGCAGTCTTCATTATATCGTCATGGAACTCATCGAGGGAATCACGCTGAAAAGCTACATTCTCAAGAAAGGTCATCTGGGCGTTAAAGAAACGATTGGAATTGCCATCCAGGTAGCGCAGGGGCTGGCAGCGGCACATGACCAGCATATTGTGCACCGGGACATCAAACCGCAGAATATGATTATCTCGCGTGACGGCAAGGTGAAGGTGGCGGATTTCGGTATTGCCAGAGCTGTATCGTCCCAGACGATCGGGGTCAATGCGGTCGGTTCCGTGCATTATATCTCGCCGGAGCAGGCAAAAGGAAATTATAGCGACGGACGAAGCGATCTGTATTCACTGGGAATCACGATGTATGAGATGCTAACAGGAAAACTTCCGTTTGACGGGGATAACCCGGTTTCAGTGGCACTGGCGCATTTGGAAGAACCGGTGCAGCCGCCGAGCCGCATCAACCCGGAGGTGTCGGCAAGCCTGGACCGCATTATTTTAAAATGTACCCAAAAAAAGCCGGAACGCCGTTACCAGAATGCGTATGAGCTGATCGCGGATCTGCGCCATGCGCTGGTGGATCCAAACGATGATTTCCTGAAAAAAGAACCGGAATTTGATGAAAATTCCCCGACAGTCGTGCGCGGGGCAGAGGAACTGAACCGCCAGATGGAGGCACAGAGAAATCGAAATCTGGAACAGACGATGGAACATCCGGCAGTGAGTGAAAAGACCGGACCGGTTCCGACAGAAAATGAACGTGGTGAGGTAGTCTGGAAAGAGCCGGAACCGTCGGAGAACGAGATAGAAGGTTGGCAGGAAGAAGAGACGGATGTCTATGAGGAAGAAACCTCAAGGCGCCCAGACCGTAGACGGAAGGGACGCCGTATAGAAGAAGACAGCGAGGATGTCAATCCGCAGATGGAGCGCCTGCTTACGATGATTGGAATCGGTGCAGCCGTATTGATTGTGGTGGTTGTGATTGTCATTGCTGCGAAGTTGACAGGCATCTTTAATCTGGGATCTGGTAGTCAGAAGCATCCGAAGACGACCGTTGAAGCTTCTTCGGAGGCGTCTGAGAGCGAGAGTCTGGAATCAACGGAGTGCAGGGTTCCGCCTCTGGACGGCATGACGGAGGATGAGGCGAAGACAGCATTGGAAAAGCAGTCGTTGAAAATCCGTTATGAATATGAAAAGTCGGAAACCTCTGAAAAGGGGAAGGTCATCGGTCAGAGTATTGCCAGCGGCACGGTTGTCTCGAAACAGACGGAAGTTATCGTCACGATCGGAGAAGGCAATGAGGCAATAGATTTGACGAAACTTGGACTGGAAGAGATGTCCAGCGAGGATGCAGAGACGCTTCTGGCAGAAGAAAATAAACTGACCGTAGTAGTGCAGAAAGAGAGCAGCGATACGGTTGCCTCCGGTATAGTGATCCGATACAGTCCGTCCAGCGTGGATCCAGGCGGTACGGTGACGCTGTATGTCAGCACAGGTCCGAACGTACCGACGGTACCGATGCCGAGGATTACAGGGCTTTCAGAGGAAAATGCAAAAGTTGTTCTGGAAGCGGTCGGATTAGGGCTTGGCGAGCGCAAGGAAGCGAAGAGTTCAGAAGTGGCAAAGGGCAAGATCATCAGTCAGGATGTCCTGGAGAAAACAGATACACCGGAGGGAAGTGCCATTGGCTATACAGTCAGTCTGGGAAAAGGAACCCGCTATGTGGCGGCGATCAACGATGAATTCCAGATGAGTGAACTGTTTGGACCAAGTTCCGGAGATACGCATATCCGCGTCAGTATTGTGATGAAGCAGACGATTGCCGGCAATACTGTGACTAAGACGGTCATGGAACCGAGGGAGATCGGCGGCGATATCACGCTTCCGATTCATTATAATATCGAGGGAGCGGACGGTGTGCAGACAGGTGAGCTGCAGATCCTCGATCTGACGAACGATCGGGTTCTAAAAACGTATCAGCTTGAATTTGTGGAAGTTTCAGATAATTAATAAGAGGTAGTTGTAAGGTACAGATATGCAGGGAAAGATAATTAAAGGGATCGGCGGTTTCTATTATGTACACGACGGTATTGGAAAGGTATATGAATGCCGTGCAAAGGGAATTTTCCGAAATCGCGGCATCAAGCCGCTGGTAGGCGATGACGTGGAGATCAGTGTTCTCGATGAGGAGAAGGCGACAGGCAATCTCGATGAGATCCTTCCTCGTAAAAACCGTCTGATCCGCCCGGCGGTTTCAAATGTTGATCAGGCGGTGGTGGTTTTTGCCATCACCGATCCGATGCCAAATTTAAACCTTCTCGACCGCTTCCTCGTCATGATGGAACGGCAGGAAGTTCCGGTCAGCATCTGTTTCAACAAGATCGATCTGGTTGATGCAGCCGAGCAGGAGAAGCTGCGTGCGATCTATGAACCGGCGGGCTATCCGGTGCATTTTATCAGCACCTACGAAAAATCAGGGCTGGAGGAGTTTCATCGGTTGATCATTGGGAAAACAACGGTCTTAGCAGGACCTTCGGGTGTCGGAAAATCGTCGATCACGAACTTTATCCAGCCGGAGGCACAGATGGAAACGGGCGGTATCAGTGAGAAGATCCGCCGGGGCAAACATACGACGCGCCATTCAGAACTGTTTTTCGTGGAAGAGAGCACCTATATGATGGATACGCCGGGATTCAGTTCTCTCTATATCGAGGATTTGGAGCCGGAGGCGCTCAAGGACTTTTTCCCGGAATTTGAGGCATATGAGGATGAATGCCGTTTCTTAGGCTGTGTCCACATTGGCGAGCGCGAATGCGGCGTCAAGACGGCGGTGCAGGAGCATAAGATCGGGCAGAGCCGGTATGACAATTACCGTTTGATGTATCAGGAATTAAAAGAGAAAAAGAAATACGGCAGAAGCAGCCGTTGAGGATATTATACAAAAAATGGGAGGAAAGAACCATGATTATATTATCACCTTCGATTCTGGGGGCAGATTTTACGAAGCTGGGAGAGCAGGTCGCTGAGGTGGACAAGGCAGGTGCACAGTACATCCATCTGGATGTGATGGATGGCGCGTTTGTGCCGAGTATCTCCTTTGGAATGCCGGTAATTAAGAGCCTGCGCCCGGTGACGGATCGTGTGTTTGACGTACACATGATGGTGGAAGAACCGGGACGTTACGTAGAGGATATCAAAAAAGCGGGGGCGGATCTGATCTGTGTGCATCAGGAAGCCTGTCTTCATCTGGACCGCACGATCGCGCAGATCCGTGAGGCAGGGCTGCAAACAGGTGTAGCGTTAAATCCGGCGACCCCGGTCGAGACACTGGATGTTATTTTGCCGGAGGTGGACATGGTTCTTCTGATGACGGTCAACCCGGGATTTGGCGGTCAGAAATTTATTCCATATACGGTAGAAAAAATCAAGAAGCTGCGCGCAATGTGCAGCGAGAGGGGACTTTCCACCCGCATTGAGGTGGACGGAGGAATCACGCCGGACAATGTGCGGACGGTATTAGAGGCAGGAGCCGATGTGATCGTGGCGGGAAGCGCCGTATTTAAGGGAAACCCGGCTGGGAATGTAAAAACATTTTTAAATATTTTTCAGGAATTTGAACAGGGATGATGAAGATGAAGCGTTGTTTGATTGTGACAGGCGGAACGATTGATATTGCGTTTGCGAAAGATTTTCTCTCACAGCGCTCGTATGACTATGTAATTGCGGCAGATGCGGGGCTGGAGGTTCTGCGCCCGCTGCATATTTCTCCGAATGCGGTGGTCGGCGATCTGGACACGGTGGATAAAAAGGTTCTGGAAGAATATCAGAACCAGCCGGACATCGAATTTGAGATCCATAAACCGGAGAAGGATGAGACGGATACGGAGCTGGCGCTTTTGACGGCGGCGCGCCAGGGCTGTGAGGCAGTTGATATCCTGGGGGCGCTGGGCGGCCGTATGGATCACGCCATCGGCAATATCCAGCTGATGTATCAGTTTTTCTGCCAGGGAATGGAAGTGAATATTTATGATGCCCGCAACCGCCTGTATCTTCTGGGCGGGCATAAGGTATTTCACCGGGAAAAGGTGTATGGAAAATACATTTCGTTCCTGCCGATGACTGAGACTGCCAAGGGCACTGAGACTGCCAAGGGCACACA